>NZ_JCANVJ010000017.1:0-71208 GCF_059569355.1 Desulfobotulus sapovorans DSM 2055 | reverse complement strand
TCTTTGGAGCCGAGACCGTAGCGGCCGCCCACGATGGCGGGCGCTTCGCCGTGCTCCATAAAGGCGGTGCAGACATCCATATACAAAGGCTCACCGATGGCACTGGGTTCCTTGGTGCGGTCAAGAACGGTGATGCGCTCCACGGTGGCGGGCAGGGCCGCAAGGAAGGCCTCGTTCACAAAGGGACGGTAGAGGCGAACCTTGATGAGGCCCACGCGCTCGCCTTTTGCAACAAGATAATCAATGGTTTCTTCGATGGTTTCACAGGCAGAGCCCATGGCCACGATGACGCGCTCTGCTTCGGGATGGCCCACGTAGTCAAAGAGGCTGTAGCTTCTTCCCGTGAGGGCGGAGACCTTTTTCATGTAGTCCGCCACGATGTGGGGAAGCTGCTCATAGAAGAGGTTGCAGGCTTCCCGGCCCTGGAAGTAAATGTCCGGGTTCTGGGCCGTGCCACGGATTTCAGGGTGCTCGGGGTTCATGGCGTTGTGCTTGAAGTCTGCCATGGCTTCGCGGTTTACAAGACCTGCCATGTCTTCATAGGCAATGGCCTCGATTTTCTGCACTTCGTGGGAGGTGCGGAAACCGTCAAAGAAGTGAAGGAAGGGCACCCGGCCTTCAATGGCGGAAAGATGGGCCACAAGGGCCATGTCCATGGCTTCCTGCACAGAGTTGGAGCAGAGCAGGGCAAAGCCCGTCTGGCGGCAGGCCATGACATCCTGATGGTCGCCGAAGATGGACAGGGCGTGGGCGGCCACGGCCCGGGCGGTCACATGGAAGACGGCGGGAAGGAGTTCACCCGCCATCTTGTACATGTTGGGGATCATGAGCAAAAGCCCCTGGGAGGCCGTGAAGGTGGAGGTGAGTGCCCCTGCGGCCAGGGCGCCGTGCATGGAGCCAGCGGCCCCGGCTTCGGACTGAAGCTGACGTACGGTCACGGGCTGACCGAAGATGTTTTTGCGTCCGTCCGCTGCCCAGGCATCGGAGATTTCACCGATGGGGGTGGAGGGCGTGATGGGGTAGATGGTGGCAAGGTCGCTGAAGGCATAGGCCACATGGGCTGCTGCGGTGTTGCCATCAATGGTCATGCATTTTTTTTCTGTTGCTGCCATGTTCTCTCCTTTGGGGGTTGTGCCGTGGGTTGCACGGCTTCATGGAAAAAGCTTGTGGCCTGGGGGGGGGGATGATGGGGATCAGCCCATGCCTTTAAAGGCGAAAAAACTTAAGGAAATGACTCCTGCGGTGACAAGGCCGATGGCCGTATCCCGGAAAGCCCTGGGAATTCTGCCCTGAAAGAGCCTCTCCCGCACACCGGCAAAGAGGATGAGGGCAAGGCCGAAGCCTAAGGCATAGCCTGTGGAGGCCACCAGAGTTTCGATGAAACTGTAGTCCGCGCTGATGGCCAGGAGGCAGGTTCCCATGACAGCGCAGTTGGTGGTGATGAGGGGCAGAAAGATCCCGAGACTGGCGTACAGGCCGGGAGCACTTTTTTTGAGGAACATTTCCACAAACTGCACCAGAGACGCGATGATGAGGATAAAGGCGATGGTGCGCAGAAAGGTGATGCCGAGAGGCACCAGGAGCCAGTGTTCCACCATCCAGGTGACGGAACCGGCCATGACAAGGACAAAGAGTACGGCCATGGCCATGCCCGTTGCGGTTTCCATGGCCTTGGAGGTGCCCATGAAGGGACAGATGCCCAGATACTGGGTGAGGACGATGTTGTTCACCAGAATGCAGGTGACGGCCAGAAGGATGTAGGTGGTCATGGGAGTCTCCTATCGCCGCTGACTGATGAGGTTCATGAGCCCGAGAAGAAGCCCTAAGCCGATGAAGGCTCCGGGCGCTTCCACAAGGAAGGTGAGGGGCATGTAGCCTGATCCGAAAACCGTGTGTCCGAAGAAGGTGCCGTTTCCGAAAACCTCCCTTAAGGTTCCCAGGGTGGCCAGCGAGAGGGTATAGCCGATGCCGATGCCAAGGCCGTCAGCCAGGGAGGGGAGAAGGGTGTTTTTGCTGGCAAAGGCTTCCGCCCTGCCCAGAACGATGCAGTTCACCACGATGAGGGGAATGAAGATGCCGAGCTTCTGGTACAGGGGATAGGTGAAGGCCTGCATGAGAAGATCCACAATGGTCACAAAGGTGGCGATGACAAGAATGTAGCAGGCGATGCGCACCTTGGGGGGAATGTGGTTCCGTAAGAGGGAGATGAGCATGTTGGAGCATACGAGAACAAAGGCGGTGGCAAGGCCCATGCCGATACCGTTTTCCACACTGCGGGTCACGGCAAGAACGGGGCAGAGTCCGAGAACCAGACGGAAAGGAGGCACTTCCTCCCACAGGCCCTTTAAAAATTCCTTGTGCAGGGGACGGGGCATTTAGTCCTCCTTTCCTGAAAAGCGGGATTCCAGTTCGGGCTTGAGGCGCAGGTAGGCAGCTGTGGCTTCTTCCACAGCCCGGCACACGGCCTTTGACGTGATGGTGGCACCGCTGAGTCCGTCGATGTCGCCGCCATCGGATCTCAGGGCTTGGGGGTCTGAAGCCTTTTTCCCCGCAAACTGGCGGCTGAAGGAGGGATCGTCCTTGGCTCTGGAGCCGATGCCCGGTGTTTCACTGTGGGTGGTCACACCAATGCCTGCCAGGGTGTCATCGTCCATGCGGATGCCCACCATGACATGGATGTCACCGGAAAAGCCCTGGCTGCTGCCTTCCAGCACCATGACAGACCCGTCCGGAAGCAGGCCCGGAAAAAACTGCCGGTTTTTGTCGCCGTCCTTAAGGGTGAAGCGTTCGGTGATGGGGTCGTTTTCCATACCTTCCAGAATATGGCGGATGGCAGGGGCTTTCTCATTGGCAAGCTGCTGGCGTTCAATGGGTTCCCGCGTCCACTGCTGCACCCCGGCCAGCACCCCTCCGGAGACGGCGCTGAGAACGGCCAGAACGGCCACCATACGTATCATTTCTCCCATGAGGACCTCCCCAGGGCTTTGGGCCGCATCCTGTCCAGGATGGGGGTAAGAAGATTCATCAGGAGTACGGCGAACACCACGCCGTCACTGTACACGCCGATGTTGCGGATGAGCATGACCAGCACACCGCCGCCCAGGCCAAAGAGGAACATGGGCAGGGGCAGCGCCGGAGAGCCCGCATCTTCGGGCATGAGAAAAAAGGCGGCAAAGAGGGTGCTGCCTGTGAGGAGATGGAAAAGGGGGCCTGCGTAGCGGGCGGGATCTGCCAGGTGAAAGGCTGTGGCTGTGAGCAGAATACCGAGGATAAAGGAAAGGCAGATTTCAAAGCGGCAGATGCCCTTTGCCATGAGAAAGAGTCCGCCCAGAAGAAGCCCTGCGGCGCATCCTGTTCCCATATAGGCGATTTCCCGGCCAAGGAAGAGATCCATCAGGCTGAACCGGGCTGCGGCTTCCGCCCCCATGGCCTTCACCTCCACAAGGGGCCATACGGCGGAAAAGTCGAGGCTGTGATGGAGGAAGGTACGGTCGAGATCATAGAGCTGGGGCCAGGAGATGAGCAGCAGTGCGGTGATCAGGGCCACGGGGTTAAAGGGATGGGCCCCTGTGCCGCCGTAAAGTTCCCGGCCCAGCACAATGGCCAGCCCTGTGGCGGTGATCACGGCCCACCAGGGCATGGCCGGAGGCATGAGCATGGCGATGAGCAGGCCCGTGAGGGCAGCGCCCCCGTCATGGGCGCGGGAGGGTCTGCGGAAAAGCTTCTGAAAAAGAAGCTCCCAGACCATGGCTGAGCCTACAGCCAGCAGGAAAACCGCCGCCGCAGATCCTCCGAAGGAGAGGAGGGCCGGTACAAGGGCGGGCAGGGCGGCGGCCATGATGAAAAGATGGCGGCGGGTCGTGGTGTGCCCGCAGTGGATGAAGGGGGCAGAACTGATGGTGAAGCGCGGGGAGGCGGCTGTCATAATGCCACCTCCTGGCGCAGGGCCTCGTCCGCGAGGTGGCGGCGGTGTTCGTATTTGGCCAGCTGGATGTACTGGAAGATGGGAATCTGGCCGGGGCAGACAAAGCTGCACAGGCCGCAGTCGATACAGCTCATGAGATCAAAGGATTCGGCCGCTTCCTCGTAGTGTCCTGCTTCCAGAACCCGGAGCATGAGATTGACGGGCACCCGTGCGGGGCAGATGCGGGTGCAGGCCCCGCAGTTGAGGCAGGCCGGGGTCTGGCAGGGAACGCCCCTTTCTGGTGCCTGAATGAGCAGGGTGTCCGTGTCCGGACAGACGGGAAAGTCATCCTGATAGACGGCATAGCCTGTCATGGGGCCGCCGAGGATGACCCGGTCGCCGTATTCGGCCTTAAGCCCCAGATGGGCCAGCACGATGGAAACCGGGGTGCCGATGCAGGCGGAAACCAGATGGCCCACCCCGTCCTTGCCCATGACCTGCACCAGCTTGTGCAGGGGGGGAACGCCCGTGGCATAGAGAACGCCCATGGCGGCCAGGGCTTCGGCCTGAAGCACCAGGGTGCCCGCCTCTTCGAGGGGGCTTTCCGCAGGGGCTTCCTTTCCCGTTACGGCCCGGTGCAGGAGTCTTGGGGAGGCCTGGGGGTATACGGGTGCCACGCCATGGACGGTGCAGAAAGGCATGGTTGTCCAGTCCTTCTGCTGCCCTTCGGCCACCATGAGATGGATGGCTGCCCCAGGCCAGGTGTTGCGGATCCAGTCCATGCCCGCTTCAAGGTCTTTGGTCCGGGTTTTCAGCACATACTGGTTGTTGGTGGCCAGCACGTCGGAGCCAAGGCCGCTGATGATCACCCGCTGGGGCGGGGTTTCGGGCAGACAGGGTTTACCGGGCAGTCCGGGAGCCGCACGGAACATGTCTTCCCGCTGAAAGGGCGGGGCTTCGGGAAGAAGGTCGCTCTCCGCAGCCTCTATGGTGAGGCTTAGGTAAACCCGGCCATAGTCGCCCACGTAAGGGGTCATGGAGGCGATCACCCCGGAAATGGGGGCAATCACCGCCTGTCCCTTGTCCAGCAGCTGGAGGATCTGGCCTTTGGCCACGCTGTCTCCCTTCTGGAGGCGAAAGGCTTTTCCCGGTGTTTCCTTCAGCCGCAGCAGGGCTTCCCGGCCGCCCATGCCCTGTTTCAGGTTCTGATCCGAAAGCAGGGTGACGCTTAAGGGGGCGGGGAGGGGGTCGGGTGTGGGCAGGGTTGGCGGCAGCAGCGCGTAACGGAGCCGCGAAGAGCCAAGGGTGAGGAGTCGGTTGACAATCATGGGCATTCTCCTGGTGCGGATGTCAGAGGCCTGGGCCTGTTTTTCGGAGCGGAGGCGGGCAGCTTTTAAGGGTGAAGGCACTGCCCTCTGCGGCCTTCAGCGGTTGTGACAGGCGGCGCAGTCCACCGGACCCGCCTGTTCATCCCTGTGACACTGGATGCACTGCTCGTGGTAGGCATCGGTCAGGGACAGCATGTTGGGATCATCGGAAATTTTTTCGTGGCAGACGGCGCAGGAATAGGTGTCGTCCCCGTAGTCGAGGTTGTGATGACAGCTCGCACAGTCGATGCCATAGCTTTCTGTGTGAACCGTGTGGTCAAAGAGCACATGACCGGCCTTGCCCTCAAAAAGGAGGCGCACGGGTTCGCCGCCGTCCGGGCCGGGTGGGGGGAAGAGGGCGTAAGCGCCAAAGCCCATACCGCAAAGGAGGAGGGCGATGCTGAAGAGTATTTTGGGAGAAAGTGGCTGCATGGGAATCCGCCTTTAATGTCCGTTCAGTTCAGAAAGGTACCGGGAGGCCCAACCGGTTTTTTACGTTTGTGATGCAGAGGTGGGCGACGGGTCTTTCCTGGGAGGGCGCGGACGACCGGGGGGGCGTCCACGCCCTTTTCAGGAGAGATGGGCAGTCGGTGACGGTAAAAAGCAAATTGGATGCCATTGCTTCTAACTTGTCGAATATGAATCAAAAAAGCGTTCTGTTTTCTCCCTGTCCCTTTTGGGGGAAGGGAGGTCTGTCCGAAAAATCAGACAGGCCGGGAGCGTCCAGGCGTTTGAGGATACGGGGCGTATAGGCCGGAGAGCGGCTGAGGCGCTGCCCGGTTTTGCGGATGAGGAGAAAGGTCAGCCCCAGGGAGAGTGCCCCCGCAGCCGCAGCAATGGGGTCTGCGGGAAGCTGCATCCGCAGGGCGGCATGGTAGGCCCCGAGGCAGGTGAGGACAAAGGCGGCTACGGGCAGAAGGTAGAGGAGGGCCATGACCTTCAGCATTTCTCTGGAGCCGATGCCGAGGAGAACGGCATCTCCGGTCTGAAGGCCGTGCAGGGTCTTTACCCGGATTTCCATGGTTGCGGTGTTGACACCGCAGAAATCCCTGCCTTTGCAGGCTGCACAGGCCTCGGGTCTGCATGCGCGGATGGTGGTGCCCCTGGAAGAAGTGTGGGTGACAATGCCTTCTGTGGTGCGCATGAAAGCCTCCTTTCAAAAAAGGGTGGATGGTGGGGGGCTGTGCCGGAAGGTCGGCGGGTCGTGCGGCCCCGGCCCATGGAGGATAAGGAAAGCAGGATGTATGCCAGAAAGAAAGAAGGAAAAAGACCCGGACGAAGGGGACTGGCAGCCGGACTTTACCCATGCTGGCATGGAACTTGTAAAGGTGTGAAGGGCCGGGGCGCAGAAGCGGGTTTCCCGCCTCATCCTGTAAGGCGGGAAAGGTTCCGGCTTGTGGGCTTTTTCCGGGCTTCCGCCCTGGGCGAGGGGCTTTTCAGATCTTTATTTAAAGAAAATCCGGACCCCCGGTTCTGTCCGGAAAAGAGGACGGGCAGGGGGATGTGAGCCGATTCCGGGAAGATGCCCGGTTCTTTTTGTGATCCTCTTAATGGAAGGATGTTCCCGCACAGCCTGCTTTCCGGGAACGGGAAAGGAGAATGTCAAGGATGGAGATTCTGGTTTCTGTGCTGGCCCTGAGTGGTCTGGGGGCGCTGATCGGTCTGCTGCTGGCCATAGCGGACAGATGGCTCTATGTGGAAGAAGATCCCCGCATTGATCTTGTTGAGGCCGTGCTGCCCTCGGGCCAGTGCGGTGCCTGCGGATATGCGGGCTGTCGTCAGTACGCGGAAAAGGTGGTGACGGAACCTGAAGTTTCGCCCGCCCTCTGTCTTCCGGGGGGAACGGATGTGGCCCGCGAGGTGGCCCGTATTGCAGGCAAGGAGGCCGAAGAGGTGGTGGCGGCAAAGGCCCTTGTGGCCTGCGGCGGCGGGAACGTGGAAGGCTGCCGCAGTCTTTTCACCTATAAAGGCATTGCCGACTGCCGGGCTGCCTCCCTCATGGCCGAAGGGGACAAGGCCTGCAAGTGGGGCTGCCTCGGGCTGGGAAGCTGTGTGTCCGTCTGTCCGGAAAAGGCCATTACCATCAATGAAAGGGGCATTGCGGAGGTGGACGCCTCGGCCTGCATCGGCTGTGGTCTCTGCGCGAAGGCCTGTCCCAGAGGGGTGATTTCCATGGTTCCGGAAACGGCAAAAAGCGTGATTCTGTGCCGGAACCCGGAAAAGGGCGGAGAAACGAAAAAAGCCTGCGATTTTGGCTGTATCGGCTGCCGCCTCTGCACGAAGGCCTGTCCCCACGGGGCGCTTTCCATGGACGGCAATCTGCCGGTTTTCGACTACACCCGGTGCGCGGTCTGCCCGGAGGCGGTCTGTCTTTCGGTGAAATGCAAGCCCGGATGCTTTCAGCCCGTTTCCGGCAGGAGAGAGACGGGCAGCGAGGCTTCGGAAGCTGCCTGACAGGGGCCTTCCTGATTTTGGTTCAGAGGGATGTCAGCACAGGAAAGAGGATTTTAAGTCCGTTGGCCATGAATTCAATGCCGATGGAAGCCATGAGCAGCCCCATGATTCTTGTGACAATGTTGATGCCTGTCTGGCCGAGTCTGGAGGCGATGGCCGGTGCGATCCTCAGAACAGTCCATGAGAGGATGGCGATGCTGAGGATCAGGCCAAGCAGAATCAGATAATGCTGAACGGTTCTGTGGCGCTGCGCGTACAGAATGACGGTACTGATTGCGCCGGGGCCTGCCATCAGGGGAATCCCGAGTGGAACGACGGCAATACTTTCTTTGATATTGGATTCCAGAATTTCTGCTTCTTCCTGGGTCTGTTTTGCAGGGCTGACCTTTGCCTGAAGCATGCTGAAGGACATGAGCAGGATGAGAATGCCGCCTGCAACCCGGAAGGAAGCCATGGAAATCCCAAAGACCCGCAAAAGGGCCTCTCCTGAAATCAGGGAAATAAAGAGGACAAAAAAAACCGTTATGGAAGCTGTTTTGATGGTTTTTTTCTTGTCTCTCAGGGATTCGTCACTACAGGCGTTCAGAAAAATGGGAACCGCCCCCAGTGGGTTGACAATGGCGGCCATTGCGATGAAAAACTTGAAGTAGGATTCTATGGATTCCATGGAAAAGATGTCCTCAGGAAGGAAGGGGGCAAAGCCCCCTTTTGCGGGATGATGTTTCAGACAGGAATGCGTTTGGGTCTGATCACCCATCCGTGTTCTTTTTTTTCAATTTTCAGGTCAAACATGAGGGGAAGGGTTTCCATGAGGGGTCTGCCGAAGAGGAGATCTTCAAGTAAGCCCATCTCCGGTTTTTTTTCTTTCATCAGTTCCCGTATGTGCTTGTCATACAGAAGAATCTCCCCCAGCTTCTGCACGCGCTCTTCCCGGAGCACCTCGTTTTCAAGATCCGCCACAAGTCCTGCAATGCGTCCATAGCCGCAGCGTTTCTCATGATCTTCGATTAAATCCCAGAGTCCTTCCACAGCGCCGAAAAGGTCTTTGCGGGTGAGCCTGTCTTCCTGATAGCGGGCGAGAAGGGCGCGGGGATCCCAGCATTTGAGAAGACGGCACTCCACGGGCCGGGTCTCATAGATGTCGCAGGCCCCCCCGTCTTCGGAAAGATGGATGCAGGCCCAGTCTCTGTTCCGGTCGGGCCGGATTTTGATGAGTTCTTCTTCCAGTGTGATTTTTTTGTTTTCGATGGGTTCCAGGGCGATCTCGCCCTTTCTTAAGGTAAAGAGCCCGCTGGCGGGAAGCTTTCCCTGCATGACGAGGAACTTGTCTTCAATATGCAGGGCAGGGCCGCCTTTTCGGCAGCATTCGCCGCATTGGGTGCAGGATGTTTGCATGGTGTCTCCTTGTCCGTGGTAAAAAATGCCGCCATGGAGGGGGACCATGGGGAGCCTGTTTCCGGGAACCTGCTGCGGGGGATCTAGCCTGAAAAGGGGCCGGATGTCAAAGGGTTCGGGCGGGTGCCAGGAAAAAGAAGGGCTCTCCCTTTTTTAGAAATCAGGTCTGGATGATCGGGTTCAGAAGATCAGGCTGGCCCGGAGAAAGGAAAAATCCTTTTCCCTGAACTGGCCAAAGAGATCCTTTTCGGTGCCGCCGTCGTAGAAAAAGACCCCTGTGGTGAACAGGAGGTTTTTGGCGGGTTTGAAGGAAAGCTCAACCTGATGCTGACGGTCGTGGGAGTCCAGCCAGGTGAAAAGACGCCACATACCGCTGATCCGCGAATCCAGAATGGAATACCTGAGGCAGACGGTCATGCCGTGGCGGAACTGTTTGTTTTGAAGATAATCCCCGTGATCCGGAAGAAAGATGCCCACGTACTGCACATTGGCGAAAAGGTTCCGGAGGAGCAGGTCGTTTCTGTCAATGCCGAAGAGAAAATCCAGTTTGTCTTTCTGCACCACGGCCTGGGGAAAGCGGTACAGCAGTTCGGGGTTCCGGGTAAAGTCCACCAGCTCATAGTTGCCCTGCATCTGCCAGGCGGCCTCTCCCCGGAAGACATAGGCCCCTGCGCTGAACTCCATATCGGCTCCAAGGAAAAGCGTATCCCGGTGATCATAGGCGAGATCCGAGGGAAGGGGGGGGATTTCCAGAAAAAGGAAGCTGTCCGGATCGGGCAGGGTGGCCAGCAGTTTTTCCACGGTTTCGGCATAGGCCAGGCTGGAGTCCTCCCGGAGTTTGGTAAGGAGCAGCTCCCGCGTGGGATTCAGATGGGCCCAGCGGGCGGGCAGTTCAGGGACAGTGTCAAGAAGGGTTCCCGGGTTTGGAACTTCGGGGACAGGGATGTCGAGGGCTTCCAGCAGATCGGAGACGGTGATGCGATCCTTGATGTGGGTTGCACGCAGATGGGGCATGGGATCTTTGCCCTTCCAGGCATAAAAGGAGATGTCCGCGTTTTTGACGGGAAGGCTGATGCGAAGCCCTAAGGAGGCGTCGTTGTCCCAGATCCAGTCCTCATCACTGGCATGAAGTCTGCCGCCTGCGCTGCGGTAGGCGTCCAGAAGGGGCGGGGCAAAGTGGCTGTCTGCTTCCGGCATGGTGGACGCCACAAAAACGGGAGACCAGAAGCCTTCAATGCGCAGCCCGCTCTGAAAGCTGCTTTCAAGGAAAAATCCCGGAATTCCCGTTTTTCTGTCGTTCTTGTCGTAATAGAGAAAATGGCGCAGATCTTCCGGAGACACGCGATCCACGGGCCGGATCTCATCTCCCTTGCCCCAGTGGACAATTTTCTTGCCTGCGGTGAAGGACATCCGGGTACTTTTTGCAAGTGTGAAGCGCTTCTGAACATACAGCTCCCGGATATCCGCATCCGCCGTATCCTTTTCCTTCCGGCTCTGGTAGTCGGCCTTCAGCCTTGCCACAACCAGACTGTCGTCTCCGGGCTTTTCCATAAGAAGATCCATGCGGTGGGTGCTGCGCATCTCATAGGGCTCATGCAGAGGATACCAGACGGAAGGGCGGACTTCGCCTTCAAGGGTGTATTCTTTTACCGGAGCAGGCGCAGGGGGCGGACTGCTTTCCGCTCCCCTTTCTCCAAGGAGGGCGCTGAAATCCAGATCCGCATCCATCTCTTCAGCCGGAAGGCTTTGGGGCAGAAGGCAGACGGCCAGAAGCATGGAAACAAGGGTTCTGGCCCAGGAAGGCCTGCTTTTTCGGGGAAAAAATGTCATCACCAGGAATCCCCCATCTGGTCTTTTGTGAAGATGCCGCCGTCAAGGCCGGTGTTTGCGACGGCCTCGGTCAGGGTGATTTCCGTTGTGTGGCTGGCCTTGAGGTCTTTGGCAACGATTTTGAAGGGGATGTGGATACCGCCGGTTTTCCGGACATCGCCTGCCACAATCACCCGCTCCAGGCTGCCGTCCCTGCCGAAAAACCGCACCTGAAGGGGGACGAAGTTTTCCCTGTCGATCCAGCTCAGCTGTCTTGGGTATTTTGCGGCCCCATCCTTTGCCAGGGACTCCACCCGGAAGCAGCTTTTCCCTGAAAAGGTGGCATCACTTCTGCGTTCATGGACATAATCACTGACCTTGCGGCCTCCCAGATCCTCAAAGGAAAAGTCCGTATCCTCAAAGGCGTTCTGCTTGTCGCTTAAGGCCACCTTTCTTGCCCTGCCCAGGGCCGGGATGTAGAGGTACTGATCGTTGTCCTTGTCTTCGTTTTCAATGGTGAGGAAGGTGAGGCCCCGTTTGATGGAGTCCAGAAAGCGGAGGGCGTAGCGGTTGCGCTCTCCTTCCGTTTTCTGGCGGATGGCCACCTGCCGGGTATCGGTGACTGTGTTTCCGGCCAGAAGGATCATGACGCCCCGCATGGAAAGATCCTTTTCCGGCCTGTTGAAACTTTCCACGGTTTCCGCAAGGATCTGGCCATCCTCTCTGGCTGTGGCGGCGTTGAAGGGGCCCATGGCCAGGGTCGGGCTGGAAAGACTGAAAAATACGATGAGGGTGAAGAAAAGGGGGTTATGCCGCATGGGAAGTGCCTCCTGGGTTCAGGGTAAGGGGGTTTTGGGATGGGCCTGTGGTGTTTTCAGGAAGTTTTTGGGCTTCCTTGTTTCTGGAATGAAGGCCATGGAGTCTGGGAGCCGCAAGCGTAAGGACAGCGGGCAGAAGGGTGACGGCGGCCAGGGCTGAAGAGACCATGGTCAGGGAGATGAGCAGCCCCAGATGGACGAGGGGGATGAAGGCCGATGCGAGAAGCACGAGAAAGCCTGAGGTGACGGCTGCGGCATTGAAGAAAATGGCCTTTCCCGTACCCGCTGCTGTCTCTTCTATCGCCTCCCTGTGGCCGAGGCCCCGGTTGCGGGCATCCCGGTAGTGCACCAGATAATGGATGCCGTAATCAATGCCGATGCCGATGGCCACACAGGCGGTGATGGCCGTGGCCACATCCAGGGGAATGGCGGAAAAGCCCATGACCCCGAAGATGCCCATGATGGTGAAGCTGAGGGGAATGAGGCTGAAAAGCCCGTAGAGGAAAGATTTCATGATGCGGCTGACCACAAGGAAAACCAGGACAAGGGAGATGAGGATGGAGCCGATCTGCCCCTTCACGATGAGCTGGTTGGCCTCGATGTAAAGAAGTCCTGCGCCGGTGAGCCTTGCCCCTATGCCTTTATCTTTCAGGATCTGGCCTTCCGGGCCGTTCAGGAAGGTGCTCACTGTCCGGGCCACCTCCTCCACTTTCGAGCTTGCGCCGGTCTGAAGCTGGATGCTGAGCAGGCCTTCCTTTTTTGTGGGATCCAGAAAGGATTTTGTGTCCTTGCGCGGATACTTGTCCATGTAGGCTTCATACTGGGCCTTCAGGGCTGTTTCACTCTGCTCTCCGTAGAGTTCTTCCAAAGCAGGCAGTCTGTAACGGGCGGGATCATTGTCAAAAAAGGCCTGGTTCATCTTTTGGATGAAATCTGCGGCTCCAATGACTTTTCCGATTTCAGGGTGGGTTACCGTGAGATGGCGGCTGAGGGCCTCCTGGAAGCGGAGGAGATCCGGATCCAGGGCATCGCCCGGATTTTTTCCGGAAAAGACCAGGGACAGCCCGGTGGTTCCTGCAAAGTGTTTGTTGATGAAGATGTCCGCTTTGCGGATGGGGGCTTCTTCTCTGAAAAAGGTGATGTTGTTCATTTCCACCCGGAGAAGGGAAAAGCCTGCCATGGAAAGGCAGAAGAGACCCAGGTAGAGGGCTGTGACGGTTTTGGGTTTTTTGCAGCAGAAAAGGCAGATACGGGTGATAAAGGGGCTTTTTTCAGCCGGAGTGATTGGGGGGAGGCGTTTTTTCCGGAACCCGAAGCGGATGAAAAGGGCCGGAGTCAGCACCATGGCGATGCCAAGGGCAAAGAGCACCCCAAGGCCGATGAAAATCCCGAAATCCCGCAGCGGCACGATGGCGTTGCTGGCAAGGGAGGCAAAGCCCGCAAAGGTGGTCAGTCCTGCCATGAGCACCCCGCCGCCGGTGAGGCTGAGGACACGGCCTGCGATTTTTATTCTCTGGAGTCTGTCCGCAGCAGGGGGGACGCTTTCCTGAAGGGCATGGGTCAGGTGGATGGCATAGGCTGTGCCCACAGCCACCAGCAGGACGGGCAGGGCCGAGGAGACAAGGGATACGGGTACCCCGGCATAGCCCATGATGCCAAAACACCAGACAAGGGAGAGCAGTACCGTGAGCATGGGATAGAGCACACCGGAAAGGTTGCGGAACATGAGAAAGAGACAGGCCATGACCACCAGGGTGACAAAGGGAAAAAGCCTCTGGATGTCATGGCTCATGTACTCGCCGATGGCATCATCCACCACCGGCTCTCCGGCAAGGGCATAGCGGTAGGGGGAATCCCCGAAGACCTCATCAAGGAGTTGCCGTACTTCGGAAAGGAGCAGGGCCTTGTGGGCCTTGGTGAGATTGGGAGCCGTGCGGATCAGGATGAGGGTGCTCCGCTCATCCTTGCTGTACAGGCCTCCCTCAAAGAGGGCCCAGGCATGGAGCCGGGTTTTAAGATCTTCAAGGCTGCTTTCTCCTTCTGTAAAAATCCTGCCCGTCCGGATCTGTTTGGGGCTTTGCTGGAGAAGCCGGGAAAGCTCAGAAAGAAAGTCCGCATCCCGGAGGCTTGTTTCCTGAAGACGGGAAAGAAAAACCTTGGAAAGCCCGGACCGTCTGAGGCTTTCTTCTTCCTTGTGGAGAATACCGTGCAGGGCTTTGGGGGAGAGTTTTCCCCTTTCAAGGAGGATACGGCTCAAGGTTCGGGCCTCCTTTTTTTCGGAAAACCCCCTTGAAAGGAAAAAATTTTCCAGATCTTCGGGAAAGGCGAACTCCGGCCACACGGTATCACTTTCCATGAGGGAGGAGACCTCGTCCACCCATACGCCCCGGTTGAAGCCCCGGCTGTCCGTGGGCTGGCTGACGATCCCCATGAGTGCGGCTCCGGGATCGGGCAGGGAGACAGCCATGCGGGAGAGGTGGGCGGCTGTGGTCTGGATGAGGCTCTCCCGGTTTTCTCCGTAAAGGGCCGGGGGCAGGGCTTCGGAAAGGGCTTCCTCCAGAGTCTCTTTTTCTGTGAAAAGGCTCGTTTCCGGAAGGGCATCCGGGCCTTCCATACGCATGTGGTTCTGTAAAAAAGCGGTGATAAGCAGAGCATCTGAAGGCCCAAGGGAAAAGCGTTTCTCGAGGATGCGGGCGGGGATGGTCTGGTTGGCGTTCCGGATGCGGTCTCCGGCTTTTTGGATTTTTTCCAGAAGCAGGGGATCGTAGATGCCTTTTTCTGAAGAGATGGCAATGGCGATGCCCGTGCCGGAGCCGAATTTTTCCTGGGTCTCCAGGAAAAAGAGTTTTTCCGCATTGCTGTCCGGCAGCATGAACATGATGTCGTTCTGGATGGAAAGCTGTCTTGCGCCGAAGGCCAGAAACAGGGTTGCGAGCAGCAGAAGGGGAAAGAGTATTTTGGGTTTTTCAGCCAGGGAAAGGAGGGGTGAGGTGAGTCTCGGCATAGGGTGTCCTTTATGTGATTACGACTGACCCATCAGTCATTTATTCGTTAGCAGATTTCCTTGAAAGGGGTTCCATAGCAGGTCAGGGAGCGACTGACTTGTCAGTCATCAAGAAGGGCTATGGCAGATCAAATCCACATTTTTTTTTGCAACCCTTGACTGACTCGTCAGTCACAATAGGGGCTTTATCTCAGGCTGTAAAGACCTTTTTCAATCGATTTCCCTTCAGCCATGGTTTTTCGACTGGCGCAGCAAGGGTTTCGGCGCGGGAGCCGTTTCTTACCCGTCGCTTCCCTTTCGGGCAAGACCGTTCAGGATGAAGAGGCTCATCTCTTCCGCAATTTTTTCCACGTCCAGGGTGCCGCGCATGACCATGAAAAAAAAGAAGCTGCGTTCCACCAGACTTACAATGAAAACCGCCGTTGTTTCGGGATCCGGTACATGCAGAAGGCCACGGGCCTGACTATTTTCCAGCCTGCCGTGCAGCAGTCTGATGAAACCGAAGATGAGATCCTCGTAAAGCTCTTTGAAAAGTCCGCCATGGCCGATGCCCTCCCGCAGAACAATTTCCGCAGCCTCGGCATCCGCCTGAAGGATGGAAAGGGCTTCCACCAGCATTCTGCGGAGGCGAATGCGCAGTTCCTCCAGGGTTCGGCTGGTAAAGACATCCTCATCGGACTCAAAGACATGGGTGAGGCTTTCCATGAAGGATTTGCAGATTTCCCGGGCGATGTCTTCTTTGGATTTGAAATAGAGGTAGAAGGTTCCCTGGGCCAGACCGGCTGCGGAGACAATATCCGAGATCCGGGCTTTCTGGAACCCCTTTTCCCTGAAGATACGCACTGCCGCATCCAGGATGTTCTGCCGTGTGCTGACTTTATCGGAGGTGGTGACTGACATGTCATCCGTGTAGCAGGGGAGAAAGAGGATGTCAAATTTTTAACTGATTACCATCTTTTTTCAGCTATCGTTCCCATGCTCCAGCGTGGGAACGCTGAGTTTAGTGCTGCATGGGCAAAATCTGCGACTGCATGGCTGAGTCAGGGTGGTAATCAGAAATTGTTATTATGGGTCAGGGAGTGGGGAAGGATCGCCACCATATGGGGTTGCTGAATCCGGAGAGGTATTGTCTTTTGAAAGAGAAGCTTATCCGGATGCGAAGCGGAAAAATGTGGCGGATTCTGCACATGGGGAAAGGGGGAAATCCGGGCAGATCAGGAGGTCTTTGGGGTAATGATATTAAATATCAGGATGTTATGAGGGTATCATGTCCGGACTGAAAAGGAGGGGCGGCCCTGTTTTTGCATACTCTTACTACAGAAAGGTTCAGAGAAAAGGCTTTGGCCACGTATGGACTGCCCCGGCAGTCCGCCCATTGACCCGTCAGACAGGGGAAAACGCTATGAAGGACAGCATGAAGGACACGCCGTCACCGGAAGCCATGGCAGCCATGGTTCTGGATCTTTTTCACCGCAGCATGGTGCATTACGGACTCTGGTTTGCCGAAGTCCGCCATCAACTGGGACCAGAGGCGGGCCATGAGATTCTCTCAAAGGTATGCAGCGGTGTTCTGGATGTGCAGATGAACCGTTTCGCCAAGGTATTGGGTTTTCCCATGAAAGACGGGCTGCCCGCTCCCCTTCTGGAGCTGCCGCAGGAAAAACTGGAGGCCCTGCGGGAAGCCGTTTCCCTGAACTGGCTGGCCCTGGACGGGCTGTGGTTTCAGGGGGTGGAGTTCCGTCACGGGATGAATGACGCTAAGCGCTGCAATGATTCCTGCTGGGCCCATTTTTCACCCTTTGAAGCAGCCATGATCCGTAAAAGTCTGAACCTTGGGCCGCGTCCCGGGCTGGAAGGCTTGAAAAAGGCCCTGAACCACAGACTTTACGCCTTTATCAATGAGCAGAGCATGGAGGATACGGGGCCGGATCGTTTTGTGTTCCGCATGCACAAGTGCCGGGTGCAGGATGCCAGAAAGCGCAAGGGGCTTGCCGATTATCCCTGCAAAAGCGCAGGGCTGGTGGAGTATCCCTTCTTTGCCAGGGAGGTGGATGCCCGTATCCGGACACACTGCATCGGCTGCCCGCCCGATGCCCATCCGGACGGGTGGTGGTGTGCCTGGGAATTTATCCTTGAAGAAGACTGAGGTCTTCAGCCTGCCTTCTTGGAAAAAAACGGCAGCAGATCTTCTTCGGGCCGTGGTTTTGAAAAGAGATAGCCCTGGCCGAGGGGGCAGGCGAAACCTGTGAGGATGTTTTTCTGGATTTCCGTCTCAATGCCTTCAGCCACGACGGAAAAGCCCATGCGGCAGGAAAGTTCCATGACGCTGCGGACAATTTCCATGCACTCGGGCCGGTCGGACAGACCGGCCACAAAGCTTTTGTCAATTTTGATCTGCTGCACGGAAAATTTTTGCAGCCAGGTGAGGTTGGCGTAGCCTGTGCCAAAATCATCAATGGCAATGGAAAGCCCCAGTCTGCGCAGCTGATCCAGAACCGTCATAGCCGTTTCAGACTGGGAGAAGAGCAGGCTTTCCGTGATTTCAAGGTGAAGGCGGTTTGCCTCAAAACCGCTTTTTTCCAGACAACCGGCCACAATATCCGCAAAATCAGGCTCTTCGAACTGGCGTGCGGAGACGTTTACGGCAAGATAGGGGCGGAGGGTGTCGCAGGGCCAGGAGGCGGCAGTTTTCAGAGCCTTTTCCAGCACCTGACGGCCCAGGGGGACGATCAGTCCCGTTTCTTCGGCAAGGGGGATGAAGTCTGCGGGAGAAACCATGGTGCCATCCGCCTGCTGCCAGCGTACCAGGGCCTCAAATCCTGCGACCTTTCCCGTTTCCAGATCCACAATGGGCTGGAACCAGACGGGAAAGGCCCTTTTTTCCAAAGCCCTGCGGAGGGCCCCTTCCATTTCCATGGCACTCACGGCCCTGTGGTGAAAATCCTTGTGAAACATTTCAAAACGGCCTTTGCCTGCGGCTTTGGCCCTGTACATGGCAAGATCTGCGTCCCGCATCACGGATTCCGAGCTTTTGTAGCCGGATAAGGGATGCACGATGCCGATACTGGCCCCAATGTGCACGCTTTTTCCCTCCACCTTAAAGGGACGGGCTGCGGCGTCAAGGATGCGGCGGGTAATGTCCTGCACATCCCGAACCGTGTGCACCGTTTCCACCAGAAGGGCAAACTCATCTCCGCCCATGCGGGCCACAAGATCCCAGGGACGCACGCTGTCCCGGAAACGGCGGGCCACCTCACAGAGCAGCTGATCTCCGGCGGAATGCCCGAGGCTGTCGTTCACGGCCTTGAAACGGTCAAGATCCACAAAGAGAACGGCTGCTTCGGCCCTGCGCTCCGGGTTGTCAAGCAGATCGTTCAGGCGGCTGGCAAAGAGGCTGCGGTTGGCAAGGTTGGTGAGGGCATCGTGGGATGCCTGATGGCGCAGATCGGCCTCCAGACGTTTTCTTCTGGAAATGTCTTCCATCACAAGGAAGATATCCGCATTGTCCGGGGAGGTCTGCACGGGATAGCCGACCATGGACATGGGGATGGGGTGGCCCTTGGCATGGCGGGTGCAGGTTTCACAGTGCACGGTTTCCCCGTTGAGGATGCGGGAGAGCAGCGCACGGTTTTCCGGATTTTTTTCCGCCTCCAGATCCGAGAGTGCGGTACCTGCAAGGCTTTCTGCGGCATAGCCGAGGATGCGCTCCACACCGGGATTGGCTTCCATGACCCGGCCTTCGGGGTTGACGAGAAAGATGGCCTGGGGCGCGTGGGCGAAAAGCTGGCGGAAATAACTTTCCTGACGAAGGCGGTTCTCATTTTCCGCTTTCAGGGCCTGGGCCATGGTCTGACAGCGGGTTTTGTGACGGAAAATGAGGTGATCCTGATAGCGTTTCAGGGCGACATGGTTGTCCACCCGTCTGCGGGTAATGGCCGGGGCAATGGGTTTACGGATGTAGTCCACAGCGCCTAAGGCCAGACCTTCGGCCTCATCTGCGGTGTCGGTTTTGGCGGTGACAAAAATTACGGGAATGTGGCGGGTGTCTTCATGGGCCTTCAGCTCCCGGCACACGGAAAAGCCGTCCATCCCCGGCATCATCACATCAAGAAGGATGAGATCGGGCCGGGTTTCGGAGTTGCGGATGATCTCCAGAGCCTGGGGGCCGCTGGTGGCTACCTGGATGGCGTAGCTGTCCATGAGGAGGTTTCCCAGGATATCAATGTTCGCCGGGGTGTCATCCACAATGAGAAGGGTGGGGGGATTCTGGACAGGTACATTCATGCGGGTACTCCCTCTGGCCCCTGATGAGGAGCCGGTGTCAGGCTGCCACGGATTTCCGTGAGGATGCTCCGGGCATTCTGAAAATCATAGCGTTCCGCAGCGTCCATGAGCCTCCGGAAATCCCGGATTCTGCCACAGGCGGCAAGGGCGTTTTCAAGGTCTGCGGTTTTGCTTTTGGCGTTCATGCGGTTGGCCGCAAACAGGGCATCGAGGTCGGCCAGATCCGAGATCAGCTGTTCCGATCCCTGTGGCTCGGAACGAAGGACATCCGGCCTGGCAGGATGCTCCGGAGGTGGGGAAAACGGGGGATGGTTTTCCCGGATGCTGCAAAGAAGGGCGTTGAGCTTCTTTTTAAGGGTCAGAAGTTCTGTCCGGAGGCTTTCCTCCTCCTCGTTTCGTCTGAGCATTTTTTCAAGTTCTGCGGCGGAGCGGGACAGGGCTTTGGCCCCGATGTTGGCGGCCGTTCCCTTCAGGGTATGGGCGAGGAGGCGGGCATGATTCCTGTCGCCCCTGTCCAGGCTCTGAAGGATCTGCTCCGGAAGATCCGCCTGGTTGCGGATAAATTCGTCAAGGACTTTCCGGTAGAGTTTTTCATTGCCAAGGAAGCGGCCCACGGCACCTTCTGTGTCCAGGATATCGTTTTCAGGGAGAGGGGCGGGCGCTGCCGGACTTTTTTGGGGCCGGAACCGGGCCAGCATGGCAAAAAGGGCTTTTCCGTCGAGGGGTTTCGTGAGGTGGGCATCCATGCCCGCCTTGAGGGAGAGGGCCTCTTCCTCCGGGCCTGCGTCCGCTGTGAGGGCGATGACGGGAAGCTTTCCGAGGCCGGGAATGCTGCGGAGTTTCCGGGTGGTTTCCCGGCCATCCATGCCCTGCATACGCACATCCATGAGCACCACATCCACAGGCTCCCGCCGGAGCAGGGTCAGGGCCGCGTCACCGCTTGCGGCATGTTTCATCTGAATCCCTGCGGGCAGCAGCAGCTCTTCAGCCACAAGGCGGTTGACGCTGTTGTCTTCCACAAGGAGAACCCTCAGGTTCCTGAGATCCGGGGGCGAGGCCGGTGCGGCACAGGGACGGATGCGGATATCGGCTCCGAAGATTTCCATGATGGTGTCAAAGAGGGTGGAGGGCCTTAGGGGTTTGGCCAGAAAGGCAAGGCAGCCCGGTGTGGCGAGGGCAAGGCCTTCCTCTCCCGGCCATCCGCCCATGAGGATGACGGGTGGCAGAGCGGATTCTTCCGCAAGCTCCCGGCAGAGGGCCAGTCCGTCCGTATCCCGGCCTTCCGGATTTTTGAGGTGGGTATCCAGGAGGATGATATCGGGCAGGGGCCTGCGGGCAAGGGCCTCGCGCAGGGCCTCTCCTGTGTCCGCAAAGTCTGCGGAAAATCCGAAGTCCTTCAGGTAGCGCCCAAGAACCCGCCGGGTGAGGGGATGATCCTCCACCACAAGGCAGCGGAGCCTCTGGAGGGATTCGGGAACAGAGAGAGGAGACTCACACTGGGGCAGGGCCGGCAGGGGCAGGGAGAAGGAGAAGGTGCTGCCCCGGCCTTCTTCGCTTTCAAGGCCGATGTGGCCTCCCATCTGTTCCACAAGGCCCTTGCAGATGGCAAGACCCAGGCCCGTTCCGCCGTACTGGCGGGTGATGGAGCCGTCGGCCTGGGTGAAGGGGAGAAAAATGCTGCTTCGGGCTTTTTCCGGAATGCCGATGCCCGTATCCCGTATCCGGAAGGTGAGATGGTCTTTTTCCGCACCCACGCTGAGGCAGATTTCACCGGATTCCGTAAATTTCAGGGCATTGCCCATGAGATTGATGAGCACCTGCCGGAGCCTCTGGCCGTCTCCCAGGACGCTTGCGGGAACCTCTGAAGCCACATCCGCAATGAGCTCAATCCCTTTTTTTCCTGCTTCCGTGGCAAAGATGGCGGAAATCTCCTCCATCATTTCCCGGATGCGGAAGGGGGCCGGACTGAGGGGGAGCTGGCCTGCGCGGATGCGGGAAAAATCCAGGGTGGCGTTGATCTGGTCGAGAAGGGCCTGACTGGCCGTCTGGATGACCCGGAGCTGTTCGGTCTGCGAGGATGTCAGGGAAGAGTGCCGCAGGGCTTCGCACATGCCGGAGATGGCATTGAGGGGCGTGCGGATTTCATGGCTCATGGTGGCAAGAAAGCCGTCCTTGGCCCGGCTGGCGGCCTCCGCTGCGTCCCGCGCGTTTTCAAGCTGGCGGAAGGCCTTTTCCAGGGCCTGGGTGCGCTCCAGAACACGGGCTTCCAGCTCCGCTTCCCGGACGCGGATTTTGCGGGCCATCCAGTTCATGTGGCGCATCAGGGTGATCAGTTCATTTTCCTCTCCGTGTTCGGGGGGCAGATGAAAGTAGGGTGCCTTTGCCTCCTGAATGTCTTTGCAAAAGGCCATGATGCGGCGCATGGGGCGGGTGATGAGCCAGGAAAGCCCCGGCATGTGGGGGCTGAAAAATATGATGAAAAGGCCTGTTATGGCGGCAATGCCCAGCACATCCTGGAAGGCCTTCTGCCGGAAAAGCCCGGACTGGGTGGCACTGAAACCTGCTGCCAGAAAGGGCAGGAGGATGTGGATGGCGGTGAGCAGGCGGTATTTGTTGGCAAGGCGCATGAAAGATTCCCTGGGTCACGGGTCAGCAGGACGGAATCTTTTTAGGCAGGCCTAAGATTTTTGTCAAGACTGATTTTTCCCAGGCTCGGGAAGGCAGGAACGGGGAAGGAAAAGGCCCGGATCAGCATATCTTTGCATCCCCTGAAAGAGGCGCTTTTTCGGAGTCAATTTTTTGAATCCATCGTTCCCACGCTCCAGCGTGGGAATGCGTCCAAAGACGCTCCAGCGTCTTGAACCCACAAAAGCTGTCATGGCCCCAAAAAACTGTATGGCGTCCAGAAATCGGTACGTCCCATATTCTGATCTGGATCGTCCCGGCGCTTCGATGATATCCCTTTCCCAGAGAAGGGATTGCCGAGGATACTGGCCCTGGGCGCAGGAGCGCCCGGTATTGCGTTCCCACGCTGGAGCATGGGAACGATAACTGAAGAAGGGGGGATCAAATTGTTTAATCACCGTGGAAGGTTTGGGGGAGTTTCTTTTTCGGAGTCAATTCTTCAGGGGCAGGAGCTTCGCCTTCTTTGAAGGAAACTTCATATGCAGCGATATCGATACGTTTTACCGGTGTTTCCAGTATGTTTTCCGTCACACGCTCAATGATTTTTCGCAGGCGTTTGCCGTCGTCCAGCATCTGTACGCCGGTGTAGGGGCGTACAATGAGATCCATGGCATAGTGGATGCGTTCCTTCTTGCGCTGTACTTCCAGCACCCCGTCCTGGGTCGAAAAGCCCAGGGTGATTTCCGCCCGCACATAGGCATAGTTTTCCATGGGGGCAAAATAGGAAAAGCTGTATTTGTAGGGGGGATCGCCGAAAAAGGAACGTATCTGTTCACATCCGCAGAAGAGAAGAAGGAGGAGAAAGAGCCAGAATATTTTGCGGATTATGGAAGGGTAAGGCATTTTTCCTCCTTCGGGAGAAGGTTGCGGGAGGGGGGAAGCAGGGGTTCCGGCCTGGGGGGCAGGCCGGAACTTCCCGCATGGAAACAGCCTGATTTTGTGAGAAATCAGGCTGTTCCTGTCTTCCGTGAAGCGTCCTTCTGGTCTTGCAGGAGACCTCAGAACGTTAAATAGCGTCAGATATTGATGGCATCCGTATTGGCCAGAAGCCGTTTGAATTCCTTTTCCCACTGGCTGCCGCCAAGGCGCAGGGCAATCTCTTCGGTGAGATGCCGGGGCGTAATTCCCAGATCCATGTTACGACCCAGGCCCTGAATGCAGGAAGGACAATTTGTCAGTAGCACAATGGGGGACGTTTTGTCCATGCCTTCGGTGGCGCGTTTCAGGGTGGCATGCTTGCGGATGCGCATGCGGTTGGTGATATCGGTACGGCTCAGGGACATGGTGCCCGCCTCGGAGCAGCAGTGGGCCGTGTTCTTCAGTTCTTCGCCCGTGGCCTCCCGGAAAAGGCGCAGGCCGTTGCCTTCCAGAGAATCGTGGCAGGGGGCGTGGTAGAGCCTTGTGCCGTCTTCCTTTGGGATCTCAAGGCCCTTTTCCATGACAAAACGGGAGACATCGGTTACAGGGCAGTCAAAGATATGGGTCGTTCCCAGTTCTTCCAGGGCTTCCTTGCAGGTGCCGCAGGTGACCACACAGGCGTCAAAGGTGAGATAGCGGAGCATCTCCCGCGTCTGGTTGAAGAGGATGGTATTGCGCAGATGCAGGTGATCCCTTTGCAGGGTTTCCGCGTTGACTGTCGCGGGAAAGCTGCAACATAAAAAAGGCGGGGGCAGAACCACCCGGATTCCCGCCTTGAGCAGGATGTAGATGCCCGCTTTGCTGATGGCGCTGTGCAGGCGCTCGGAACCGCAGCCCGGAAAATAAAAGACCGTGCTGTGGGCTTCTCCCGGCGGTTCCATGACCAGTACCTGATTGGGGCCGCAGGCGGGCAGGGTATCCCGGAGGGTATCCTTGGGCAGGGAGGGCATGGGGGCTTCGAGAAGCTGAATGGGTTTGAGATCTTTCACCCAGCGGGGATCCAGGGGAGAGAAGGTCATTTTCCCCACGCGGAAGGGGCTTTTTTCCCGGATACGGCCCAGCATCCTGGCTCCCAGCCTCTGGGCTTCACCGCCATAGCGCAGCAGCCCCTTGCGGAAAAGGGCGTTGGGCAGAGGGGCGTTGCTTTTGAGGTAGGCCAGTACCATGCGGGTGGGCAGGGCCTTTTTCTTGTATTTGAGGGTGGCAAGAATTTCCCGCTCCAGAATGGACACCTCTGCGGTGTCGATGTCCACGGGGCAGGGAATTTTGCATTTGTGGCAGATGGTGCAGTGGTCTGCGATTTCTTCCAGATGTTTCAGGGCACGGAAGCGGCCTGTGTGGGTGCGCTGGGCATCGTAGAGGATGGCCTCAATGAGGGCCGCCACGGCAAGGTTCTTGTTTCTTGGATGGTAGAAAAGGTTCTGCTGGGGATAGAAGGTGCAGCAGTCCGCCTTGCATTTGCCGCAGCGTACGCATTTGGCGATCTTGTCCGAGAGGGCTTTGAGGGAGCCGTGCTGGAGAATCTTGGCTTCAATGCTCAAAAGGTTGAAGGAGGGGGTGAACACCTTTTCCGGTACGGAGGGATCTTCCAGTTTACCGGGGTTCATCACGTTGCCGGGATCCACCTTTCTGCGGTACTGGCTTAAGGCGAGGATCTGATCCTTGTCAAAATACTTCATCTTGGTGATACCGATACCATGTTCACCGGAAACGACGCCACCGAGGGCCACGGCCTTGGCCATGACATCGTCTGCGGTTTTGTTGGCGCGGGCCATCATCTCAAGGTCGTTGGAGAACACGGGGATGTTGACGTGGATGTTCCCGTCACCCGCATGCATGTGGGTGGCAAGGATGATCTGCCGGGAGCGTACGGCGGCGATGAGTTCGGCGATTTCAGCGGAAATTTTCCTGTAGCCCTGGAAGAGTTCCAGAATATCTTCCGTGAATTCCCTGAGAAGGCTTTCTGCTGCCAGTTCCTCGTGGGTGGCGGCGGCAAGGGCCAGCAGGGTGTCGTTACAGAGCTGTCCCGCCGCAGCGGCCTTGCTTTTCACCCAGGCGGCATCTTCGGCATCCGCAGGCTGGGCGGTCTGAAGGTATCTTTCGATGGCATCCACAGCGGCCCGCTGGTTGTAGCGGTTTTCTTCGCCATTGTAGTCTTCGGCAAAACGGGCGAAGGCCGCCAGCCGGGGCAGGGGCAGAACGATGTCCTCGTTCAGTTTGAAGGCGTTGGTGCGGGCGGCTATGGCCCCGAAGCGCTTGCGATCCTGCCAGAAGCGTGTGGCCTCGGCCTTGTCCTTGGCAAAGAAAATTTCCGTGTTGGGGTAGGGTTCCAGCAGCTGGTTCAGATTTTCCCGGCCACGGGCAAGCTGTTCGGGCGTATGGGCCACCATGTCCACGAGGAGGACGGCTTTGGGGATTTCGCTGCGGGCCGCTTTCACCTTGTACCCGATGGCCTTGATGTATTCATCATCAAAGTGCTCCAGGGCCATGAGGGCCTCTTCCCCTTTGTTCTCAAAGGTTTCAGAAAGGGCCACGATCACCCGGCTGGCCTCTTCCATGTCTTTTCCGAAAAATTCGAGACAGCAGGTGGCCTTTTCCGGGTAGGCTTTATACAGAATGAATTCCGCAGAGGTGATAACCCCGTCACAGCCTTCCTTCTGAATGCCCGGTACACCGGCAAGGGTTTTGTTGGTGATGTCCTTCCAGAGACCGGGCTTGCGGATTTCCCTTCCGCTGATGCGGATTTCCTCGGTTTCCAGGGTTTTCAGATCCTTGAGGACATAGATGACCGTATCCGAAGGCTGGATTTTGCGCATGGGGTGGTTGGTGCGCCGGACTTCCAGAAAACGGCCATCGGGCATGGCGATTTTAAAGGCGATGAGGTTGTCGATGGCCGTACCCCAGAGCACGGCGGTTTTGCCCCCTGCGTTTTCCGCAATGTTACCGCCGATGGTGCAGGCCCAGGCGGAGGTGGGATCTGTGGCAAAGACCAGGTGGCGGGCTTCCGCGGCCTTCATGGCCGTTTCCGTGACCACCCCGGCTTCCAGACGGAGGACGGGCATGGTCTTTTCCCTGCCGTCATCTCCGGTGAAGGGCTGCTCCTCAATGCCATGGATGTGGTTGAGTTTTTCGCAGTTTACCATGATGCAGCGGTCGCGTACGGGAACGGCCCCTCCGGTCAGGCCTGTGCCGGCGCCTCTGGGAATGGCGTGCATACCGAGATCCGCAATGGCGGCCAGTACTTTGGGCACCTGCCCCTCCTCGGAGGGCCGGATGACGGCAAAGGGCAGGCAGAGCCGCCAGTCCGTGGCATCCGTGGCGTGGCTGTTGATGCTGAAGGGATCAAAGGAGACATTCTCCTCGCCCACAATGGCGGAAAGGCTTTTTTTCACCTTGCGGCGCAGGGTTTTGATTTCCCGGATTTCCGCCTGAAGTTCGGCAAGCCGTATGTGGCAGCGGTCGAGAACAATCTGCACATCGGAGTTGAGGGCTGCTTCGGCCACGGCCTTGAGATCATTGCCCGCATTGGTGAAGAATTCCTTCTGTCTGCGGCGGGAGGTGATGAGATCCTCATAGACAAAGGGGTTGCGTCTCAGGATGAAGAGATCCCCCGCAAAGCGCATGAGGAGCTGGGCGGAGCGGCCCGTGACGCGCTGGGAACGGAGATTTTCCAGTACCTGCCAGATATCGTTTCCAAGAATCTGACAGATTACCTGACGGTCGTCGGCGGAAGTGTAATTGTACGGGATTTCCCGGTAATTGACGTTCATGGGGCAAACCTCCCGGAGCTCACAAAGGGGATACGGGACATCCCTTTTGCGGAAGATAGGGGAAAAAAAGGGAAACGCATCCGTGAAAGGGATCGTTTCCCGTCAGGGGCCCCTGGCAGAGGAAAGCCGGGGGCTGGCTTTACAGCCCGCCGTCTTCCTACCATTTTATGGGCGAAAAAGGCAAGGAGAAGGGATTTAATCCGTCTCACGGGTTTTCAGGAAGACAATGCCCGGCCACTGCTCTTCCACAAAGCCCAGCTGCCATTCCGTGGTGGTGAGGAAGGTGAGGTGGCCTTCGGCATCCCGTGCCAGGTTATGGCCGTGTTTTTTCTCAAATTCTCCATAGATTTTGGGATCTTCACAGCGTATCCAGCGGGCCACGCCGAAATTGACATTCTCGTAGATGGCGTCCACGCTGTATTCCGCCTTGAGGCGGTGCATGGTCACGTCAAACTGGAGGGCGCCCACGGCACCGAGGATATAGTCCGGCACGGTGATGGGCCGGAAAAACTGGACGGCCCCTTCTTCGGCCAGCTGGGTGAGACCCTTCTGAAGTTGCTTGAGCTTGAGGGGGTTCTTCAGGATGACCCTGCGGAAAATTTCCGGCGCGAAATTGGGAATCCCCGTGAACTTCAGGGGTTCTTTCGCGGTGAAGGTGTCTCCGATCTTTACGGTGCCGTGGTTGTGTACGCCGATGATGTCGCCGGGCCAGGCCTCGTCCACGTTGCTGCGGTCCTGGGCCATGAAGATGGTGGCGTTGCTGATGATCATCTCCTTGCCCAGACGGTGGTGCATGACCTTCATGCCCCGGGTGAACTTTCCGGAGCAGATCCGCACAAAGGCGATGCGGTCCCTGTGGGCGGGATCCATGTTGGCCTGGATTTTAAAGGCAAAGCCGGAAAAGGCCTCTTCCTCGGGACTGACCAGGCGGGTGGCGGCGGCTCTGGGGGAAGGGCAGGGGGCCATTTCCACAAAGGCATCGAGAAGTTCCCGCACGCCGAAATTGTTGATGGCCGAACCGAAAAAGACGGGGGTCTGGGAGCCGGAAAGGAAGTGGCGCATTTCAAAGGGACTGGCGGCACCTTCGAGAAGCGCAATGTCCTCGCGCAGTTCATCGGCCTGGGAGCCTAAGATTTCATCCAGAAGGGGATCGGAAAGATCCCTGATGGTGATCACATCCCTGGGCTTGCTTTCCCGGCTGGGGTTGAAGAGGGAGATCTCTTTTTTGTAGAGATTGTACACCCCCCGGAACCGCTTTCCCATGCCGATGGGCCAGGACATGGGAATGCACTCGATCTGGAGTTTGTCCTCGATGTCCGAAAGAATATCGAGGGGGAACATGCCTTCCCTGTCCAGCTTGTTGATGAAGGTGATGATGGGGGTGTTCCGCATGCGGCAGACGCCCATGAGTTTTTCCGTCTGGGTTTCCACGCCCTTGGCCGAGTCGATGACCATGAGGGCCGAATCCACGGCGGTGAGCACCCGGTAGGTGTCTTCGGAAAAGTCCTGGTGACCGGGGGTGTCCAGAAGGTTCACCTCATAGTCCCGGTAGTTGAATTTCATCACCGAGGTGGTCACGGAGATGCCGCGTTCCTGTTCAATGGCCATCCAGTCCGAGGTGGCGTGGCGCTGGGCCTTTTTGGCCTTGACGGCACCTGCGGTCTGGATCGCGCCACCAAAGAGGAGCAGCTTTTCCGTGAGGGTGGTTTTCCCTGCGTCCGGATGGCTGATGATGCCAAAGGTCCTGCGTTTGGCGACTTCCTGGGTAATTTTGCTGCTGGGAGTACTCATGATGGGGATATTCCTGAACTGGGGTGGGCCGCGGCAAGGGGCGGCGCAGGGGGTTCCGGAAGGCGGTTCTGGCTCAAGGCGACACCGGAAAGCACGAGGGCGGCGCAGCCATACTGGAGGGCGGTGAAACGCTCGCCCAGGATCAGCCAGCCGAAGAATACGGTGAATACGGGAATGAGATTGACATAGGCTGAGGCCTGACTGGCCGGGATGCGGCTGACGCCAAAATTATACAGGCCATAGGCACCTAAGGTGATGCAGGCACCGAGATAGAGAACGGAGAGGGCCGGGAGGGTTTCAAGGTGGGTCGGAAGCCCTGTTCCCGGAAAGAACAGTACGGGAAAGAAGAAGATGCTGCCGCAGAAGGCCTGAAAGCCCGTGAGCAGAAAGGCCGGGTAGCGCTCGGAAAGATGCTTGAGCAGGAGGGTGTACCCCGTGGCACAGACCATGGCCAGAAATTCAAAGAAATTTCCGAGCAGGGGGTTGGGTGCGCTTTCCGTAGCTGTTCCGGTGAGGGAAAGGCCGAGGGCACCGGCCATGGCGATGCCAAAGCCCGCAAAGGTGCGTCCTGTCACCCGCTCATGCAGGAATACCATGGCACTGATGGCCACAAGAAGGGGCAGTACCGCCGTGATCATCCCCGCCTGGGAGGCGGTGGTGAGGGTAAGCGCCTTGGCTTCAAAGATAAAGTAGAGGCAGGGCTCGCACAGGGCCATGAGGGCAAGAAGCTTGCCATCCCCCTTCCGGTATTTCACCCGGGGCAGCAGGGAGGGGAGAAAGGGCAGAAAGCAGATGCTGGCGATGAGCATACGGGCAAAGATCACCACCAGCGGATCATAGGCGGCAAAGGCCAGCTTCAGGGCGATGAAGCTGGTGGACCAGAGAACCATGGCGGAGATCAGGGCCGCATAGGGGAAAAAAACGGACACGGGGGTTTTCCTTTCAGACACAGCAATGAAACCGGCACAGGCCGGGCAGCAAGAAAAGCCGGAACCTCAGGGAAAAAATTCCGTAAGGTTCCGGCTTCTCATATTCTAAGGAAAGCTCCTTAGCACATCCCCGGCATCAAGGGAATGACGAAGTGTGCCTTGGGCCGCTTCCGGGAGGGACTGTGTCCTGAACGGATGCCTCCTCCCGGCTTTTCCCGGAAGGAGTGCTTGCTTTTCCATGAGCAGGGGGGAGATGGGGCGTCATCGCAGGGGAAAACGGTTTTTACAGCCCTAAGACAGAAAAGCCTTGTTCCGGACTTTGAGATTGGCTAAGTATTTTTTTTATTATGGAACAGGCATAGAGGTTTCTGAAGGGCTTTTTCCATATTTGGGCTTTTGATAGCAGAATCAGTGGGAAATCGGATTTTTTTGACTGGTGGACAAAAGTGGGATTGATGTTTCCATGTTTTGTCCTTCAATATGAAAATAAACGGAAAATTTTCCAGATATAGGGCGATAACATGGAAAATTTCCACTTATTACACTGTTATGCAACCAAAGGAAAGAAACGAAGGTGAATGAAAGAATAGAATATTTTGATGTATTACGGGGTTTGGCAATACTTGGCGTTGTCGCCATACATTCTTCAGGCTCCGGCCTTCAATTTAGCGAAGAAAGTATAAATTTCAATTTCACTGTTCTTTGGCGTAATATTTTGAATTTTGCAGTTCCAATGTTTCTCGCCATCTCGGGATTCTTTTTGGCAAAGAAGACAATAGGAAACTCTAAAGAATATGCGGCTTTTCAAAGAAAGCAAATTCCAAGAGTATATATCCCACTATTGATTTGGTCGTTAGTGTGGCTTGTATTTTCTATATTAATTTTTAATAAGTCAGTAGTTCATGAGCTTATCAAGTTAGTATCCTTCCAATCTTCTGGACCGTACTATTTTATAGCATTGATTATTCAATACTACTTATTACTACCCATTTTAAAGAAACTCGCCAATAATAAAGGATTGATTTTTAGTATTCTTATAAGCATGGTCATGACATGCACGATATTTTACCTAAGATACTATACTGAAATAAACGTTCCACTCATTCTTTATGCGGGTAATTTTGTTACTTGGATAATGTTTTTTGTCCTTGGATTGTATCTTGGCTCGTCAGGGCGAATGAATATTCCAAATAAATCTCTTTTTGTTCTTATATTTACATTCTATGCATTATCTTGCATTGAATCATATGTCCTAATTGCCTTGTTTCACCAAGCTGGTGATGCAGTTACAGCGGTAAAGGCATCTTCTTTCATGTATTCGTTTTTTCTAATCATTCTTCTTTTCAATAATCATGATTTAATAAAATCAAAAGTACTAAAGCAAATCGGCGTGATATCATTCGGGATATATTTGACTCATATGTTCGCACTTATGGTTATATCTCGAATGCTGTTGCATTTTTATCCACCAATAAAAGACATTACCTATGCTTATCAATTTTTATTAATTGGAGTTGTCATGCTGTCATGCTTTCTGTGTATTTCAGTAGTCAATAAAGTGTTTTCCCAGAGTCAATCTCGATTATTAGGATTCAAATAAATGCATAACAATGCCATGCACACGGACAGGAATTCCGCTGCGCTCCATTCCTGCCGGTGATGGCAGGCGTTATGTTTATATAGGATCATTCGATGGATAAGATAAAAATTAAAATAATTACTATAGGGCATATGCCCTTAGGTTTCGACTTAAAGAGAATAAAGAGGTTTAAATCTTCAATTTTCGAAATTGATAAAAATATCGAAAATTACAAATTAAATTGCAACTCAGATGGACCTGGGTGGAGATTTTCGGATGATTCAGTAAGGAAAGAAATACCATCTAATTTCGATTCAGATTTTGTTATAGCAATTGTCAATGTACCTATTCAAGACAACTACTACTCAAGAAGATTAGGAAATAATAAAATTGTTTTCACTTTTTATGAAATAAAAGAAATTCTTGAATACAAGAACATTCCGATAGAAAATGCAATACTTCGGGTATTAAATTCATATTCATTAGTATACAAATCTCACAATAATACTATTCCAGATGATATTGACGTAAGGTCATTTACACATGATGAAACCCGTGGGTGTCTTTTCGATATGACAGGTATTAAAACTGATTTGGTAGCATCATGTCACCGGCCAATCATTTGTAAAGATTGTATGCAAAGACTATCTGACAAAAAAGTTTCTTATCAAGTGATAGAAAAAACACAAAATGAAATATTTAAAATTAAAAAAGACTTATATTACAGAATACTTTCTATAGTAAAAAAACATCCGGTTGGTGCGATGCTGCTGTCGGGTATAGTTGCATTAGTATTAGGAACAACTGGTTCTATATGTGGTTCATATATATATGCTTATTTGAATAGTGGACGTTGAATAAAACATAACAATAAAATAAACTCGGACGTCACAAAGCTGCTCCGCTCGTTCCTCGCTACGCAACTTCGTGCCGCCGGTTATTTAAGCGTTAGCACTATACAGAAATATGGCAAAAATAAAAAATAAGCTCACCAAAGCCCAAAAGATTGCCAGAAAAAAAGCAAAGGCTGAGAGGCAAAAAAAATATAAGTGGGTCTTCATGAACGGAAAACAAGTTCGAGTAAAACGACCTCCTACTATTGAAGGTATGGAAGTTGATGAATTTATCAAGCAAAATGCAGACCCAATATGGCTACATCAAAATGAAATGTGGGAATATATTGAAAACGAATAAGATGTTAAATTCCATTAATTCAAGCACATATTAATGATATCAACTGTGCTAACAATTGGGTGCAGGTGACTCTTTCCGCTTCGTTTCAAGCGCCCCTGACCCAAGGCGTTAAAGTCATGGCGTATAGGTCACAATAAACACACGGACGGAGGAATGCCCAATGATACTGAAAAATAAATTGGGTATAACAAATCAGGTAGCGCTGGCCAAAGCTGAAGAAAAAATCAGCAAAAAAAAAGCCCGGCAGCTTTTTGATACGGGCGACATCCATCAAGTGGACGTCGGTACTTTTTCCGGGCTGGCGTTTATCCATGCCTACCTGTTTGACGAGATTTATGAGTTTGCCGGTAAAATGCGGGATGTGAACATCGCCAAGGGCAATTTCCGTTTTGTGCCGTTGATGTATCTGGAGCCGTCGCTGAAGCACATTGATGCCATGCCGCAGAGCAATTTTGATGAAATTATTGAAAAATATGTCGAGATGAACATTGCCCACCCATTCCGCGAAGGCAATGGACGGGCCACCCGCATCTGGCTGGATGTCTTGCTGAAAAATGAGATCCGGCAGGTCATTGACTGGAATCGGGTGGGCAAGGAAGACTATCTGTCCGCCATGGAGCGCAGCATGGTGAAAGATGTTGAAATCAAGGTGCTGCTGAAAGGTGCCTTGACCGATCAAATCAATGACCGTGCCTTGTACATGAAAGGCATCGATGTGAGCTATTTCTATGAGGGCTACATTGAATTCAGAACTGAAGAACTGTGATGCATATGGAGAATTAAAATGAGGCCACAGAACACACGGAAAAAGAGATGTAAGATTTTCGACAAAGCCGCCCCTTCTGTGTTTTCTGCGTTTTCCGTGGCTACAAACAGAGAGGTTTGATCGTGGAAAAAGTGGACGGTTAAACCAGTCGTTCAAGCGGACGGCGGGGAAATCCGCATTCAAAAATCTGAATTCAAGGAAGACAGAGAATGAAAATCAAACGATTGAACATTGAAGGCTTCCGTTCCCTGCGGAATGTCAGCTGGTTGCCCGGAGATCTCAATGTCATTATCGGCCCCAATGGTACAGGCAAATCTAATTTGCTGCGATTTATAGAATTGATTTCCGTGTCAGCGCAAGGCCGACTTGGTAAATACATTCAGTCCTTAGGTGGAATGGATCCCATCGTTTGGGATGGCCTTGCTGCTTCCATAAAGTTTGAGATGGAAACAATACCGGAAGGGGGGGAGTCAGGCCCTGAAACTTACAGTCTTGACTTGGCAAGGCTGGGAGCAGGAAGTTCATACAGGGTTGAGAAAGAGCTGCTGATCAATTCTCATAAATCAAGGAAAGGGGTCGGAGGGAAGCCTTTTAAATTTTTGGAGAGAACTGGAAAGAGAGCTGTAATTTTTGATGAAAAAGAACAGGCTTTTAGTATGTCTGAAGATTTTGTATCAGATGAAGAAAGTCTCCTCTCTATAGCATCTGGGCCTTTTATCAATAACCCCTTCATTCCCCATTTCCAGAAAAGTCTGGCATCCATAGCCGTTTATCACGATTTGCATACCAGTAAAGATGCACCAGTCCGGCAGCCTGCTATTGCCCGCATGGAAAAACGGGTTGATCCTGATGGGCAAAACCTTATTTCTGTTTTGCATACCCTTTACACAGGGGATCGTAATTTTAAAAACGACATTAATTCCGCCATGCGGGCGGCATTTGGGGATGATTTTGAGGAATTGGTTTTTCCTCCCGCATCTGACCAGAGAATACAGCTAAGGATTCGATGGAAATCACTTAAGCGGGAACAGTCGGCAGCTGAACTTTCTGATGGAACCCTTCGTTTTCTATTTCTGTTAACGGTTCTTGCAAGCCCATCCCCTGCTCCAGTCATAGCAATAGATGAACCGGAGACGGGACTGCATCCCTCCATGCTTCCCCTGGTTGCTGAATATGCAGTTGATGCGTCCACGAGATCGCAAGTTATCCTGACAACCCATTCCTCCCAGTTTCTCGATGCTTTCGCAGATACCAGACCCACCACAACCATTGCAAAATGGCAGGATGGTGAAACCACCTTGAAAACATTGGATACGTGAAAAAGCAACCTCCGGTTTCAAAGTCCCAAGCCCTGATGGTCTCAAACTCATCTCTGGCCTCAAGAACCTCAGCCCCCCCAGGGGAAGAGGGAGCCATAAGGGATTTCCGTTTCAGAAAATCACCTTATGGCCTGTAGAGGATTTTCTTTCGGTTACCGGGTCAGTCTTCTGTACTTCATACGCTTGGGAATGAGGGCATCGGCACCCAGGCGGCGTTTTTTGTCCTCTTCGTATTCCGTGAAGTTGCCGTCAAAGAAGACCACTTCCGCGTCGCCTTCAAAGGCGAGGATGTGGGTGCAGATCCGGTCGAGAAACCAGCGGTCATGGCTGATGATAAGGGCGCAGCCCGCAAAATTGGCAAGGCCCTCTTCCAGAGCACGGATGGTATTGATGTCGAGGTCGTTGGTGGGTTCGTCGAGAAGCAGGACGTTGGCTTCGGATTTCAGCATCTGGGCCAGATGCACCCGGTTGCGCTCCCCACCGGAAAGGACTTCCACCTTTTTCTGCTGATCCGCTCCCGAGAAGTTGAACCGGGCCACATAGGCGCGGGAGTTCACTTCCCGGCCGCCCACGGTGACGATATCCTGACCTCCGGAGATCACTTCCCAGATATTTTTTCCTGCGGCAAGGGAGCCTCTGTGCTGATCCGCATAGCCAAGCTTGACCGTTTCCCCGATTTTGATGCTGCCTTTGTCCGGCTTTTCTTCCCCGGAGATCATGCGGAAGAGGGTGGTCTTGCCCGCGCCGTTAGGCCCGATGATGCCCACAATGCTGCCGGGCTGGAGCTTGAAGTTCATGGCGTCCACAAGGAGCTTGTCCTCAAAGGCCTTGGCAAGGCCTTCGGCCTCAATGACGAGGTTGCCGAGACGGGGGCCGGAGGGAATGAAGATCTGGAGATCCCGATCCAGCTGTTCGTTGCTGCGGCCCAGCATTTCCTCATAGGCATTGATACGGGCCTTGGATTTGGCATGGCGTCCCTTGGGGCTCATGCGGATCCACTCCAGTTCCCGCTCCAGGGTCTTCTGGCGCTGGGATTCATGTTTTTCCTCATCCGCAAGGCGTTTCTGCTTCTGTTCCAGCCAGGAGGAGTAGTTGCCCTTCCAGGGGATGCCTTCGCCCCTGTCCAGCTCGAGAATCCAGCCCGCCACATTGTCGAGGAAGTAGCGGTCATGGGTGACGGCGATGATGGTGCCGGGATACTGCTGAAGATGCTGTTCCAGCCAGGCCACGGATTCGGCGTCCAGGTGGTTGGTGGGTTCGTCGAGAAGCAGGATATCGGGTTTCTGGAGGAGCAGCTTGCAGAGGGCCACCCGGCGGCGTTCCCCACCGGAGAGCACGGCCACCCTGGCATTGGCAGGCGGGCAGCGCAGGGCATCCATGGCCATTTCCAGCCGGGCGTCGATGTCCCAGCCGTCCATGCGGTCCAGCAGATCCTGCACTTCACCCTGGCGCTCGATGAGGGCGTTCATGGCGTCATCGTCCATGGGTTCGGCAAATTTTTCGTTGATGGCGTTGTATTCCTTCATCAGGGCCGCCACCTTGCCCGCCCCTTCTTCCACCAGTTCCAGAACGGTACGGTTTTCGTCGAGCAGGGGTTCCTGGGGCAGATACCCGATGGTGTAGCCGTCGGAGAGAATGGTCTCTCCGGAATGTTCTTTGTCTTCGCCAGCAAGGATACGGAGCAGGGAGCTTTTACCGGAGCCGTTCAAGCCCAGGACACCGATTTTGGCACCGTAGAAATAGGAGAGGGAAATATCCTTGAGCACGGTTTTGGTGCCGTGCCGTTTGCTGACCTGCATCATTGTGTAGATGACCTTTTTGGTATCCACGCTCATGGAAAAACTCCTTTAAGGATCTGGGTCTGGTTTATGGAGGATTCGGGTTCATAAAAGGGAAGCGCACCGCAAGGGGTGCGCTTTGACAACTTTTTATACGGGTTCTATCTAAAGGAAGATGGGCATAAGATCAAGGGCATAAGATCAGAAAGATCCGTAGAATACAGGTGTTTTCAGGGGAGTACGGCCACGTTGAGGATCCGGACGGGATCTTTGGGGACGTTCTGGTGTCCTCTGCGGAAGACCGTGGGAACCCGCTCAATTTTGCTCAGCACATCCATGCCTTCCACCACGCGGCCAAAGACACAGTAGCCGAAGCCCTGGGCTGTGGGTTCTTTGAAATCCAGAAAGGCATTGTCCACGGTGTTGATGAAAAACTGGCTGGTGGCGGAATTGGGGACATTGGTGCGGGCCATGGCGATGGTGCCTTTGAGGTTTTTCAGCCCATTGGCCGCTTCATTGGGGATGGGGGCCTGGGTGGCTTTCTGCTGCATGTCTTCGCTGAAGCCGCCGCCCTGCACCATGAAGCCGTGGATGACTCTGTGAAAGAGGGTTCCCTTGTAAAAGCCCGTAGTCGTATAGGCCAGAAAGTTTTTGACCGTTTCCGGAGCCTTGTCCGGGTACAGTTCCAGAATCAGGGTGCCGAGATCCGTTTCCATGGAAACTTTAACGGGCTGGGAGCTTTCCTGGGCCAGAGCCGGGCCGGTAAAAAAGCAGGCAAAGACGAGAAGGGTGAGAATTCTCAGCATGATGCGTCTTCCTTTCATGGGGGTGAAGGGTGGGATAAAGGGAAAATTCATATAAAAGATGGCAGATTTTGTAAAGGTTTCAGTAATCCCGTTTCCAGAAAAGTCCCATGCCCCCACCCTTGGGGCCGAGCGTGCTTTCCAGGGTGATGCTCCGGGTGAGTTCCACGTCTGCGGACACAAGGTCATCATCGGTTTTGAGATCCTTTTCAACGCGCAGGTAGACCCGTTCATGGACATATTTTCCGGCACGCAGGCGGATATCATCGTTGCTGTCTCCATCGGAGACCAGGTTGAGGTCATCCAGGCGCAGGAGGTTCCGGGCTGTGCCCAGGGCTCCGGGGCCCCCGCCCTTTCCCGCCAGTTCCCGTGCAGCCAGGGCCAGCTGGGCAGCCTGTATGGGGGTGATGGTGGCCAGAGAACGACCAAAGAGCATATTGGCCAGCACTTCGTCCTGGGGCAGGGCAGGTTCTGAGGAAAGAAGAAAATTCAGGTTGGGGGGCTGACCTTCCACCCTGAGGATGGAGACAATTTCCTTTCCTTCCTGTCTTGCTTCAAAAGAAACGAAGGGTCTTGGGGGCTGGCTGCCGTCCAGCATGATGTTGCCCTGACTGAGGGAGAGGCGTTTGCCGAGAAAATCCATGCGTCCCCGGATCAGGGCGATATCTCCCCGGATCACCGGGCTGGAGGCGTTTCGGGAGACGGCCAGCCTGCCGCCCCATTCCGAATCCAGCCCCCGGCCCCGGACAAAGATCCGTGCGGGAAAATGCAGCTTCAGATCCAGGCTGTGGCTGCTGTCTTCCCTGTGGATGCCATTGCCGTTCCCCCTGACCGTACCGTTTTCCCCGTTGATTTCAGTGACTGCCAGTTCCGCCACTTCCGGGCCTCCGAATTCCCCCAGAAAAACTTCCACACGGTCAAAGAACAGCTCACCCGTCACATGCTGTTTTTCGAGGGTTCCTTCATAGCTGGCCTCTCCTCTGGCCAGGACGGCATTGACCGTATCGGTCTGCATGGCTTTCATGTTCTGGGCGTTTACGGAAAGGGAAAAGGGGAAATGTGCCTCGGAGGACAGGCCTATTCTTCCTTCTCCGGAGAGGGTGCCGCCGTTGCCGTCTCCTGCTTTCAGGTTGCGGGTATAGACGGTTTCCCCGTCCACAATCAGATCCCCTTCAAGCTTCCGGATATTGAGTCCCAGCCCCAGGTGCTGGTACACGCCTTCCCTGAGACGGATTGTGCCTCCGGGCAAGGGCTTGTCCAGGGTGCCGTTCAGGGTGAGATCCAGGTGGGCCAGTCCTTTCAGAATCTGGCTTTCCGGCATGAAAAAAAGGCTGATACGGCTGAAATCCAGGGTTCCTGAGAGCTGGCCTTCCAGGGCTGCGTGCCTGTCCAGAGAGAAAGAAAAGGGCTGAAGGGAAAGAAGGAGGGGAAGCTGGCCCCTCATGTTCAGGACGTTTTCTCCTGTCTCCATGTTGTGAATCCGGGAGTGGATACGGAGAGATCCTTCCCTTAAGCGGGCTTCCGCAGCAAGGCGCATGAGGGGAAGGTGACGGTCTTCTGGAGCCTTGGGGCAGAGATTGTCGCCCTGTATTTCCAGCGTGATTTCGGGCCTGTGGAGGGGGCCAAGGAGATGCAGGCGGGCGTCTGTCTGCCCTGCCAGACCCAGCCCCAGAACCGCCATGGGAAAGTCCCGGATATCCAGTTCCAGGAGGCTGTTGTCTCTGGCAAGAAAGCCTTTCAGGGTCAGCTGGGCCGTGTCAAGGCGGAGGGCAAGGGGATCCAGCAGCAGCCGACCTTCTTCCTGACGCAGCAGCCAGGGATGATCCAGGAGGAGAGGACGGGTACCCCAGTTGCCTTCAAGGGTTTTCAGGCGGAGTTCATGCGTGTCTTCCTTCCGGGCGTACCGGGCCTGAAGCTGAATGTCAAAGGGGGCCTTGATCCGGCCAAGGAGGTGGCTTTCCAGAAAAAGGGCCTGGATTGTCCCGTGGATATGGCTCCGGCTTTCCCCAAGGCTCATCTCCCCTGAGCTGAGGTTTTTAACGTGAAGGGAAAGATCCAGGGCCGGATCGGTGAGAACATTCCGGAAATCACCGTTCAGGTGCAGGGAGGCAAGGTGCAGGTTTTCCAGGGAAAGCCCGGAAAGTGTCATGTCCAGAGAAGCGTCCTGCCCTTTTTCTCCGGGGAAAAGGTGCAGCAGAAAAGAGCCCTTTCCCTGAATGTCCAGCCCTCCCAGCCGGGCCAGGGGGGCGGGATCGTCCAGATGGCCCTGGATGTCAGCCCGGAGCATCAGGCTTTTGAGATCCAGCGTCCCCCCATGGGAGATCCGGATACCGGGAAGCTCCAGCAGGCCTTCCGTGAAAGACAGGCTTGTCTCCCTGAGGGAAAATCCGGTTGTTCCTTTCAGGTCAAGGTTCCGGAAACGGCTTTGAAAGGAAAGCTCCCCTTCCGGGCCTGCGGGAAGATGGGTTGCGTGCAGGGAAAGATGAAGGGGAAGGGACTCTGAAGAAAACCCTCCGACAGCCTCACTGTCAAGGGTGGCCGTGAGACGGAAATCCTGGGGCTGGCCTTCCGCCGTCAGGGAAAGGTCGGCTGTGCCCAGGAGGCTTTCGTGAAGGGGCTGGAGTTCGGGAAGATGGAGACGGATCTTTCCCTGAAAATCCTGGCTGGCGAGGGAAATGGCCCCTTCACCCTGAAGGCGGAAGGCGGAACCTTCCAGAGCCAGCTCCGTTACGCGAAGGCTGAGGGAAGGAGGGTCTCCGCTTTCCGGCCCGAGAACAAGGGAACTGCGCAGGGTGAGGGGGTCTCCCCCCAGATGCTCCAGCGGGGCTGGCAGGCCATGGATGGCGGTCAGTCCGGCCTTCAGGCTGAGGTGGAGGGCGGGGGGAGAAAGGCTGCCCTGAACCTCGGCCTGGAGCTGGCCCTTTCCCTCAATCCCCTTCAGTCCCGAGGCCTGAAGCCAGGGGCCAAGCTGCCGGACGTCCAGGCCAAGGCGGGCTTCCAGCGTATTGGCGTGTGTGTTCCATTGCCCCTTGGCATTCAGGGAGAGATCCTTCCCCTTCAGGGTCAGTTCATGGATGCGGAGCTGCTGTTCTGCCACTCCGTAGGCAAGGCGAAGTTCTGTTTCTAAAGATGGCGGCAGGGGGAGATCGGGAAAGGCAGCGCCCTCGGCCTTCAGGCGGGCCGTGCAGACCAGTTCTGCCAGAGCCCCCTTTTCCGGAATCAGGGAAAGCTGTCCTTTCAGCGTCAGACGCTGAAGACTGAGATCCCCTGCTCTGGCATGTCCGAGCAGCAGTTCAAAATCCGTCTCCGGTCTTGTGAGCGGGCCCCGGGCTGTGAGGTTCAGACGAACCTGGGGGCCGAGATCCAGACCCAGCCAGTCCCCGAGACTCCGGGGCTGGAGAAGGGTGAGGGCCAGCCCGGTGTTCAGGTGCAGGTTTTCGGGGGTGAGTTCGCCCTGACCCTGCAGGGAGAGGGAGGGGGTGTGCAGATTCAGGGTTTCAAGGTGAAGGTTTCCGTTTTCTTTGCGGGATATCCGGGCCTTGACCTCCCCTTTTTCCAGAAGAAGGGAAAGCGGGGCGGGCAGGTGTTGGGGATTCAGGGTGAAGCGGCCTTCCAGATCCAGAAAAGGGGTCTTTCCCAGCCCCAGATCCACCCTGGAGAGAAGGGTGTGGGTGCTGCCGGACTGAAGGGTCAGGTGGCCCTGCCAGTGGCTTGGGCTGCCCTCTCCCGAAAGGGTAAGGTGGAGGGGATGGTCGGGCTGCCCCAGAAGGGCTGTCAGTCTGCCTTCGGAATCTTCAAAACGGATGGCAAGATGGAGATTTTCCTTTTCGGGTAAAAGGCGGGCTTCCAGATTTAAGGAAAGGGCAGGGCCTTCCAGGGTATTCAGGGCCATCAGGGCCCGGATTCCCTGAGAGTCTGCGGCGGCATTCCCGCCAAGGTGCAGGCGAAGGTGTTCTCCGGCCACGGCCTCTGCGATGACAATTTCCCGGATGTCCAGGGTTTCGATAAAAAAGGGGGGAAGGGCAGGCAGGGAAAAACCTTCGTTTTTCGGGGAAGGGTTGGGGCCTTCTTTGGGAGAAGGGAGGGGCAGGCGGTGGAGGGTCAGGTTTTTTCCCTGGAGGGTGTGAACACCGATGCGGCCTGAGAAGAGATCCTGGGCGGAAAGCAGGAGATGCAGATCCCTGGCCTGGAAAAAATCGGCTTCCCTGTCCCGGATCGTAAGGTTTTGAATGCGGATATCAAAGGGAAGGGCACCTTCAAGGCCGCTGATGCGGACTCCGGAGCCATCCTCCTGTTTCAGAAGCTGGTTGATGCCGTACTCAAGGAGGTGCAGGCCCTTTTCTGTTCTGAAGAGAAACAGGGGCAGGAAGGAGAAGGCCAGCATCAGGCCGCTGACACTCCAGAGCAGAAAAAAGAGCAGGCGTCTTCCCAAACCCATCAACAAAGTCCTTTCCTAAAAGGCCTGGCCCATACTGATGTAGACCTGAAAGGGATCGTCCTGTTTTCGTATATTGAGGGGAAAGCCCACATCCAGACGGAAGGGGGCAAAATCCGTATAGTAGCGCAGTCCCAGACCGGCCCCCCAATAGAATTTGTCCTCCAGCTGAAGCTGGGAGGCTTCAAAGACCTGTCCTCCGTCGAGAAAGGCCACAAGACCCAGATCATTTTTCATGCGCCAGCGGAGCTCCAGTCCCGTTTCCACCATGCTGCGCCCTCCCACAATTTTTCCCTCTTCCTCCGGGCCGACGGACTGGTAGGCATAGCCCCGGATGGAGCCGCCACCCCCTGCGTAAAACCGTTCATCCGCAGGAAGGCCCAGGTTGGATTCTCCCAGAATGGAGCCGACACTTCCCCTTGCGGACAGTACGAGGCGGTCTTCTCCGACAAGGGGCAGGTGGGCGGACATGTCTCCCATGAGGCGGATAAACCAGATGCCGATGTCCAGAGTATCGGAAAAGGGTTCGGCCTTCCACTGGAGACGCAGGCCTTTTGTGGGGTTGAGGATGCTGTTGCGTTTGTCCCAGCTGATCTCCAACGGAAGGGAGATCAGGCCCACGGTCTGCTTCTCTTCCCCCTGGGTGATAAGGCTGATGCGGTAGTGGCTGCCGATGGCAGCGGCCCAGAAAGGCGTGAGCTGACGGAAGAGCTTGACGCCCAGGGCGCCGCCTTCACTTTCATAGGCCTCGGATTCTTCCATCCCTGCCCAGCCGGAGAGGGTGAGGGACTGGCGTTTATCCAGAAAATCGGGAATCCGGTATTCCGAAGAGAGCCGTTTTTTCTTTTCCGCAATCAGAGCCCCCAGGGACAGACGTTCCCCCATGCCCATGAAAGTGCGATGTTCCCAGTCGATGCGTGTCCCCATCCCCGTATCCGTTTCGTAGAAAAGACCGGCTTTCAGGGTTCTGGGGCTGCGTTCCACCAGGCGGATATGCACGGGCAGGTGACGATCCGCATCGGGTTCGGGGGGATGTCCGATATCCACAATGGTAAAAAGTCCGTCCTGCATCAGACGGCTTCGCAGCTGGTTCAGACGGGAAGCCTGAAAAAGCTCTCCCTTTTTCCAGGGGATGCGGTTTTCCACATACCGGGACTGGATCTGTTTTTCAGTGCGCTGCTGTTCGTCTTCAATGACCACATCTCCGAAAAAGGCCATGGTGCCAGGCATGAAGACATAGTGAAGACTCAGGGTTCGATCCCCGTGATCGACCAGGGCTTCCCGGATCTCCGGTTCCGGAGAGGGAAAGCCTTCTTCCCTCAGAAAGTCCCTGAGCCGTTCAAGGCCTTGCAGGACTTCGGGGGCTCTGGCCGGGTTTCCGGGGAAGAGCCGGAGGGTAGCGAACCCGGGAAGACGATCTTCGGGGAAGGTGGCATCAAGGGATTCAATGCGGATGTCTTTGAGGGTGTAGACGGGGCCGGTGTCCACCTGGAAAAGAATGCCAGGCAGGGTATTCCCGGTATGGGATGTAACGCTGATGCGGGCATCGTAATAGCCTTCGGATCGCAGGGCCTGCATCATGGTGCTGACGTCCCTGTCTGCCCGGCGGCGCAGCATTTCCGGTGTGGAAGGGGGGCGGTGTTTCAGGGTGAAGGTGTCTGAAACCGCTTCCAGAATTTCTTTGATTGCCGCAGGCATGTTTCCCTGAATTTCTGCCTTATACGTCTCCTTTGTAAAAAAAGGCAGGAGATTGGCCTGTGCAGGCAGAGGCATGGGGAAAAAAACCAGCAGCCCCACAACCGTCAGGAGCAGAACCGGCAGGACGAGCGGACGTCCGGCGTGGCGGGAAAGGCCGTTTTTTTTAAAGCGTATAGGCATCCGTAACCGGTTCCCGCAGAATACGATCCGTGGCGGTCATGGCATTTTTGGCAGCTTTGGGGAAAAATTCTCCAAGATTTCCCACATGCCTCAGATTTTCTGCGGTACGGAGCAGCAGCCGGACAAGATCCCCTTCAGCCAGGGGACTGTTTTTGTAGACGTCCTCCCAGCTTCTTCCCGAAGCCCAGTGGTATACGGTGACCGCCGGCGTGAGGTAGAGGGGAAAAACGGGAAAGCCCTTTGAGATCATTTCCTTTGCAAAGGGCTGGAGCTGTTTTCTTAAGTGGAGAAAGGCTTTGAGAAGTTTTTCGGGGATCTGATCCTCGGGAATATCCTGATCATCCGCCTCCCTTTCATTGACAAAACAGGCCATAAGGGCGGCCAGAATGGCAGGGTCATTTTCCGGAAAAAGCCTGCGGCGGAAACCTTCTGCCACGAGAATGGGCTGGTCGATGCGCAGCTGGGCGGCCCAGAGTCCATCATCGGTCAGGCGGTCTTCCGGGTTCACAAAGTTTTTTTCTTTAAGAAAATTCAGGTGTCTCATAAAGTCCGCAAAGAGCAGTTCCGCAGCACCTTTGCTGGCCTTTTGGGAGCTTTTCCCCGTGAGTTTGTGGGCGATGCGGAAGGCGGCAAAGCTTCTGCCCATGATGGCCTGTATCAGTTCCGGCGTGTGGGAGAGAAGCAGGTTGAGGGCCATGGAAAAATCAATGCGGATCTGGCTTTCCACCTCGGAAGGCGGGGCGGAGATCAGGCGGCCAAAATGTTTAAGATCCATGAATTTCCCGGGGAGGGCCACGGCAAAGCCGATACGGTCTTTTCCCCTGCGTCCGGCCCGTCCCGTCATCTGGTGAAATTCCGTTGCGGAAAGGGGGGAAAATTCCGTTCCGTTGAAACGATCCGAGTTGGCAATGAGTACGGTGCGTGCCGGAAAATTCACCCCTGCCGCCACGGTCGATGTGGCGAAAACGGCATCCAGCAGGCCTTCGGCCATGAGGGTTTCCACCACCATCTTCCAGGCGGGCAGATGACCGGAATGGTGGGCGGCAACAGCCCGTTTTTCAATGTGCATCCGCTGGGGATGCCGGGCCGCATGGGGCCAGAAACGGGTCAGCTCCGCCATGCGGGTGCGTAGGGCAGAGGCCCGTTCAGGGTCTTCAAGAAGTCCTGCCTCATCGCAGAGGGTGATGGCAGCGTCGCAGTCCGATCTTGATTTTAAAAAGAAAATGGCGGGAAGCAGGTTGTAATGGCGCAGCACGGCCATGATATCCGCCATGTTGGGCAGACGACGCGGTGGTGCCAGCTGGGGCGGGCGATCCGTCTGGAGGTAGTGCAGAATTTTTTTATGCAGCCCTTTTTTTCCGGCATGGCGGGTTTCGTCGTATTCCGCAAGAAAGGGAAAGAGGGTGCCGCTGGGGTGGAAGAAAAGCGGGTGCAGGGGAACGGGTCTGCGGTTGGAGCGGATCAGGGTGCAGGGCTGCTGTCGTATGGATTCCAGCCAGGCGGCGATTTCTTCGGCATTGCCGATGGTGGCGGAAAGGAGGAGCAGCGGAACCCTGGGCGGCATATAAATGATGGTCTCTTCCCAGACCACGCCCCTGTCCGGATCCCCCAGATAATGGGCTTCATCCAGAATAACGAGGTCGCAGCGGATGTCTTCTCCCGTATGCATGGCATCATAGAGCTGGTTGCGCAGGATTTCCGTGGTGCCGATGATGAGGGGGGCATCGGGGTTTTCTTTGCGGTCTCCCGTGAGAATGCCTACGTTTTCAGCCCCGAATTTACGGGAAAAGGCGGTATGAATGGCATTGGTCAGGGCTTTGAGGGGAGAGGCATACCAGGCCCGTTTTTTTTCCAGAAAGAGTTTTTCTATGGCCTGTTCCGCAATATAGGTTTTTCCGGAGCCTGTGGCCGCTGTCACCAGGCAGTCGCCCTGGCCCACGGCTTCAATGGCTTTTTTCTGAAAGGGATCTGCCACAAAGGGCCTGGCTTCCGGAACACCGATTCGGGCGAAGAGGGGCTTCAGTTTGGGATCAGAGCCGGGTTTCATCCTGGGAGCGTTTTTCTGGGCTCCCCGTTTCTGGCGGTTTGCGGATGCGGCTTTATGGGCGGGGGATCTGGGCGTTTTTTTGGGAGGCGTCATTTCAGGCATACACTCGTTTGGGCCGAAAGCCCGGACAGGGTGGGAGGATGTGGGGTTATGGGGGCAAACCCCAACGGAATGCAGAGCCGGAAAGCTGGAAAAAGTCCACGACCTTTCCAGAAAGACAGCACAACAGTCTTTCGGGCTATACCACTGACGGCAGACAGGGGCAAGGGAATTGAAAAGGCGTGGCACCAGGGCTTCCGGATTTCGAAGGAGGGGTTCTGGATCGGGTCTGATCCTGAAAGAGGGGGATCCTCTGTTGATTTTCCCTGGGAGTTCAGGATAAAAATCCGTACGGATTTCGGCTTTTCCGTTGCCAGGCTTCCGGATTGGGAGGATAAAAAGGAAGAGCGTGACACCAGAGAAACTCTTTTTTTCTCTGCGGCCATGGTGCGGATCAAGGCTGTGGAAGACAGACGTATGGGCAGGGCGGGCACCTTATCCGCTTCTCCCTTTTGATGTATTATCCCTTTGATTTTTTGAAAGCTATGAACCATGACCAGTGCTGATACGCCTTCTCTGCCTGTGATTCTGGCCCCCGCCGGAGACCGGGACAGTTTTTTTGCAGCCCTCATTGCCGGTGCCGACGCCATCTACTGTGGTCTCAAGGCCTTTTCCGCCCGCATGGAAGCGGATAATTTTTCCCTGACAGAGCTGGCCGGTTTGACGGCCATGGCCCATGAGCGCAATATCCGGGTGCATGTGGCCCTCAACAATGAAATCAAGCCCGATGAGGTGGAAAAGGTTTTTCATCTTCTGCTGCGGCTGGTGCGGGATGTAAAGCCTGACGCCCTCATTGTGCAGGATCTCTGTCTGGTTGCCCTTGCGCGGCAGGCGGGGTTTGCGGGAGAGCTGCATCTTTCCACTCTCGCCAACCTTTCCTTTCCAGAAGGGCTGGAGGTTGCGGGAAAGCTGGGGGTTTCCCGGGTGGTCATGCCCAGGGAGCTGGACGTGGATGGGCTGAGGCTTATGGCGACCTCCTGCCCCAGGGGGCTTTTTCTGGAAAGTTTTATCCATGGTGCCCTTTGTTATGCCGTATCCGGAAGGTGCTACTGGAGCAGCTATCTTGGAGGAAAGTCGGGTTTGCGGGGGCGCTGCGTGCAGCCCTGCCGCCGTCTGTACCGCAGGGAAAAGGCCGGGGAGGCGGGGCGTTTTTTTTCCATGCAGGATCTGAGCCTTGATGTCCTGACCAAGGTTCTGGGAGAAATTCCGCAGGTGGACTGCTGGAAAATCGAGGGCAGAAAAAAAGGGCCCCATTATGTGTATTACACCACCACAGCCTACCGGATGCTGCGGGATGAGCGGGATGTGCCGGGCCGTAAGAAAAATGCCCTGGCTTTGCTGGAAATGGCTCTGGGACGATCTGCCATGCATTACCGTTTTCTGCCCCACAGACCCTGGCAGCCCCTGGCTGCGGATGCGGAAACCGGTTCCGGTTTTCTCGTGGGCCGGGTCAAGGGGGGCGGACAGGAACTTTTTGTCACGCCAAGGATTGCCCTTTTGTCCGGAGATCTGCTGAGGGTGGGGTATGAGGGGGAAGGCGGGCATGTACTGGTACGGGTGAAACGTTCCCTTCCCAAGGGGGGGCGTTTTCATCTGAAAGATGAGGGAAAGGCAAAGCCCCGTGCAGGTGCCGCAGTTTTTCTGGTGGATCGCAGAGAGCCGGAACTGATGGCGGAGATCCGAAAGCTGGAGGCTGTTTTTCAGTCTTTGGAAATACCGGAACCCCAGGCAGCCCACAAGCCCCCTGTGTTGCCAGCTCCAGCCAAAAAAGGCGGTACTTCCAGGGAAATGCAGGTGAGCCGTTCTCCCGGGAGCAGGAAAGGACGGAATGAAGAGGCGGCACTCTGGATTGACCCGGAAAAATTTCCCAGGGTGGCCGATGGGGCTGTGCGGCATTTCTGGTGGTGGCTGGATCCCGTCATCTGGCCCGAAGAGTCTGAAGCCTGGAAAAGGACTCTCGCGGCTTTGATCCACAAGGGTGCCCGCCGCTTTGTGCTGAATGCCCCCTGGCAGGTGGGGCTTTTTGAAAAAAAAGAAGGGCTGGAGCTTTGGGCAGGGCCCTTTTGCAATGTGACCAATGCCCTTGCCGTGGCGGTGCTTAAGGAAATGGGATTTTCCGGTGTGTTTGCCAGCCCTGAAATGGGGGAGGAGGATTTTATGCGCCTTGGTACGGAAAGTCCTTTACCCCTGGGTCTTGTTCTTTCGGGATTCTGGCCCCTGGCCATTTCCCGGGTGGGTGTTCTGGCTCCGGGAGAAAGTCTCGTCAGCCCCAAAGACGAGAGGGTATGGGGCCGGGTGTATGGTCAGAACCAGTGGCTGTTTCCGGACTGGATCTGTGATATCCGGGAAAAAAAGAGTTTGCTGGAAAAGGCCGGATACCGGCTGTTTGTGCATATGGAAGAAAGCCTTCCCAAGGGCATGAGCCTTCGGCAAAGACCGGGACTGTGGAACTGGAATCTGCGCCTTCTTTGAAAATCTGTTCTTTTCAGGGTTCAGTTTTGCAGGAAAGCCTCCGATAAAAGGCATCATGGATTCCATGGAACCCGAAAGGAGGCCGTCATGCAGATTGTATCCTCATCCCTTCAGATGGTGGGCATCTCCCGTGAAGAGGTGCAGACCCGGCGCAGTCTGCGCATGGTGGTGGAAAATCCCCTGAAGCGGGAAGAAAGTTCAGGGAAAAATTTTCTGGGCAAGGGCATTACCCTGAAATCTTCCGGGGTGGATGGCCGGGGGCTGAAACACATCGACCTTGAAGCCAGCAAGCGCCTTGTGCAGCTTATTCTGGAAGCCCTGACGGGGAAAAAGGCGGAAACCCCCTTTTTTCGTCCGGAACCTGTGCCGGAGTTTCCCAAAGATGTGCTTTCCGGCGGTTCGGGATCGGCCTTTCGCATGGAAGAGGTGGTGCATACCCGAAAGGAACAGGAAAGTCTGTTTTTGGCCGAAGGCGAGGTGATGACCGCCGATGGCCGGACAATTTCCTTTTCTGTCCAGCAGATGCAGTCCCGGAAAGAGGAAAGTCTTTTGGCAAGATCCGTGGATCTGGTGGATCCTCTGGTGATTTCCATGAACGGGCCTGTGAGCATGGGCAATGCACGTTTCACCTTTGATCTCACGGGAAATGGTGAGAAGGAATCCCTCGGCATGCCGTCAAAGGGGGCCGGTTTTCTCTTTCTGGATCAGAACGGCAATGGTCGGGTGGATGATGGCCGTGAACTTTTCGGTACAACATCCGGGGACGGTTTTGCCGATCTCAGCCTCCATGACAGTGACGGGAATGGCTGGATAGATGCAGGCGACTCCGTATTTTCCAAGCTCCGCATCTGGCACCCCGAGGATGGGACATCCGGTGCAGGCCGTTCCCTTTCAGACGTGGGGGTTGGTGCCATCGGTCTTGCCCGTGTGGCGACCCCCATGGATATTGGGGGTGAACAGGGGGGGCGCATACAGAGTACGGGCCTTGTGCTCAGTGAAACAGGGCAGGTGGGGCGGGTGCACCATCTGGATCTGAAGGTCTGATGACGGATTTTTTTTCAGCTCTGTCTATGCCGCAAGGGAGTCTCCACCATGCTTCAGGACAAAGGCGGAAGGAAGGTTCTGTGCCTGCTGTACAAGGCTTTTCAGCGGATCCTGTCCCTGGCGGAGTGCTGTGTATTCCCGCGCAATGGTGGAGAGCGGACGCTCGCTGGTATCGGAGAAGAGATCCGGCCTCTGTCCCGCCCTGCTGCTGATTTCCTGCATCCGGGAGTGCAGGGACAGGGAAGTAAAGGCATTTTTAAAGGAGGTATCCTCCTGAAGGCGTTTTTCGATTTCCCATGCCCCGCCGGATTTGCTGTTGACCCGGATATCTCCCTTTTCCGTGATGCGGACAGAAATTTCCGCATCTTCGGGAATCCCCACCTCGTCCCTTACCTTTTGAATATGGCTGTTCACCGTATCCCGTACGGTGTTCTGGGTTTCTTCCAGCATAGCCTTGGTAATTTTACCGCTGATGGGCAGCCCGAGACTTTCCCGGAGTCTTGCACCCTGTACCGCATCGGAAAGACTGACCCTGTCCTGTCCCCTTCCCATACCGCCTGCATCTGAAGTCCCCTTCCCCTTTGTCTCCGTACGGGCCAGAGGGGATTGTACTTTTTTTTCATCACTGCGATCTGTGAGAGGGCTTTCACTGCGCTGGTAGGCCTGGATTCCTGTGAACATGGTCTTTCTCCTTCCTGATGACATCCTGGAGCCTGTACTCCGGGTCTTTGGTTGAATTCAAAGCAATAACAATGCCATTGTTTGCACTGCGGCTGCTGTCTTTGGAGAAAAAGGGCAGAGCCGGGGTCTCTTCTGGTGTTTCAGGGGAAAGCGTCCTCGAAATTACAAGGATCTTCAGGAAGAAATCCTGATCGGTCGCCCTGTTTCCCGGAAAAGAATGACAGGAGGGATGCCAGGCCAGGAAAAAAATGCCGATCCCCCCTGTTTTCCGCAGGGGAGGTTTGACAGGCGCGGGACTGGGTTGTAGGGTTTGACGCTGTCTGCGTTACATATCCGATCCGGTCTCAGAAGCCGGATTCCTGTATAAAATTCAGAGAAAGGAAGTTGGAAGATGGCAAAAAAAGTGCTGGTCATCGGTGCCGTGGCTTTGGGATCCAAGGCTGCCTGTCGCCTGAAACGCCTGGAACCGGAAACCGAGGTGCTGCTCATTGACCAGGATGAGCATATTTCCTATGGCGGCTGTGGTATTCCCTATTATGTATCCGGTGATGTTGCCGATGCCACGGAATTGCAGAGCACAAGCTTTCATATGCTTCGGGATGAACGTTTTTTCAAGGATTGCAAGGATATTGATGTCATGACCCGTACCCGGGTCACAGCCATTGACCGTGGGGAAAAACGGATTGAAATTGAGAAGCAGGACGGAAGCCGGGAGTACCTGTCCTACGACAAGCTGGTGATTGGTACGGGTTCCAGGGTACGGGATCTGAAAATACCGGGTCAGGAACTTCAGGGTGTTTTTTCCGTGGGTTCCCTCAGGGATGCCATTCAGATCAAAGCTGCCGTTGCTTCGGGTCAGGTCAGCTCTGCCGTGGTGCTGGGTGCCGGTTTTATCGGCCTTGAAATGGCAGAAGCCCTGGCCGATATGTGGGGAATTGAAACCCGGGTGATTGAAATATCGGATCAGATCATGCCCGGTTTTGTGGGGCCTGAAATGGCGAAAATGGCCCAGACCCATATGGAAGAAAAGGATGTGACCTTTCATCTGGGCCAGAGGGTTCTGCGTTTTGAGGGTGAAGCGGGGGGCGTAAGCCGTGTTGTGACGGAAACGGAAAGTTTTGAGGCCGATCTCGTGATCGTTGCCGGGGGCATCGTACCCAATGGCGAGCTGGCTGCTGCTGCCGGGCTGGAGGTGGGGTTCAATGGCGGGATTGTGGTGGATGCCCATATGCGCACCACAGATCCGGATATTTATGCCGGCGGGGATTGCGTACTGGTTCCCAATGCCATTACGGGAAAACCGGGGTATTATCCTCTGGGTTCCCTTTCCAACCGCCAGGGGCGTGTGATTGGGGATAACCTTGCGGGGAAAGAGTCCGTATCGCCTTCTGTGGTGGGCAGTTTTGTGGTCAAGCTTTTTGATGTCTGTCTCTGTGGCGCAGGTCTTACCCTGAAGGCGGCTCTGGAAGCTGGTTTTGATGCCATCAGTGTGCGCATGTGTCAGCTGGATCGGGCGCATTTTTATCCCAGCAAAGAACTGATGTACCTCGAACTGGTGGTGGATCGCGGTACACGCCAGGTGCTGGGCATCCAGGGAACGGGCAGTAAGGGAGATGCCACCGTAGGGCGTATCAATGCTGTGGCGGCTCTTTTACCCCATAAGCCGAAGGTGGAAGATATTTCCAATCTGGAGTTTGCCTATTCCCCACCCTTTTCTTCTGCCATGGATATTGTCAATGCCCTTGGGAATGTGGCGGATAACCTTCTGGATGGACGGATGTGTCCCATCGGATGTGAAGAATTTGCGGAAAACTGGGAAAAAATCGAAAGGGGCGAAGTTTGCCTCATTGATTGCCGTGCCAAGGCGGATGCCCGTATCTTTGAGGAAAGGTATTCTGGATTCTGGAAGAGTATTCCCCAGGATGAGCTGCTGCGGCGGATGGATGAGGTTCCCAAAGACCGGCCCGTTGTGCTTATCTGCAATACCGGGGTTCGCTCCTATGAAGCCCAGCTGAATCTGAGGGCCATGGGGCATACGAACAATGTCACCCTTTTCGGGGGGGTGGCCATGCTGAAAAACTGGGGGATGGATATCTGATCCCTAGCACAAAATGATACGGGAATCATGCTGGAAAGAGCTGAAAATTTTTCCAGCATGACCTTGGTTGCAGGCAGGATGCTGCGGCTGGTTTTTTCGGGGAGGGCATTTGGTATCCGGGCTGTGTGTGGGGGAGGCTGTTTTTTTAAACATGTCAGCCGTTGCGATGCCAATGGGTCTGGGAAGGCAGGACGATGCAGGCTTATTCCTCTTCAAGAAGGCTGAGGCTTTGAATCTGCTTGCGAACTTCCTGTATCAGCTTGAGATCATCCTGGTGAAACTGTACGGCAATGCCCTTTTCTCCGGATCGGACAACAATCCCCAGAAGACTGAGGTAATTGGCACCGGGAAAGGGGATAACGAGGTTCATTTCCGTTCCGGGTGGGAGCAGGTGCTTGGTTTTGATGAAAACACCGCCACCACTGATGTCAAGGATGTATTCCCGGTATTCCTGATCCTGGGTATTATAGGCTACGGGGCAGAAATAATTCTGGCGGACATCCCGGCGTTTTTCTCTGAAGTCGTCCATAACAGGACTCCTTATGAAAAGGGTGGAAAAGAAAAATGGGGCGATCCGCTGAAGAAATCGCCCCGTTCAAATAGGAAGGGAGGGAAAAAGGGAGGGGTAAGACGTTGAGAACACCATACAGAACCCTGTTTACTGTGGCAATAGGTGATTCCCCTAATTTTTCGGGAGAAATTCCCTGGGGGCAGAAAATTCCGGGATTTCTTTTCCGGTGGGGGGATGGTTCTGCGGTTTTCATGGAAAGAGGATGGATGAAGGTATGAAAGAATCGGGAGGTGAAAATGGGTAGTGTATTGATCAGTGGTGCCTCTTCGGGATTTGGCGAGGCCTGCGCCCGTTGGTATGGAAAAAGGGGCTATCCCCTGATTCTTGCGGCCAGACGGCGGGAGCGTCTGGAGAAGCTGGCAGCCAGTCTGGAGAGTCCTGTTTTTCTTCTGTCTCTGGATGTTCGGGACAGGGCAGCTGTGGATGCCGCACTGACCGGAGTGCCTGCCCCTTTCTCTGATGTGGAAATTCTCATCAACAATGCCGGGCTTGCCCTGGGGCTGGCCCCTGCACCGGAGGCGGATCTTGATGACTGGGAAAGGATGGTGGATACCAATATAAAAGGACTCATGTATCTGACGCGGGCACTGCTGCCGGGGATGGTTGCCCGGGGCGGTGGGCATATTGTGAACATGGGATCTGTGGCGGGAAGCTGGCCCTATCCCGGCGGGAATGCCTATGGGGCTACCAAAGCCTTTGTGGAACAGTTTTCAAGAAACCTGCGCTGTGATGTTCAGGGGAAGGGAATCCGGGTGAGCAATCTTGCCCCCGGCATGGCAGAAACGGAATTTTCTCTGGTGCGTTTCAAGGGTGAGGCGGACAAGGCTGCTGAAACCTATCGGGGGGTGGAGGCCCTTTCGGCTGAGGATATTGCCGAAATCGTGGGCTGGATGACCTCGCTTCCTTCCCATGTGAATATCAATCACCTGGAAGTCATGCCGACCCAGCAGGCCTGGGGGCCCTTTGCCGTGGCGAGGAAGTCCTGATATGAAAGCAAAAAGCCGATCCCTGTGGAATCGGCTTTTTCTTTTTGTTTGTTTGGTCGGGGCGAGAGGATTTGAACCTCCGACCCCTAGCACCCCATGCTAGTGCGCTACCAGGCTGCGCTACGCCCCGACGCGAAACGAAAGCTTGTCTATCACCCGCCCTTTGCGCTGTCAAGAAAAAGGATGAAGAAAATGCAGGATCTGCAAAAAAAAGCTGGGAAGGCTGTGGAAAGGGGGGGGATGCCTGCCTGTGGTCTGCTGCCGCCTCCCCTGAAAGAAGGGGGCTGCATTGCCGTGGTGGCCCCTGCCGGAACCCCGGATCCTGGGGCGTTGGAGCTGGGGCTGACGGCTATCCGCAGCAGGGGCTATGCCCTGAAGGTGGCTGAACAGGTGTATATGAAGGACGCTCAGGGATTTGCAGGTTCGGACAGGCTTCGGGCAGAGGCCCTGATGGATGCTTTTCAGGATACTTCCGTTGATGCCATCTGGATGGCAAGGGGAGGATACGGGAGTATGCGTATTTTTCCCTTTCTGGATAGCGGACGTATACGCCGCTGTCCCAAGCGTTTCATGGGTTTCAGTGATGGAACGGCACTGCTGGCCTTCTTTTGGAAGTGTTGTGGTATCATGGCCTTTCATGGCCCGGTACTCACCCAGATGGGCCGGCTTTTGGCAGAAGATCAGGATGCGGCCTTTGATGCTTTGATCTCCGCAGGTACGGCGCGTTTTGCAATGCCCTGTCCCAGGGTGCTGCAAAGGGGGACGGCCAGAGGACGGCTTTTCGGGGGCAACCTGACCCTGCTCTGCCACCTTCTGGGTACGCCCTATTTTCCGGATCTGTCCGGAGCCCTGCTTTTTATTGAAGACATACATGAAGCTCCCTACCGGATTGACCGTATGATCTGTCATCTGGCCATGGCGGGCGTTCTGGATGGTATTGCAGGCCTTCTTCTGGGAGGGTTTACGGAATGCGGAGAGGCTGAAGAGATCCATGCCCGTATTCTGTACCATCTCCCTTCAGAGATTCCTGTGGTGTGTGCTTTGCCTGTTGGGCATGGTGAGAGCAACCGGCCCCTTGTTTTCGGGGCTCCTGCCTTTCTGGATGCGGATGCAGGCCGTCTTGTATGGGGAGGGCGGGATGTCTAGTCTTGGGATTTTGTTGCAGGAAGGTGTTCGGGAAAAGGTCTTTCCCGGTGCAGCCGCCTGGCTGGGTATCCGGGGAGGGGGGGGGGCTACGGGTGTTGCGGGATGGGCAGGTTTTTCTCCCAGAAGACCGGTGACACCGGAAACCCTTTTTGATCTGGCTTCCCTGACCAAGGTTCTCGGAACCACACTGGCCATGATGATGCTGGTCGAGGAAGGGGTGCTGGAACTGGATGCGCCTCTTTATCTATGGATTCCCGAGTGGCGGGACGGGGGTAAGAGGGAAGATATCCGTCTTTTTCATCTTTTGCAGCACACCGCAGGACTGCCGGCTCACAGGGAATTCTATCGGGATCTGGCCTCACTTCCAGAGAGCCATCGCAGGGAAAAACGGCTGGATCTTCTGCGCTGTCTGGCTCTGGAAGCCCCTCCTGGTGAGCGTACCCTGTACAGTGACCTGGGGTTTATGCTTTTGAAGGAGGTTGTGGAAAGGGCCGGCAGGATGGTGTTTGAACAGCGGGTGATGGCGGCCCTGCCACCCCATGCGGGAGAAAATCTTTTTTTCCCGGTGACGGTTCCGGAGGCAAGGGAGAAATTCTGTTTTGCGGCAACTTCCCGAAGCCCTGTACGTTCAAGACGACTTGTGGGAGAAGTGCATGATGAAAATACTGCGGTCATGGGGGGGGTGGACGGACATGCCGGTCTTTTTGGTACCGCGGCTGCTGTGGGACGGGTCGGCATGGCCATTCTGGAGGCCTGGCATGGAGAGGGGATCTGGCATTCTTCCGCGCTGATGCGGCGGTTTATTGTGTGGCCGCAGGATGGAAAGCGGCCTCTGGGGTTTGATCGTCCGTCAGGAGACCTGCCTTCCTGCGGTCATCGTTTTTCCGCTAAAACGGTGGGCCATCTCGGGTTCACGGGAACCTCCCTGTGGCTCGATATGGAAAGGGGGATTGTGGTGGTGCTTTTGAGCAATCGCGTACATTATGGGGATGCTCATTGGCCGATCCGCAGTTTCAGACCCCGTTTCCATAATGGTGTAATGCAGGAGCTGGGGCAGGGAGAGAAAGGTGAATTTTACTTGTAAACGGGAGTTTTTTTTGGTAGCGAAAGCACGGACTGAAAAGGATATCCATGGGGGTGGCGATGTCCTTATCAGCAGGATTTTTTGAACCCAGCGGGTTCTTGTTTCTTGGTTCATCAATTCTTCCCTCCTGTACCATACTGAGGATGTATCCCGGATCTGTTCCGCTGATTTTCTCCGCAGGTCTTTTCCATCACCTGCCATGAACCAAAAGCCATTTTCTATATTTGAAAAGAGGAATGATGAATCTTTTTCTGGATTCCATCTTGGGGGTTTTTTCCAGCGATCTGGCCATTGATCTTGGGACGGCCAATACGCTGGTCTATGTGAAGGGCAAGGGCATTGTGCTGAGGGAACCATCGGTTGTTGCGGTTCGTACGGATAACCGCCATAAAAACCGGGTGCTGGCTGTGGGACAGGAAGCCAAGAACATGTTGGGCCGGACGCCTGGCAATATTGTGGCCATTCGTCCCATGCGAGACGGCGTGATTGCAGATTTTGATGTCACCGAAGCCATGCTGCGTCATTTTATTCATAAGGTTCATAATCGGAGAACCTTTGTACGGCCAAGGATCGTCATCGCTGTTCCCTCAGGGATCACACCGGTTGAAAAGCGGGCTGTGCAGGAGTCTGCGCAGCAGGCCGGAGCAAGGGAAGTCTTTCTGATCGAGGAGCCCATGGCGGCTGCCATTGGTGCAGGACTCCCCATTACGGAACCTACCTGCAATATGGTGGTGGATATCGGTGGTGGCACTACGGAGGTGGCAGTAATTTCCCTTGCGGGGATTGTCTACAGCAGATCGCTGCGCGTGGCAGGGGATAAGATGGATGAAGCCATCATGCAGTACATTAAACGCAAATACAATCTGCTCATTGGCGAACGGACTTCTGAAATCATCAAAACCACCATTGGAAATGCCTACCCGGATCCGGAAAATCTGGAAACCATAGAGGTTAAAGGACGGGATCTGGTTTCCGGTATCCCTAAAATCCTTGCCATTGACTCGGAGGAAGTCCGGGTTGCCATTTCCGAGCAGATTGATGCCATCGTGGAAACGGTTAAAATTGCCCTGGAACGAACGCCTCCTGAGCTTGCCGCAGATATTGTGGACAGAGGAATTGTGCTGACCGGTGGTGGGGCTTTGCTGAAAAACCTGGATAAATTGCTGCGGGAAAAATCCGGTCTGCCCATTATGGTGGCCGAAGATCCCCTTTCCACTGTTGCTCAGGGCGCGGGGCGCTCTCTGGACAGCATTGATATTCTCAGACAGGTCATGATTACCTGATCCATGTTTTCCCGTAAGTTTTTTGCAGCCTGCGTTTTTTTGCTTCTTCTGGTCATGACCCTTGTTTCCCTGCTCCTCAGCGGTCGGCATTCCGGATCGGTTCCGGTAGTGGGAAGGGGGGTGCTTGCCTTTATGGGGCCTTTGCAGCAGGGAGCCTCCTGGGGAGTCCGGGCCATGGTCTCCGTGTGGGAGGTCTATTTTGATTGTGTCGCCCAGGCCAGAGAGAACAGGGAACTCAGAAATGCCCTCCGTCTTGCAGCGGAAAGGGAAAATCATTTTCTGGAACTGGGCATGGCCAACGAACGCCTGCGAACTTTTCTGAATTTCCGTGAAGAGGAAGCTTTTGGTGTTTTAGCCGCCGAGATTGTGGGAAAGGATCCTTCCCCCTGGTTCAAGACCTTTGTCGTCAACCGTGGGCGGCAGGATGGTGTTTCCGTGGGGCTTGCGGTGGTGGTTCCCGAAGGTATTGTGGGGCAGGTTGTGGAAGTTTCGGGTCGGTATGCCAAAATACAGCTCATTACGGATCGTATGAGTGGTGTGGATGCTCTGGTACAGCGGACACGGGCACGGGGTGTGGTGAATGGTTCCGGATCTTCCTTTTGTGCCTTTTCCTATGCCCTGCGACGTTATGATATTGCGGAAGGGGATGTAGTGGTGAGTTCCGGCCTGGATCGTGTTTATCCCAAGGGGCTGCGTATCGGCCTGGTGGAGGATGTGGTTCGCGGGCACGAAGGGATCTTTCAGGATGTACACATTCGGCCTTTTGTGGATTTTGAGCGTATCGAAGAAGTTCTGATTCTTCTGTCCCAGGATGAAGACACGGAAGCTGGCGTGGAAGAAGGGGACTGAGGAGATGGGTGGCCTGTTTCATTACCTGATGATCTCTGGGCTCACCCTTGTGATGAGTGTTTTTTTTTCAGAGCATCTTTTTTGCAATCCCCTGCTGGTGTATGTGCTGTACCTTGGTCTTGAGGCGGATTTTTTTCCAGGTTTGCTGCTTACCCTTGTCGCCGGTTGCATACTGGATGGTCTGTCCGGTGCTCCGCCGGGGGTTTTTCTTTTCACCTTTCTCTGGGTTTTTTTCATTGTCCGGTGGCTGAGTGGTTTCTTAAGGGGAGGCAGTCTCCTGTTTTCTCTGCTGGTACTTCTGTCCGGTGTTTTTCTAGAAAATTTTTTCACCATCCTTTCTCTGGGGCTGCGTGCTGAGGTTTCTGTCCGGGAGCTCTGGCTGGATGGCCTTCGAATTTTATTTCCTCAGATGCTTTCAGCCCTGATTTTCTGTCCTGTGTTTTTGTGGTTTTTCCGGAAAATGCACCGGCACTTTGTGTCGGATGCGAAGGTAGGGAAGGGGAATGAAGTGGGGATTCTGGGTGTTCATGCGGTGAAGGGCAAGGGTAGCGATGGCTCCCGATTCTGAACTCCTGAAACGTTCAGACCCTGACGATACAAGGCGCAGGCTTTTATTCTTGTTCTGTGTGGCACTTGTTTTTTTTCTGTTTCTGCTGGCACGTCTTTTTTATCTCCAGATCATACAGGGGCAGGAGTATGCCCGGCTATCCGAAAATAACTGTATCCGACTTCAGACTATTTTACCTCACAGGGGCCTGATTTATGACCGCCATGGGGTATTGCTGGTAGATAACCGGCCTGCCTATGATCTTTTGATTGTCCCTGCGGATGCCAGGCCCATGGATGCGGTTTTGGAGCGTCTTGCTGCCCTTTCCGATATTCCCCTTGCGGAACTGGAGGAAAATCTGGAACGGAACAAGGGGCCGGGGTATCGGGCCGTTTTGCTGCGGCAGGATCTGGACAGGGATGTGGTGGGACGGCTCAGCGCCCGTCGTTATGATCTGCATGGTGTGCGGATTGAGGCCAAACCCCGGCGACAGTACATGTATCCCGGCCTTGCAGCTCACCTTATCGGCTATCTCGGTGAAATCAGTCTTCAGGAGCTGAGACGCACGGAGAATTCGGATCTGCGGGGAGGAGATTTTTTAGGGAAAACCGGTGTGGAACGGGTCTATGAAAACGTGCTCCGTGGCGAAAGGGGGGGGCGTCAGGTTGAAGTCAATGTCAGGGGGCAGGTTGTGCGGATTCTTCAGACCGTACCTGCCAGACCGGGAAACAGTCTTTTTCTTACCCTGGACAGAGAACTGCAGGCCCGGGCCGAGGCACTTATGGAAAACCGTGTGGGGGCTGCGGTGGCCATGGATCCTGGCAGTGGTCAGATCTTGGCCATGGTTTCCAGTCCGTCTTTTGACCAGAATCTTTTTGTGAAGGGAATCGGCTCAGAAGACTGGAAGGCCTTGAGTGACAACCCCGAGAGACCCATGGAGAACAAGGCCATACAGGGGCTGTATCCGCCAGCATCCACATTCAAGATTGTTTCCGCCATTGCGGCGTTGGAGGAAGGGGTGGTGGATGCGGGAACCCGTTTTTTCTGTTCCGGTTCCCATGCCTATGGAGATCGTAACTTCCGCTGCTGGAAAAGGACGGGGCATGGCAGTCTCAATCTTGTGGAAGCACTGGAGCAATCCTGCGATGTCTATTTTTACCAGGTGGGGCAGCGTCTGGGAGTAGATCGCCTGGCCTGGTACGCCAAGGCGGCAGGCTTCGGACGCCGGACAGGGGTGGATCTTGACCATGAAGAAGCGGGTCTGGTACCAACGGCGGCTTGGAAGCTGCGAAGAATGGGGGTTCCCTGGCAGGGAGGGGAAACCCTTTCCGTAATTATCGGCCAGGGGTACAACCTGGCAACCTGTATGCAGGCAGCCGTCATGATTTCAGCCGTAGGCAATGGAGGGACGCTGTATCGTCCTCAGGTCGTTCATGAAATCCGGGGGGCAGAAGGAAACCTCGTAGAACCCTTTACCCCGGAAATTCGCGGTTACCTTCCCGTGACACCGGAAAATCTGGAGCTGGTTCGAAAGGGACTCTGGGATGTGGTGAACCGTTCCACGGGGACGGCAAGGCAGATACGGGATCCGGATCTGGATATCGCCGGTAAAACAGGGACAGCTCAGGTTCTCAGCCGTAAAAGTGAGGATGACCTATCCTCTGCAAGGCCAGGCTTTGAGCCCCATGCCTGGTTTGTGGCTTTTGCGCCTTATGTCAACCCGAAAATCGCGGTTGCTGTCATTGTGGAGCATGGCGAAGCGGGGTCAACTGTGGCGGCTCCCATTGCTGCGGAAATTATTCGTGCTTACTTGAAACCGGATCAAGAAGAACAGCCCGACTCCTGAAGATTCAGGGTCTTTTTTTTTTGAAAGACAAGCCATGTTTGATCGCAGGCTCATTACATATTTTGATTGGGGGCTTTTCATGCTGACCCTGCTCCTTGCAGGGGTGGGCAGCACCATTCTCTACAGTGCGGTTTATGCCAGTGGCACCGGTACACAGGAAGGCTTGCTGGTCAAGCAGCTGTTTTGGTTTGCCATTGGCGGCTCTGGTATGCTTTGCCTCCTTTTTTTCAGTTATCGCCGTTTGGATCAGTGGGGTGGGGTGATTTATGCGGGGGGGATTCTTCTTCTTCTTGCGGTGATGTTTTTTGGGAAGTACGGTGGGGGGGCCCGACGTTGGCTGGCATTGGGGCCTATTTCCATACAGCCATCGGAGTTGATGAAGATTGCTCTGTGCATTGTTCTGGCTAAATATTTTGCAAGGAATTTTACGGGTGAAGGCCTGGGGCTTCGGGATCTCCTGTATCCCTTTCTGCTGGTTTTGATTCCTTTTGTTCTAATTGTACGTCAGCCTGACCTGGGAACAGCCCTGCTTCTTTTTGCCATAGGCGGTTGTCTTACCCTTTTTGTCGGTCTGAAACGCAATACCCTTCTGGCTCTTTTCTGTGCGGGTTTTTCCGCTGTTCCTCTGATATGGCTTTTTTTGAAAGACTACCAGAAGCAGAGAGTTTTGACGTTTCTGGATCCGGAAAGGGATCCTCTTGGGACGGGATACCATATTATTCAGTCAAAAATTGCCATTGGTTCTGGTCAGTTATTCGGTAAGGGTTTTTTGGGAGGGACGCAGAACGCCTTAAATTTTCTGCCAGAACAACATACGGATTTTATCCTTTCTGTATTGGCGGAGGAATGGGGATTTGTGGGATGTGCCGTTCTGCTTTTTCTTTATCTGTTGTTTCTCGCCTGGAGTCTGAACGTGGCCTATCGCTGTCGGGATCCCTTTGGCACTTTTCTGGCTGTGGGTATTACCATTATGAATTTTTGGCATATTTTTATCAATATGGGGATGGTTATGGGACTTTTGCCCGTTGTGGGGGTACCGTTACCCCTGATCAGTTATGGGGGGACTTCTGTGGTGACCACACTGATGGGGGTGGGAATCTTAATGAATATCAGCATGCGCAGATTTCTTACGGAATAAAAAGAGATGGCCGTTTTACTGTTGTCTGTTCCGGAGTGTTTTTAAAACTGACTCTGGGTCAGTGTTTGTATCCGGAGAGTACTGTGATCTTTGGAGCAGGAAGGTTAAATTTTATATGAAAAGGAGGCTTTATGGGAAAATATCCTTAGAATATCAAGGGATTTTTAAAAAACCTTTGACATTTTTTGTGTTTCAATGCTAGGTAGCCCGAATTAAGTTTAGGTCTGTGCGTATTCGACGGATGTTCGGCAAGCCGTATATCGGTTCGGTGAGGGCACAGGTACGCAAAAAGATCTGGAACGAACGAACTCTGGAGGGCATTTATGAACATCGGCGTGGACGGATCCCTAGGGATTCAGATCCTCAACTTTGTTGTGCTGATCGTTGTGCTGAACGCAGTGCTGTACAAGCCCATACGCGGGATTTTGGGGAAGCGGAAAGATACGGTCGATGATCTTGAATCGGCTGTTTCCCGTATGCAGGCAGAGGGAAAAGCCTGTCTTGAATCCGTGAGGGCTGGGATCCGGGAAGCCCGGACTTCCGGGGTGAAAGAAAAGAACGCTCTGGTTGAAAGCGTCAGTGCAGAGGAAAAAAGGCGAATAGCTGAGATTCAGGACAGCGTCCAGAAGGATCTTGAAGCATTCCGTATGCGCATTGCTTCGGAAGCCGAGGAAGCCCGGAAGACACTGGCTGCTCAGGTAGATGTCTTTGCTTCTGCCATTGCAGAGAAGATTCTCGGGAGGGCAATCTGATGGAGGCAAGGGGTAGGTGGTTGGTTTTGACTGCGCTGGTTCTGTTTTCAGGAGCAGGCGTAGCCTTTGCTGCAGGGGGCGGAGAAAGTGTCTGGCGGGCTACGGATACTTATAAGGTTATGAACTTTACCGTTCTCGTTGTTTTTTTGTATTTCGTTTTGAGAAAGCCGATAGCCAGTTTTTTGAATGATCGTATAGCGGGCATTGAACGGCAGCTTGCGGATCTGGAAGAACGCAAACTTGCCGCTGAGAAAGATCTGGCAGAGTATCGGCGGCAACTGGAAGCCATGGACACGGAGGCCAAGGAAATTCTTGAGCAGTACCGTATGCAGGGCGAGGCATCCAAGCAGCGGATTCTTGCGGAAGCGGAAGCCTCTGCTGCAAAGATGCGTGAACAGGCGCAGCGCAATATTGAACATGAATTTGCCCGAGCCCGTGCCGTGTTGCAGGTAGATATCATGGAAAAGGCGCTGGAGAGAGCGGAGTCTCTGATTCAGGAAAAAATCGGAGCGGACGATCACGAGCGTCTGACGGAAGAGTATCTTAAAAAGGTGGTGGCGTCGTGAAAAATCTTGCCCTTGCAAGGCGATATGCCAAAGCCTTGCTTTTAATCGGAAAAGAAGATGGGCAGATGGATACCTACCGGAAAGAACTGGAAGGGGTCTGCACTGTGTTTCGGGATAATGGCAATCTGTACCAGATGCTTTCCAATCCCCTCTATGCCCGGATAGCCCGGAGACAGATTCTTGATGCCGTGCTGCAAAAAATGAATTTGTCCAGGGTGATGCGTTCTTTTCTGCTTTTGCTTTTTGATAAAGGCAGAGTGGCACGGCTAGGGGATGTGGAACGTTCCTATCAGCAGCTTGCCGATGAGTTTCAGAATATTGCCCGTGCGCGGATTACATCCGCTGTTGCCCTGAGTGATGTGGCTGTGGAGGGTATCCGTGCAGCCCTTGTCCGGATGACAAACCGGGATGTGGTCCTTGATGTGGATGAGGATCCCCGGATTATCGGTGGCATTGTCACCAAGGTCGGGGATCTGGTCTATGATGGTAGTATCAGAACCCAGTTACGGAATCTGAGAGAATCTTTTAAAAGGGGTGAAGGTATCTGATGGAAATCAAAGCGGAAGAAATCAGCCAGATCATCCAGGAGCAAATCAAGGATTTCGACAAGAGCGTTCAGCTCAGCGAAACCGGTGTTGTCCTGTCTGTTGGCGATGGAATTTCACGAGTTTATGGCCTTGAAAAAGCGATGGCCCTTGAATTGATTGAATTTCCCGGCGGTGTGTTCGGCCTTGCGCTGAACCTGGAAGAGGATAACGTGGGGATCGCCCTCATGGGTCCGGATACTGCCATTAAAGAAGGGGATGTGGTCAAGCGCACCGGACGTATCGCGCAGGTTCCCGTAGGGGAAGCCATGCTGGGTCGTGTGGTGGATACCCTGGGGCAGCCCCTGGATGGAAAAGGACCCATTAATACAACGGAGTTCCGCCGTCTTGAAGTGGTGGCTCCCGGTGTTGTGGACAGAAAAAGTGTCCATGAACCCATGTATACGGGGCTTAAGGCTATTGATGCCATGATTCCCATTGGTCGTGGTCAGCGCGAACTGATCATTGGTGACCGTCAGATCGGCAAAACAGCTGTGGCCATTGACGCCATCATCAATCAGAAGAACAGTGGTGTAAAGTGTATTTATGTTGCCTGCGGGCAGAAACAGTCTACCGTTGCCCAAGTGGTTGCCGTTCTTGAAGAAAACGGTGCCATGGAGTATACTACCGTTGTTTCTGCCTGTGCCTCTGACCCTGCGGCCCTGCAGTACCTTGCCCCCTATTCTGGGTGTGCCATGGGTGAGTATTTCCGGGATAAGGGTGAGCATGCCCTGATTATCTATGATGATCTTTCCAAGCAGGCAGCGGCTTACCGTCAGGTATCCCTTCTGCTCCGTCGTCCTCCCGGACGTGAAGCTTTCCCCGGAGACGTTTTTTACAACCATTCCCGTCTTCTGGAGCGTGCTGCCAAGCTTTCCGATGCTTTAGGAGCAGGTTCCCTTACGGCCCTTCCCATCGTGGAAACACAGCAAGGGGACGTTGCAGCCTTTATTCCCACAAACGTTATTTCAATTACCGATGGTCAGATTTACCTGGAACCCAACCTTTTCTTTTCCGGCGTACGTCCGGCGGTAAACGTTGGGATTTCCGTATCCAGGGTTGGGGGTTCTGCTCAGGACAAGGCCATGAAGCAGGTTGCAGGTACCCTGCGTCTGGATCTGGCACAGTATCGTGAACTGGAAGCCTTTGCGGCTTTTGGCTCTGACCTTGATGCCGCCACCCAGCGTCAGCTGACCCGTGGTGCCCGTCTTGTTGAAATTTTGAAGCAGCCCCAGTTCAAACCTCTGAAACTTGAGAATCAGGTTGCCATTATCTATGCCGGTACCAAGGGCTATGTAGATAAATATCCTGTAAATATGGTTGCCAAGTATGAGGCCGGTCTGCATGCCTTCCTGGAAGCCCGTTATGCGGATATGCTGAAAAGCATTGCCGAAGAAAAGAAACTTTCTGGAGAGACAGAAGCAAAGCTGAATGAGGCCCTTAAGGCCTATGGCGATGAATTCCAGGATACCATTAAGTAGCCTGGCCGTCTGCTCAGCAAACACTGACTCGAAATAAGGTGATTCCATGGCAACGCTTAAGGAAGTCAAAACGAAGATCTCAGGGGTCAAGAAGACCAAGCAGATCACCAAGGCCATGAACATGGTCGCGGCTTCCCGGCTCCGGAGTACGCAACGGCGGATGAGTGCCTTTCGTCCCTACGCGGTTAAATACGGAGAAGTGCTGGGAGGTCTTGCCGGAAGGGCTGGAGAAGGCGCAAGTCCTCTTTTGATTCCCCGGGATGAGGTAAAAAAAGTTCATCTTGTTATTTGCACGTCTGACCGAGGTCTTTGCGGGGGATTTAATAACAATATTCTGGAAATGGCGGATCGCTGGATACAGGGTCTGGAGAAGGATATTGAGGTTTCCTTTACTGTTTTTGGGAAAAAGGGCCGGGACTGGGTTCGGAAAACAGGTGGAGAGCTGAAGGATATCCATCTGGGTATCGTTGGAACAACTTTTGGCTTCAGTGTGGCCTCTGCCGCTGGGTTGAAATTGATTGCTGAATTTCTGGAGGGTACCTACGATGAGGTGCATATTCTCTATCCGGAATTTCAGAGTATGAGCCGTCAGGTTCCCTCTGTACACCAGCTTCTTCCGATCCCTGCCATTGAGGCTGGGGATACGGAAGAGAATACGAAAGACGTGTATATCCCTGAGCATATCTGTGAGCCTTCGCCAGAGGCTCTTCTCAACGCTATGCTTCCGAGGAATGTCCATATCCAGATCTATCGTGCCCTGCTGGAAACTTCCACCAGTGAACATGCCGCACGAATGGTCGCCATGGATAACGCAACCCGTGCCTGCAATGATATGATCAAGGATCTGAACAGGATTTTCAACAAGGCTCGTCAGGCGGCGATTACCAATGACCTGATGGACATTGTGGGTGGTGCGGAGGCCCTTCGCGGATAGTACGGAGACCCGATATCTTTGATGTTACGGAGACAATACGATGAGTAAAAATATTGGAAAGATCAAGCAGGTCATGGGGCCGGTTGTGGACGTGGAGTTCGAGCCGGGAAATCTGCCCGCTATCCTGACAGCCCTTTGGATCAGCAACCCCGCAATCAATGGTGAGGAAGACAACCTTGTTGTGGAAGTGGCCCAGCATCTGGGGGACAACATGGTGCGCACCATAGCCATGGACGTTACCGATGGTCTGGTACGGGGTATGCCTGTTAAGGATACGGGAAGACCCATACAGATGCCCGTGGGAGAAGCTGCTCTGGGGAGGGTTCTGAATGTCGTTGGTCGTCCTGTAGATGGCATGGGGCCTATCGATATGTCCAAAACATCGGACATTCATCGTTCGGCACCTGCTTTTACCTCCCAGGATACCTCTGTTCGTGTTCTTGAAACGGGTGTTAAGGTTATTGACCTTCTGGTGCCCTTTCCCCGTGGCGGCAAGATGGGGATGTTTGGTGGGGCCGGGGTTGGTAAAACCGTCATCATGATGGAGATGGTTAACAATATCGGTATGCATCATGGTGGTATTTCCGTATTTGCGGGTGTCGGGGAGCGTACCCGTGAAGGAAATGACCTGTACCATGAAATGAAGGATTCCGGTGTTCTTCACAAATGTGCCCTGGTATATGGGCAGATGACAGAACCTCCGGGAGCCCGTGCGCGTGTGGCTCTTTCTGCTCTTGCAGAAGCAGAATATTTCCGGGATGTTGAAGGTCAGGATGTCCTTCTTTTCATTGATAATATTTTCCGTTTTACCCAGGCAGGTGCCGAAGTTTCTGCCCTCCTGGGACGTATGCCTTCCGCTGTAGGTTATCAGCCTACTCTGGCTGTGGAAATGGGGGCACTGCAGGAACGCATTACATCCACGGATAAAGGGTCTATTACTGCGGTACAGTGTGTATATGTACCTGCTGACGACCTTACAGACCCGGCTCCAGCCACTACCTTTGCCCACCTGGATGGTACGGTGGTGCTTTCCCGTGCCATTTCGGAGCTTGGGATTTATCCTGCGGTAGATCCACTGGATTCTTCATCCCGTATTCTGGATCCCAACTATATCGGGGAAGAACATTACCGGGTGGCGCGTACTGTACAGCAGATTCTCCAGAAATATAAAGATCTTCAGGATATTATTGCCATTCTGGGTGTGGATGAGCTTTCTGACGAGGATAAACTTATCGTTGCCCGTGCCCGTAAAGTACAGCGATTCCTCTCTCAGCCTTTCCACGTTGCGGAGCAGTTTACCGGGATTCCAGGTTGTTACGTGAAAATTGAAGACACGATCCGCTCTTTCCGTGAAATTTGTGAAGGCAAGCATGATGCGCTTCCGGAACAGGCTTTTTACCTGGTTGGCTCCATTGAGGAAGCTATTGCTAAAGCCGAACGTATGGCCGCAGAATAAAATAACGAAGGGGGCCTTATGGCAGCCAGTATCAAGCTTGAGATTGTAACCCCCGAGCGTGTGGTGGTAGATGAAAGTGTACAGACCGTTGTAGCCCCGGGGCTTCTCGGAGAATTCGGTGTGCTGCCTGGTCATACCTCATTTCTTACGGCGCTGAAGCTTGGTGCCCTGCGCTATGAGGACGCTACCGGAAGGGTTCGTTATGTATTTATCCGGGAGGGATTTGCAGAAGTCCTTCCTGGTAAGGTGACCGTGCTTGCAGAAGCCGCAGAGCGTCGGAAGGATATTGACCTGAAACGTGCGGAAGCTGCCTATCAGCGGGCTAAAGAGCGCATGGAAAAGAAAAGTCGGACAGAAGAAGTTGATTTTATTCGTGCGCATGCAGCTCTTTCAAGATCGATTCAGAGAATACGCCTTGCAGCTGGGGAAGATCATATCTGATATCGGGCATCTTTATCTATTCAAGGGCAAGCCTTCGAAATGGAGGCTTGCCCTTTTCTTCATGGGTCTGAAGGTATTGCCAGAAGGCTGCATGACGGAGTAGGTGCATATGGAGAATAACGGGCTTGCGGTTGTTGTTCTTGCAGCAGGTAAGGGAACCCGGATGCGGTCGAATCTTGCCAAAGTATTGCATCCTTTGGGGGGGCGGCCCATGATTCAGTGGGTTGTCGAGAAAGTGTTGTCGCTTTGTCCGGGTAGGGGAATTGTGGTTGTGGGACATCAGGCTTCCGAAGTAAAATCATGTCTGTCGATCTATCCCCTTTCTTTTGCCCAGCAGGATGAGCAGTTGGGAACCGGACATGCTCTACGCTGTGCACTTCCCCTGATTCCGGAAACATGTTCACAGGTCATGGTACTGTGCGGGGATACGCCACTGATCCGGGAAAAGACATTGCGAACACTTTTCGAGTGTCAGCTACAGGCCCGTTCGGCTTTGACGTTGCTTGTAACCAGGCTTGAAAATCCAAAGGGATACGGTCGTGTTCTTTGTACCCCTGATGGGAGTGTGCATGCCATTGCAGAGGAAAAAGATGCTACCCCAGAAGAAAAGCAGGTTAAGCTTATCAACACAGGGTTCTATTGCTTTGAGCGGAGTTTTTTGGAACAGAAAATAATGGATATTCAACCGGATAATGCACAGGGTGAATATTATCTTACGGATCTTGTAGGGGCCGCGGTAAGGGCCGGTATGCGGGTAGAATGTATTCATGCCGATTGCCCGGAAGAGGTTATGGGGATTAATACACCGGAAAATTTAAAGGAAGCGGAAGAATTTTTAGGACTCATACCAGCCCCCATGCAATTTCCTTGACTTCGTTTACCGTGGGTGATTATACTGATCTCCAAGGATGAAGAGGTGAAAATTGGAAAGAGATGTTATTTTAGGCAGATTTGATGCAATAGAAGCCAAGGTAGAGAGCCTGCTTTCTCATTACCGGATTCTGGAAGAAGAACGTGACAGCCTGAAAGCCAAGCTGGCCGCAAAAGAGGAGCTTCTGGCAGAGATGGAAAGCCGGGAATTGGAGCGGATGCAGGAAGAAGAAAGCATGCAACAGAAAATAGATGCTCTTCTTGAAAGGCTTGATGCATTCTGAATTGGCAGATGATATGGATCAGTATCTTGGACTTTTTGGATTTAAGAAAAAGTCAGGGCTGATATTCAGTAATATATGATCTGTGTTTATTCACCAGAAATGTAGTATAACCCTAATGGTCTGCATATAACGAGTCTTGGATACCATCGTAACGATTCATATGTTTGGCGAGGTGTACAAGTTTAAGGCGGAGACGGGTGTTGCCAATGCGCATGAAGTCGCTGATCTTTTAATGGCGGAGCTTGCCAATGTGGAAAGGGATCTTGGGTCTCAGTCAAAAACCGTTACCAAAACGGCAAAGCTCCTCCTTGCAAGTATGAATATTGCCAATGCGTATTTTAATCTGAAGCGTCAGCATGCTGAGACAATATCAGAATTGCGGCTGAGATCTGATAAGTTACTTGTATCGTTAGAAACAATACCCCAATCTTTATTTGCAGAGAAATAAAAAAGCCCCTGCTGTGTACGTGATTGTTATGCCCTTTGACCCAATGTTACAAAATAAGGGAGCCTTCTCTGGCGCCGGTGTGCATGTTCTGGCATAGCGCAGAAAAGCCTGAAGGCGTCACAAGGTACCCACTTGAACCCTACGGTTCAAAGGTTTTACCAACACGGCATGTGCGGGGGTAAATTAACAGCATACCATCCTTCCCAGTTTCTCTCCTTATTTTCTCCTTGATTTTTCTGTTATGAAGTGATCATGTCTTTATATATTATAAGTATTTGATTTTTTTTATTTTTCTGCTTTTGGAGGGCAGGGAGATCTTCTCCTTTGCTGGTTTGCGTGTGCTGTTTTGTTGTCTTATTTAGGTTTCCCTTCGTTTTCAGGAAGATAAAATTATTTATCGTTGAAAGGTGATCGGGTCTGGCAGCTTACTGCAATGAAATGCTGTAGTGTTAAGATTGTAAGTTTCAGGTATGTGAGAGAAGCAGCTTTATACGTATGATAAACGGATGTAGCGAGTATCATGCTGGAAAATTGCTCCTGTCATGTTTTTTTAGGGGCAGTGTGATTGTCATGAATGATGGTATCTTATGGTTGCGAAGAGTTTTTAATTCGTATTGTTTTAAATATTCTTGGGTTTGCAGTGAATGAGTATTGGAAACCCCGTCAGTTCTTCCGGGAGTATGGATATGAATGGGGTGTATCTGGTTTTTGAACGGGGAGATCGTGCATGACAGGATATGATGTAGTGATAGGTCTGCTGGCATTTTCGGCGGGTTTTGGTCTTGCGTACTGGGTGAGGCAGCAGATTGACGCCCAGAATGAAAAATCTGCAAACAGTGAGGCTGTTCGGCTGCTGGAAGATGCCAGACGTCGTTCTGATGGGTTGTTGAAAGAGGCTGAGGTTGAAGCAAAGGATCGACTTTTCAAGATGAAAAGTCAGTTTGATGTAGAGACGGCTGAAATCCGTTCAGAGCTAAAGCAGCAGGAACAGCGCTTGATTCAGAAGGAGGAAAATCTTGATAAGAAGCATAGTCAGAATGAGCAGAAAGAACAGGATCTCCTGAAGCTTGAGTACAGGCTTGTGGAAAAAGAAGAAAAGCTATCGTTGCAGTCTGCTGAACTGGATGTGCTGGTGGAAAGACAACATGCTGAACTGGAAAAAATCTCAGGTCTTACCAGCGAGCAGGCTAAGGAAATACTGCTTCGTTCCATGGAAAATGATGCACGTTATGAAGGTGCTAAATTGGTCAAGCGGATTATGACTGAGGCGCAAGAAGAGGCAGACAAGGAGGCAAAGCGAATTCTGGCCACAGCCATTCAGCGTTTCTCGGGAGATTTTGTGGCGGAGCGAACTGTTTCTGTTGTTCCTCTTCCGAATGATGAAATGAAAGGCCGTATTATTGGGCGGGAAGGGCGCAATATTCGTGCTCTTGAAGCGGCTACAGGGATAGATTTGATTATTGATGATACTCCTGAAGCCGTGATTCTCTCGGGTTTTAACCCTGTCCGTAGAGAGGTTGCACGCTTGGCGCTGACCAAACTTATTGCCGACGGCCGTATTCATCCGGCACGAATTGAAGATGTCGTGAAAACTGTAGAAGAAGAGGTTGAACAGACGATCAAAGAAGCCGGTGAGCAGGCAGCTTTTGATTTGGGGGTTCATGGTATACACCCTGAGCTGATTAAGGTTTTGGGTCGTCTTAAGTTCCGAACCAGTTATGCCCAAAATGTGTTACAGCATTCCGTTGAAGTCGGTTTTCTTTGTGGTATCATGGCAGCTGAGCTGGGATTGAATGTAAAGCTTGCCAAGCGGATGGGGCTTTTGCATGATCTTGGAAAGGCTGTGGATCATGAAGTCGAAGGACCCCATGCCCTCATTGGTTCCAAGCTGGCCAAGAAATTTGGAGAAGCCCCCAAGGTTGTCCAGGCCATTGCTGCGCACCATGAGGACGTCCCGCCTGAATCTGTGTATGATCTCTTGGTTCAGGCGGCGGACAGTCTTTCCGGAGCCCGTCCCGGAGCCCGTAAAGAGTTGCTTGAAAATTATGTGAAACGTTTGGAAGACCTCGAAAAAATTGCCTGCTCCTTCGGGGGTGTTGCCAATTCCTATGCCATTCAGGCGGGTCGGGAATTACGGGTGATTGTGGAAAGTGATAAAATTTCCGATGATGAATCGGTTTTGTTAAGCCGAGATATCGCGCGGAAGATCGAAGAAAACTTGACCTTTCCTGGGCAGATTCGGGTTACGGTAATTCGGGAAACCCGAGCTGTGGATTACGCCAATAAATAGTCGTTTTCAGGTATGCCACGTTAACATTAGAACTTTATACCTTCTGTCTATGTTTTGGTAATATTGTTGTTGTAGGCGGTATGGGAAACTAGGGTGTGTCATCAATTGTGCGGCTGAGAATTTTCCGGATTCACAATGAGGTGGTTTTGTGCTTTTCTGTTGATGGGCTGTGGGAGGACCCTTCAATGATAAGACGTTATGGATTAAGAGATGATCAGTGGGATCGGATCAGGGATTTGCTTCCAGGCCGGGAAGGCCATGTCGGGTGTACGGCCAGGGATAATCGCTTGTTTGTGGAGGCGGTTCTTTACCGGTACCGCGCGGGCATCCC
>NZ_JCANVJ010000016.1:0-71721 GCF_059569355.1 Desulfobotulus sapovorans DSM 2055 | reverse complement strand
GTTTCCAGTCCTCCCTCTTCACAACAATCTCAGCGAGAGGGATATCAGGGAATATGTCAAAAGAAGAAAAATCAGCGGTACGACCCGGAGCGATTTAGGCCGCCAGTGTCGGGATACATTTCTCAGCCTCAAGAAAACCTGCCAGAAACATGGCCTCTCTTTCTGGGATTTCCTCTATGATCGGATCCATGACCTTGGAGCCATCTCCTGTCTGCCACGCCTTGTCGCTGACTCGATCCCTCGCTGAACCTGTTTCTCTGTTTCTATTCATGCTGCCCGGACTTTTGGAGTAGTTACGAAAAAGGGACGAATTTCAGACCTGTCCCGAATCTCATGCTTATGGATCAGGTTTGTACGGTTCTGCACTACCACCGCTACGCCAAGGTAACCGCAGGATCTGAAGGAAAAGGTTTCTCTTAGACCATCTTTTTTCATGAAATCGTTTTTTCAGTTTTCCCTTACAAAAAGCAGGGGAAGCAGCCCGAAAAGCCCCGTAAGCATGAGGACGCCAAGTGGCCCTGCATGGCTGTTGATATGGCTTGATGAGGGGGGGCTTTCTGTCATCAGGGCTGATCCGGAATCTTGTCTGCGGATGGAAGAATGGACATGGAAGGTTTGTCATTGTGCATTTCATGTATAGGAGCTTTAAAAAAACAGACCACCCGGTCAGCTCCCGGTCTTTGGGGAAGAAGGAGAGAATGCCCCATCGTTTTGAGGCGTTTATCCCTTTTTCCCATGGCCTGTGTCCGGCTTTCGGCTCCCAGCTCTTTTAACTCTGGCACATATCCTGCTTTTGGCCCTGTTCCGGTTCCTTTGCCCTGAAAGGAACAAGGCCCTGAGAAATCCCGGTGGATAGGGAGGCCCTCCCATGCTAAGGATAGGCGCTTGGGAGCGCTGTGTCCCGGTGCAGGGGAATTCTGAAGAGAAGCTTTGGTCATGGAGGCGTTTCAAGCCTTTTGCGGAAAACGGGAGAAAAGACATGAGCCGTACCGTTGAAAAACTGCGGGAGCTGAGGCTCCGGGAAAATGAAGTCCTGAAAATGGGGGGGGAGGATGCGGTACGCAAGCATCAGGAAAAGGGCAAGCTCACGGCCCGGGAAAGGCTTTTCCACCTGTTTGATCCCGGTACCTTTCAGGAACTGGATGCCCTGGTCACCCACCGCTGTACCCATTTTGGCATGGACAAGGAATTCGTTCCCGCAGACGGCGTGATTACGGGCCATGGGCTGGTGGAAGGCCGTCCGGTGTTTGCCTATGCCCAGGATTTCACGGCAAGGGGCGGCAGTCTTGGGGAAATGCACGCGAAAAAAATCACCAAGGTGCAGGATCTGGCCCTAAGGGCAGGAGCTCCCGTGGTGGGTATGAATGATTCCGGCGGAGCGCGGATTCAGGAAGGGGTGGATGCCCTGGCGGGCTTTGGGGAGATTTTCACCCGCAATGCCGACGCTTCCGGAGTGATCCCTCAGATCTGTGCCATCATGGGCCCCACCGCCGGAGGGGCGGTCTATTCTCCGGGCATGATGGACTGGGTTTTCATGGTGAAAGATTCCAGCTACATGTTCATCACAGGCCCGGACGTGATCCGCTCCGTCACCGGAGAGGTCATTGATTTTGAAAGCCTTGGCGGGGCCATGACCCATGCGGTGAAAAGCGGAGTGGCCCATTTTGCCGTGGATTCGGACATGGCCGCCATTGAGGGCATCCGCGAACTTCTCGCCTTTCTTCCGGCCAACAACATGGAAGATCCGCCGGTTAAAGATCTGGGAGACGACCCTTTCCGGGTGGAACCCGCCCTGGACAGCCTCATCCCCGATGCCCCCAATGCCGCCTATGACGTGCGCACCCTCATCGGAATGCTGGCGGACGGCGGAAAGATTTTTGAAACCCAGGCCCTCTTTGCCCCCAACATCGTGACCGGTTTTGTGCGCATGAACGGCAGAACCACAGGGGTCATCGCCAATCAGCCTGCTGTGATGGCGGGCTGTCTCGACATTGATGCCTCGGACAAGGCAGCCCGGTTCATCCGTTTCTGCGATGCCTTCAACATTCCCCTCCTTACCCTTGCGGACGTGCCGGGTTTTCTGCCGGGCAGCAGTCAGGAGTGGGGCGGCATCATCCGCCACGGGGCCAAACTCCTCTGGAGTTATGTGGAGGCCACGGTGCCCAAGATCCTGCTCATCACCCGCAAGGCCTATGGCGGGGCCTACATCGCCATGAGCTCCAAGCATCTGGGGGCAGACATGGTCTTTGCCTGGCCTACGGCGGAGATTGCCGTGATGGGGGCCGAAGGGGCCACCAACATCATCCACCGCAGGGAAATCAAGGAAGCGCCGGATCCCGCCAAAACCCGCAGGGAAAAAAAGGAAGCCTACGAGGCCCTTTTCTCCAACCCCTATATTGCCGCGTCCAGAGGCTATGTGGATGCGGTGATCCAGCCTTCGGAAACCCGCCCCCGCATCATTGCGGCTCTCGAAGCCCTGGGTACCAAGCGGGTGCAGAAACCTCCGAGAAAACACGGAAACATCCCCCTTTAAAGGAAACTCAGCCATGATGGAAGAACAGAAGAAAATGGCGGCGGCCATGGCTGCGGTGATGGCCTGCATCCGGGACGGGGAGGCGGCGGCACTCCGCCGTCTGGGAGCCAGCCCCCAGCGTTCGGCGGGAGAGCCGCCCAGAAACCTCTGGAGTACGGCGGGCCGCATGGATCAGATGCAGGCGGCTCAGTGGATGCAGCGGAAATCATAAAATACGGATCTCAAAACGCGGGCCTGCCCATGGGCAGAGGACGCTGAATCCTATGGTTTGAGGAGAGCTATGGAAACGGGAATGGATGCAAAGCCCCTGATGCTTTGTGATGTGAGTCTGAGGGACGGCTTTCAGTGCCTGTTTGCGGGCCGGGGCCGGACAGCGGATATGGTGCGCATGGCAGCCCCCATGGACGATCTGGGGTTCTGGGCCGTGGAGGTCTGGGGCGGGGCCAGCTTTGATGTGATGCACAGGGAGCTTAACGAAGATCCCTGGGAGCGTATCCGCAGCCTGCGCCGCTTTTTTCAGAAAACGCCCATGGCCTGCATGCTCCGGGGCCAGCAGCTGGTGGGCTACCGCTGTTACAGCGATGACGTGGTGCGGGCCTTTGTGGAGCGCAGTGCGGCCAACGGCATCCGGGTTTTCCGGCTCTTTGATCCCTTAAACGACCTGCGCAACCTGGAAGTGGCGGGAAAAAGCGTGGTGCAGGCGGGAGGGCACTTTCAGGGCTGTATCTGCTACAGCCGGACGGTGGCAGGCCCTGAGCCTGAATCCCTCTACACCCAGGCGTATTTTCTCGAAAAAGCCAGGGAGCTTCAGAAGCTCGGAGCCCACTCCCTTCTCCTCAAGGATACGGCGGGCATCCTCACGCCGGATGCGGCCCGCAGCCTGGTGACGGCCCTGAAGGCGGAAATTTCTCTGCCCCTGCATCTTCATGCCCATGCCACCACAGGCCTTGGCGGGCTTTCCCTTTTTGCCGCCGTGGAAGCCGGGGTGGACGGGGTGGATACCTGTCTCGCGCCCTTTGCCATGCGCACCAGCCATCCACCTGTGGAACCTCTGGTCACAGCCCTGAAAGGCAGTGTCCGGGACACAGGCCTTTCCCTTGAAGCCCTTTCCGCCTTAAACCGGCTCAGTGAAGAGGAAATCCTTCCCAAATACTGGCATTTTTATGGTGGCAGTACCACGCCCATGGATACCACGGCCCTGATGCAGGGCATTCCCGGCGGCATGGAGGCGGAACTGAAGCGTCAGCTTAAGGAGATGGACGCGGAAAACCGTCTGGATGCGGTCTTTGAAGAACTGAAGCGGGTGCGCCGGGATTTGGGCTTTCCCCCTCTGGTGAGGCCCCTGAGCCGTATTTTCGGTACCCAGGCGGTGAACAATGTGCTCTTTGACACGGAGAGCGAATCCTACCGCATGTTGTCTGCGGAGGTGCGGGATTTCTGTGCAGGGCTGTATGGCGAGCCTCCCGGATCTCTGGATGCGGCTCTCCGCAAAAAGGCCCTGGAAGGCCATCCTGGGGCAAAACGGCCCATGAAGGAGCGCCCCGGTGCTGTTCTGGAACCCGAGCTTCCCCGGGTACGGGAGGAGCTGCGGGGGCTTGCGGCGGATATTGAGGATGAACTGCTCTGCGCCCTTTTTCCCACCACGGGCAAGCGTTTTCTCCGCTGGAAGTACGGAAAGGAGACCGCCCCTGAGTTTACACGGCAGCGGACTCTGGAAGAGGCGTTGAAGATCCGGGAGCGTATGCTCCGCATTCTGGCGGGCGAGCACCGGGGAAGCGAAGGGGAGGATGTTCCGGAGAAAAGCCCCTATATCCGCACCTTCAACGTTTTTGTGGATGACACCTACTACGAGGTGGGCGTGGACGAGGTGGGCGGTGCCCCCGTGATCCGCCATGCCTTTCCCCTGACGCCTCCTGCCGGGGAAAGGACGACGGCACGTCCCGCTGCCCCAGCATCTCCTTTGCCGGTGCGGGAAACGCCCCCTGTCCGCAAGTCTCCCCCTTCGGTTCTCGATGGGGAGGAGGGAACGCCTCTGCTTGCGCCCATGCCGGGCATGGTGGTCTCCTTCCGCAAAAAGGAAGGGGATAAAGTCAAGGCCGGAGAAACGGTGGTGATTCTGGAGGCCATGAAAATGGAAAACGCCCTGGCGGCTCCGGTTTCCGGCGTGATTTTAAGCCTTCCCGTGAGAAGCGGCGATTCCGTGGCCAAGGATGCGGTACTCTGCCGCATCGGATGAGGGGGCATGTGGGATGAGTCCTTTACCTGAAACCATGGTGCGTATACTGAAAAACCTGCCCCTTCTCCGGGAAGTGCGGTCCGAATCCCTGGAAATTCTTGCGGCCTACATGCAGATGGCAAGGGTAAGGGAAGGGGAGCTGCTTTTCGACTGGGGACTTTCTGCGGAAACCCTCTACATCAGCATTTCCGGCGACTATCTTCTGGCCTTTCCCGATGGCAGCGCCTTTTCCCTGCACGGCAGTGGTCAGATCATCGGCATGAACGCCATGCTCAATCAGGGCCGGTACACGGCAAGGGCCACAGCCCTGACGGACGGTTCTCTCATGGCTCTGTACCGGGTAAACCGCAACCGGATGCTGGAGGAGCATCCCCGTTTCGGAGATCGCATCCAGCGCAGCATCCAGGCCTACCTGAAGCAGAGGCGGAAGCAGAAAGACAGCGACGGCATCTGTCTTGAAGAGGAGGATTTCTGATGGCCGACTACGGACTGGCCGCCATTGCACGGCACAATGGTTGGGAAATCGTTTTGCTCGGTATGTCCATCGTGTTTACGGGCTTAAGCCTTCTGGCTTTCAGCATTTCACGGCTGCACCGGATGCTTGCTTTTTTTGAAAGGCGAACGTCCTTTTTGGCAAAGGACAAAAAGGCCCTTGCCGTAAAACTGTACAAAAAAGCGAGGGCCTTGCCTGATTCCCTTCCCTTTACGGGAACTCCGGAGTTCCGGCCTGCCTATCTTCAGTACAACCTGCTCCGGGAAAGCCTTCCCCTTCCCCTCTCCCTTCCCCGGCTGCTGGGCCTTGCGGAAAAAAGGGGGGTTTTCCGCTGCCATGCGGTGCTGGCGGATCTTCTGAGGGCCGGGGTGCTTCAGGCCGACGGGGAGGGCTTTTACACCTGGAGCGATGAAGCCTTCAGGCGCATCACCGATGGAGGCGCACCCCTTAAACCATCAACACCAACCGCCTGACCACGAAAGAAGAGACATGATCCCGCTGCTGCTGGATTTTTTAACCAATACGGGTTTTTATCTCGCGGATTTCCGTCATCTCATCATGATCTGTGTGGGGCTGATCTTCATCTATCTGGGGATCGCCAAGCACTATGAACCCCTGCTGCTGGTGCCCATCGGTTTCGGGGTGCTCATGGGCAATATCCCGGTCTTTCATGGGCTTGGTTTAAGCATCTACGAGGAAGGTTCCGTTCTGGGTTACCTGTATATGGGGGTGACCCAGGGGGTTTATCCGCCCCTGATTTTTCTCGGCATCGGTGCCATGACGGATTTTTCCACCCTTCTGGCAAGACCCTCCCTCATGCTGCTGGGAGCTGCGGCCCAGGCGGGGATTTTTCTGACCTTTCTCGGTGCTCTGGCCTTAGGCTTTTCTCCCTTTGAGGCGGCCAGTATCGGCATCATCGGCGGCGCGGACGGGCCCACCGCCATCTTCCTCACCTCCAAGCTGGCTCCAGACCTGATCGGCCCCATCGCCATTGCCGCGTACTCTTACATGGCCCTTGTTCCCGTGATCCAGCCGCCCATCATGAAGCTTCTCACCACGAAAAAGGAACGCTGCATCCGCATGGAGGAATCCCGTAAGGTCTCCCCACGGGAAAAGATCCTCTTTCCCATTCTGGGACTTCTCATGTGCTGCTTTATCGCCCCTGCGGCCCTGCCCCTTCTTGGTATGCTCTTTCTCGGAAATCTCCTGAAGGAAGCGGTTGTGACGGACCGTCTGGCCGTTGCGGCCCGTACCGTTGTCATTGACACCGTGACCATCCTTCTGGGGGTGACCGTCGGGGCCAGCACCCAGGGAGATGTCTTTCTCAATGCCAAAAGCATCGGGATTTTTGTGCTGGGTGCGGCAAGCTTTGCCGTGGCCACGGCCTGCGGCCTTCTCTTTGCGAAATTCATGAACCTTTTCATGAAAAGCAAGATCAACCCCCTGATCGGAGCGGCTGGGGTTTCCGCAGTGCCGGACTCGGCCCGTGTGGCCCATATCGTGGCCCAGAAGGAAGATCCGGGAAATTTCCTTCTCATGCATGCCATGGCCCCCAATATTTCAGGGGTGATCGGTTCTGCCATTGCAGCCGGGGTTCTGTGGAGTTTTCTTTCCTGAAGGGGTGTCACAGGGGGGAACGGACAGCTATGCCGCCGCCGTTGTGCCTGGGTCGGGCGACCCAGGCCCTCTGTGCTGGTATGGGCAAAATTTTTAAGTCCTCTTTCTGTATCTTGTCGTATCCTTACCCGTCCCGCTCCTCCTCTGCCATACGGGATTCAATGACTTCCAGCAGATTCTTAAGCTTTGCCGTTACACTTCCGTGGGAATATTCATCATCGGGGTGGGGCGGGGCACCGGGCTTCTGAAAATGGGGCTTTTCACCGCTGAGCTGCCCCCACCGGGTGTCTGTCTGGCGGGTGAGTTCGTAAAGACGTTCAGGGTGATCCAGATAGGAGCGGATCAGTCCGTGAAGAAAGCTAAAGGGTTTTTCTGCGTGCTCAGAAAGGGCAAGACTTTGGTTTTTCACCCTTTCCTGAAGCACGGACAGGAGCATTCCTGAGGTATCACGGATATTCTCCCGGATAAAGTCATTCAGCGCAGCCACCAGCTGATCAATGGCAGGCACAGGATTGTGCCCTTTCATAAAATGGCCGCCCTCCCGGCCTATGGCTTCGGCCATGGAGAATTTTCTGCGGCTCCGTATTTCCTGCTGGAGCACGGCATCCTGCGTTTTCTTTTCTGAAGTCATGGCAGCTCCGGAGTGTGTAAAAATTAAGTTTTTCCTTTATTCTGCATGAAACACGCAGTTTACGGTGTCCTTCCCACATTTGTCCACGATCTTCCCTCAAAGGCAATGAAGAAACCCGCTGCCCCAGCAAAAAAAGCGTTCAGACTTTCCCCCAGCCTCCTTTGCCATGCTGCCTTTTCTTTTCTGAGGATGGACTTCAGGGGCCATCAGAGGTAAAGACCGGGAGTTCTGCGATCCCAAAACACAGGAGAGCACGCCTTGCCCCTCGATTACCCCACCCTGGAACTCTTACGGCGCAGCCATCCGGCATGGCGGCTTCTGCGTGCGGACAATGCGCCCCTTGTGGCGAGTTTTCTGTACCGGGCCTTTCTTGCCCGGAACCGGCGTTTTCTCTCCCAGGCGGATCTGGCCGAAACCCTGGAGGATGTGCTTTTTTCCCTGAGGGAGTCCTATGGTCAGGAGAGCTTTCCCAAATCCGCCATCGCTTATCTTAATGACTGGTCTGACAACAGCCGGGGCTGGCTGCGGAAATTCTATCCTCCCGGAACGGACGAGGCCCATTTTGATCTCACCCCTGCCACGGAAAAAGCCTTAAGCTGGCTGGAAAGCCTCACGGAACGGGCCTTTGTGGGAACAGAATCCCGGCTTCTCACCCTTTTTGAGCTGCTGCGCCAGATGCACGAAGGCAGCCAGAGCGATCCTGAGGCCCGTCTGGCGGAGCTGGATCGCAGGCAGGCCCTCCTCGACGAAGAAAGGGCCCGCATTGAAGAAGGGGATATCGCCCTCATGGACGATACGGCCCTGAAGGAGCGCTTTCAGCAGTTTCTTCAGATGGCGCGGGAGCTGCTTTCCGATTTCAGGGAAGTGGAGCAGAATTTCCGGAGCCTGGACCGCAGGGTGCGGGAGCGCATTGCCCTCTGGGACGGGGCCAAGGGTGCCCTTCTGGGGGAGATCATGGGCGAGCGGGATGCCATTTCCGATTCGGATCAGGGCCGCAGTTTCCGGGCCTTCTGGGATTTTCTCATGTCCCGGAAACGGCAGGAGGAGCTGAGTGCCCTTCTGGACGCGGTGCTGGCCCTGCCGCCTGTGGCGGCCATGAATCCCGATCCCCGGCTGAGGCGGGTTCACCACGACTGGCTGGAAGCCGGGGAGCACACCCAGCGCACGGTGGCAAGGCTTTCCCAGCAGCTGCGGCGTTTTCTCGATGACCAGGCCTGGCTGGAAAACCGCCGCATCATGGAAATTCTCCATGGGATAGAGGTGAAGGCTCTCGGCCTTCGGGAGCATCCGCCGGAGGATTTTACCATGGACCTGGCTGAAACGGCGGCCAGCCTGGAGCTTCCCCTGGAAAGGCCCCTGTTCCGGCCCCCTCCCGTCCCCCTTGTTCTGGATTCCGTGCTGGAATCCGGCCATGCGGACATGGACAGTTCCGCCCTCTTTGATCAGGTGCGGGTGGATCGGGGGCTGCTTCAGTCCCGTATCCGAAAAGCCCTTCAGACCCGGTCCCAGGTCAGTCTTGCGGACATTGTGGCGGAACATCCCCTGGAAAACGGGCTTGCGGAACTGGTGGTCTATCTGCAACTGGCCGTGGACTGGGGCCACAGCACCATGGACGGAGAAAGCGAGGACGAGATCCGCTGGGAGGCTTCGGACGGCCTCTTGCGCCGTGCCCGTCTGCCCAGGATCCTTTTTATGAGGAAATCATGATGGACATTTCGGAACACCCTCTTTCCGATCCGGCGGACAGCCAGAGTCTTTCCGCCGTGGTGGTGCCCCTTTTGAAGGGGGTTCTCTATCAGGAGGACAGCCCCGCCCAGTGGCAGATCCTTCTGGGGCTTCAGGCCAGGGTACGGGATTATGTGGCCGTGCTGGGGCTGGAGCTGATTCTGGACAGCTCCGAAGGCTACGCCTTTCTCCGCTCCAGACCTGAAGGAGAGGAAGAGGGCGACAAGCTGCCCCGTCTTGTGCCCCGCAGGCAGCTTTCCTTTCCCGTCAGCCTGCTCCTTGCCCTGTTGCGGAAAAAGCTTGCGGAGTCGGATGCTGCAGGCGGAGAGACCCGCCTCATTCTGTCCAGGGAAGAGGTGGCGGAGCTGATCCGGGTTTTCCTTCCCGAAGGCAGCCGGGAAACCCAGCTTCTCGACAAGGTGGGGATTTATCTGAACAAGATTGCGGAGCTGGGCTTTGTCCGGCCCTTAAAGGGCCAGAAGCATATGGTGGAGGTGCGCCGCATCCTCAAGGCCTTTGTGGATGCCCAGTGGCTGGCGGAGCTGGATGCCCGGCTGGGGGACTATGCGCGGCATCTGGGGCGCGGGGAGAGCGATGAGGATGGGGAGTAGGGTGCCTTCTGTTATGTGATTTCATTTTTTTTTAATTCATATCCAATAGTCTCAGCACTCAAATCCTGCTCATTTGGCCAGATGATTCCGCAAAAAAAGGGTTTTACTTGCTTAAAATAATTTTTATCCTGTAACTGTTTAAATACGCCTTTATCTAAATAAGGTTTAACGTCAAATATCCCGGTTCGGCCATCAGACAATTCAACAAATAGGGTATAATCATCATTTGCATTGACTTTTTTAACCTTTAACATTGTTCACCTCAACGGTTCTATTTTATGGGGTTGCTGGCCTTCGACGGCCAATTTCCAGTTGGCTATCAAATCCTCCTGGTGGATTTCAACCCATGCTTGTATCAATTTGAGTTTTTTGTTTGGCATTTCACCACTTAAAACTTCACCTTCGGGTATTGAAATGACAGCATCATATTCACCATAATTGGCATGAATATGAGGTGTTTTATGTTCTTTATTATCAAAATAATACATGTAAATGATTATTCCATAAAACAGCGAAATAGTTGGCATGTTAATATCTCCATTATCATTTTCCGATCTATTTTCAGGCTTCCATCCAGTAGACTTTATGAATTTATCAAGTTCTCTTGCTGGAATTATTCTCGTCATGATCAAATAGTCTTAGTCTGCGTTTGGCGCATAATGCTCAGCCTGAGGTGACAACTACCCTGACACAGGGGGGCTGTTCCGGCGGCATGGCTTCCGAAAAGAATGACCTTTTCCGGATTCATGGGCCGAAGGCAGCGGATAATTTCTTTTTTCAGGGCTTCGATGGTTTCCGTCATTGTGTGAGGGTCTCCACTGTGAGGGGCTTTCAAGCTCTTGACTTTACTATACAGCATCCAGACAAGGAATCCAGCCTGAGAACGGCGGATGCGGACAATGAAAAAGGAGGGGCTGTCCATGGACGGGATGGGGGAAAACCTTGCCGGATTCCGCCTGCAACGGCTGGAGGTGCTGAACTGGGGCACCTTTGACGGGCAGGTCTGGAGCCTGATGCTCAATGGCAGAAACGCCCTGCTCACCGGCGATATCGGTTCCGGCAAATCCACCCTGGTGGATGCGGTCACCACCCTTCTTGTGCCCAGCCACCGCATTGCCTACAACAAGGCCGCAGGGGCCGAATCCAGGGAACGCAGCCTGCGTTCCTATGTGCTGGGACATTACAAATCCGGCCGCAGCGAGACGGGCGGCAGCGCGAAACCCGTGGCCCTGCGGGAGCCGGGAGCCTATTCGGTCATTCTCGGTGTCTTTGCCAATGCGGCATACGGAAAAACCGTGACGCTCGCCCAGGTGTTCTGGATCAAGGAGCTTCTGGCGCCGCCTGCCCGGTTTTTTGTGGCCTCTGAGTCGGATCTCTCCATCATTGCCGATTTTTCCGGATTCGGTTCAGATATGAAGGAACTTCGGAAAAAACTGAAAAAATCCCAGGCCAGCATTTTTGAGAGTTTTCCTCCCTACGGGGCCTGGTTTCGCAGACGTTTTGGCATTGAAAACGAGCAGGCCCTGGAACTTTTTCACCAGACCGTTTCCCTGAAGTCCGTGGGCAATCTTACGGATTTTGTCCGCAGCCACATGCTGGAACCCTTTGATGTGGCTCCCCGCATCGCAGCCCTGATTTCCCATTTTGACGATCTCAGCCGGGCCCATGGGGCGGTCTTGAAAGCCAAGGATCAGGTGGAGCGTTTAAGCCCCCTTGTGGCGGACTGCGAGCGCCATGGGGCTGAGGTGCAGGTTTCAGAAGAACTGCGCCAGTGCCGGGACAGTCTCAAGACCTGGTTTTCCCTGATGAAAAAGGAGCTTCTGGAAAAACGGCTGCAAGGCCTCAGCGAAGAGCTGGAGCGTCAGACCGTTCGGGAAAAGACCCTGGAAGAAAAACGGAAAGCCCTTCAGGCCGAGGAAAGGGATCTCAGGCAGGCGGTTGCGGAAAATGGCGGAGACCGCATGGCCCGCATGGAAGAAGACATTGCAAGGCTTGAAGATCAAAGAGCCCGCCGTCAGCAGCGGGCGGATCGGTATGGGGCCCTTGTCAGAAGTCTCGACATGCTGCCTGCGGAATCCCAGGAAAGCTTTTTTTCCCAGAAAAAGACCTTCTCGGATCTGAGGGAGAAGGGAGAGGCTGAGGAAGCCCGCCTTCAGAACGAGCGGGTGCAGGAGGAAAGGGTCTTTCAGGAAAAGCGCGAGGCCCACGAAGAGCTGATGGCGGAAATCCAGAGCCTGAAAGCACGGCGCAGCAATATTGATGCAAAGCAGGTGAGCCTGCGCAGCGCCCTCTGTCAGGCCCTGGATCTTCGGGAAGAACTCATGCCCTTTGCCGGAGAACTGATTCAGGTGCAGGAAACGGAGCGGGACTGGGAAGGGGCCATTGAAAGACTTCTGCGCAGTTTCGGGCTTTCCCTTCTGGTTCCCGAAGCCCTGTATGAAAAGGTGGCCCTCTGGGTGGATGCCACCCACCTGAAGGGCCGTCTTGTTTATTTCCGGGTGCGGCCCCAGACATCCCTTCCCGAGCCTTCCCTGCATCCGGATTCCCTTGTGAAAAAGCTCATGCTCAAACCCGATTCTCCCTTTTATTCCTGGCTGGAGCAGGAAGTGGCCCGCCGCTTTGATCTGGCCTGCTGCCGGGATTCGGCCCAGTTCCGCAGAGAAGTCCGGGCCTTAAGCCTTTCCGGCCAGACCAAGGGCCGTGACGAACGCCACGAAAAGGATGACCGCTTCCGTCTGGAGGATCGGAGCCGCTATGTGCTGGGCTGGACCAATACGGCCAAGATTCAGGTGCTGGAAAACCGGGCAAGGCTTCTGGAAGAGGCCATGAAGGGATCTGCGGCCCGTCTGGAAGCCCTTCAGAATCAGGGAAAGGCCCTCAAAAAACGGCTGGAAACCCTTTCCCGGCTGGATACCTTTACGGATTTCACGGAAATGCACTGGCAGCCTCTGGCCCTGGAGGCGGATCGTCTGGAAAAGGAAAGGCTGCACCTTGAAGCCAGCTCCGATATCTTGAGAATCTTCACCGCCCAGCTCCGGGAGGTGGAGGAAAAGCTGGAGCACAGCCAGAAGGCTCTCGATGGCTGCAAGACCCAGATGGGAAAGCTGGTTCAGCAGGAAAGTGATGCCAAGGCCCTGCATGGGGAGGTGAGCGCCCTTGTCCGGAAAGAGGAAGACAAAGCCCGTCTTTGGTTTGAGAGGCTGGAAGGGCTGAGGCAGGAGGCCTTTTCCCAGCGCAGCGTGGATCTTAAAAACTGCGACAAGGAAGAGCGGGACATGCGGGACTGGCTTCAGGATCGCATTGATGCCACAGAAAAGAGAATCAAGGGCTTAAGGGACAGGATCATTGATGCCATGCGGGCCTTCAGCACCCGCTATCCCCTGGAAACCCAGGAGATGGATGTGTCTGTCGCCGCAGCGGACGAATACAAGGGGCTGCTTCAGACCCTTAAAGCCGATGATCTGCCCCGTTTTGAGCGGCGTTTCAAGGAGCTGCTCAATGAAAACACCCTCCGGGAGGTGGCCCAGTTCCAGTCCCAGCTGGCCCGGGAGCGGGAAATCATCCGGGAGAGGCTGGACCGGCTCAACGAGTCCTTGAAGAAAATTGATTACAATCCGGGCCGCTATATCCTTCTGGAAGCCAGACCTTCCCAGGATGCGGATATCCGGGATTTTCAGGCCGGTCTGCGGGCCTGCACCGAAGGCAGCCTCAGCGCGGAGCCGGAAGATCCCCATGCGGAACAGCGCTTTTTGCAGGTGAAAGAGCTGATCGAACGTTTCCGGGGCAGGGAGGGCCAGAGTGAGATGGACCGGCGCTGGACGGCCAGGGTCACGGACGTGCGCAACTGGTTTGCCTTTGCCGCCAGTGAACGCTGGAAGGCGGATCACAGCGAGCATGAACATTATGCGGATTCCGGCGGCAAATCCGGCGGTCAGAAGGAAAAGCTGGCCTATACGGTTCTGGCCGCAAGTCTTGCCTATCAGTTCGGTCTGGAATGGGGGGCGGCCCGTTCCCGCTCCTTCCATTTTGTGGTGATTGACGAGGCCTTTGGCCGGGGTTCCGATGAGTCTGCCACCTACGGTCTCACCCTCTTTGCCCAGCTCAACCTCCAGCTCCTCATTGTGACCCCTTTACAGAAAATCCATGTGATTGAACCCTTTGTGGCGGGGGTGGGCTTTGTGCATACCCGGGAGGACGGCAGAAAATCCCAGCTCCGGAACCTTTCCATCGAGACCTACCGGGAAGAAATGAAGCGGCATCGGGCATGAAGGATCAAACGATAAAGGACAGGGCATGAAGAACAGGGCGTGGACGGATCTTGGGGATGTGCGTCAGAGGGTTCAGAAGCTCTGGGATCAGGGCCGGATTCTGGCAGGCCTTGTGGCGGAGGAGCCCCTTTTTCCCCTGCGCATTCCCCTGAAGGGGCCTTCGGCTTCCGAGATGGCTCCGCATTTTGCCGAGCTGCGGGACTGGGTGGCCCGTCTGCGTCAGAATGCCCGTCATTACCGCATCGTGTGGCGAAGGGTGCAGCACAGGCTCCTGGGAGCCAATGACATGCCTGAGGAAATCTGGGTGGACTCCCTGGAAGCGGCCGTAAGTCTGATCGGAAAAGAAAGGGAGGTGGCACTTTTCAGGGCCCTTCTGGACGAAACCCGCAGGGCAAGGCCGGAACTTCTCGACTGGCTGCGGAAAAGGCCGCTCAAGGCCCTGGAGCTTCTTCCGGACTGGCCGGGCCTCATGGGGGTTCTGGACTGGATGGCTCTCCACCCGAATCCGGGGCTTTATCTGCGGCAGATGGATGTCCGGGGGGTGCACAGCAAGTTTGTGGAAGCCCACAGGCTGACCCTTTCCGAGCTTCTCGAACTCAGCCTTCCCGCCTCCCCGGTGGATGCCGGAGCAAGGGGGGCAGGGGGGTTTTGCAGGCGCTACGGATTTCTTGAAAAACCTTTGCGGATTCGCTTCCGCATACTGGATGCCTCTTTTGCTGTCTTTTCCTGCATGGAGACCCTGGGGGAAGGCCCGGATCTGGATATCACCCTCACGGCAAAGGATTTCAGCCAGCTCCGCCTTCCGGTGAAGCGGGTGTTTATCACGGAAAACGAGATCAATTTTTTAAGCTTTCCCCCCGTAAAGGACAGCCTTGTGCTTTTTGGTGCAGGCTACGGCTTTGCCGCCCTGGAGGCGGTTTCCTGGCTTCAGCACACAGACCTTTATTACTGGGGCGATCTGGACACCCACGGCTTTGCCATTCTGGATCAGCTCCGGGCCCATTTTCCCCATGCGGTCTCCTTCCTCATGGACAGGGATACCTTTCTGGCCCATGAAACCTTCTGGGGAACGGAAGCCGCACCGGAAAAAAGACCCCTTCTGCGGCTTTCACCCGAAGAAGCGGCCCTGTATGGGGATCTTTCCCAGGACAGAATGGGAAAGGCCCTGAGGCTGGAGCAGGAAAGGATTTCCTTTTCATGGGTGAAGATGGCCCTTGAAAGGCTTTTTCCTGAAAAGCAATAAAAAAGAGAATCCCCTTTTGCTGCTTTATCCCTCTTCCGGGTTTTCCCAATATTGACAGCCCTCCGGCCTTTGATTAGTATGCAAGCCTTTTTAAGCGGATTGTCGCACACCCTCATCCGATACCCCCCTTCAAGGAGGCAGTCATGTTCAAGGAAAGCCTGGAAGACGGCATTGTCATTGTGAGCTTAAGCCACGGAAAAACCAACTCCATTACCCGCGAAACCATGGAAAAGATGGCCGTGGTGCTGGAAAAGGTGAACACGGATGACGCCATCAAGGGACTCATCCTCACCGGAGAAGGCAAGTTCTTTTCCAGTGGATTCCACCTGCCCACCTTCATCAACTTTAAGGATCACGCCGCAGCCGTGGAGTTCTTTGAGTTTGAGGAAGAATTCCTGCTGAATTTCTTCACCTGCAAAAAGCCCGTGGTCTGCGCCATGAACGGTCACACCGCAGCCATGGGTATGATTCTGGCCATGGCCTCGGATTACCGTCTGGTGACCAATCATCCCAAGGTCAAGCTGGGTATGAGCGAGATCAAGCTGGGGCTGGCCCTTACCGTTGCCGAGCTGGAAGTGATGCGCTTTGGTCTGGATACGGACAAGAAGTTCCGGGATGTCATGTATTTCGGCAACATGATCAACCCGGAAAAGGCCCTGGCCCAGGGGCTGGTGGACGAGGTGCTGGAAGCCGACCAGCTCATTCCCAGGGCCAAGGACGTGATCCGCACCTGGATCGACAACCCCGGCCGGGCCTTCATCACCATGAAGGATACCCTGAAATACGATGCCGCCCAGCGCATCCGCACCAAGCTTGCGGAGCTGGACTGGCGCTCCGGCCTGAACGGTTTCTTTGATCCCAATGTGAAGGCCACCCTGGAGTTTGTCCAGGCCACCATGGAAGGCTGATTTTTTTTGCCGTCCCCTGGGGGCAATGTGTGAAAATGGCTTGTCATGGAACGTCAAGTTTCATGGCGAGCCTTTTTCCTATGAAAGAAGGTTGATGATGGAACTCAAAGATTGCTTGGTTTTTCTTCTGGCCAAAAACAGTCAGGCGGGATACCGCTACTGGGGAAACTGCATTGCGGATCTCGGTGTGACCACCGTACAGGCCATGCTGCTCATTCTGCTGGGCCGCGAAGAGGGCCAGACCTCAAGACAGCTTGGGGAACAGACCCAGCTGGACAGTGCCACGGTCTCGGGCATTATCGACCGTCTGGAGGGGATGCAGCTCATCACCCGCAGGCGCAGCCCCGAAGACCGGCGTGCCGTACTGATTCATCTTACGGAAGCGGGCCGGGAAAAGGCCCTGGATCTGGATCGTCGTTTCGAGGAAGCCCATCAGGCCTTTCTTTCTGATTTCACGATGGAAGAACAGATGCTTTTTCGGAGTTTTCTGAAAAGGTTGCAGGAGACCCACGGGGGGATGCGCTAAGCCCCACCGGTGTACCGGTTTTTTCCTTCCATCCCTCTGTCCGTGAAACCTTTTTATCGCTGAACGTCATGTAAACCGGACACTTATCTCTTTTCTTTCTTTTATCCCTTGCGCACAAGGTATTTTTTGTCTTAGGATGGGCAAAGATTTTCACCAGAGGGCTTTGGCACGGATATGGTTAGCGCACAAGCTTTCCATGGCTGACGGCCTTTCACCACGGATACCTCTTGAAAAAGGGAGCTGGCACATGATCCTCTTCAACCCCAGACTGCACAACCGCAAGTATGCCGACGAAAAAACCCGGAAGATGATGCAGGCCATCATCGATCATTTTGAGGCCAAGGGCCTGAAAAGCATCAAGAAGGACTGGCACGAAAAGACCTGGAACCATGAATTTGTGAAATTCATGAAGGAAGAGCAGGTGCTGGCCACCCTCATGACCCCCGCAGGCTACGGCGCGGAAGATTCCCGCTGGGACACCTACAGAAACTCCGTTTTTGCCGAAATATCCGGCTTCTATGGCATCACCTACTGGTACACCTTCCAGGTATCCATGCTGGGCCTTGGTCCCATCTGGATGGGTTCCAACGAGGAAATCAAGCACAAGACCGCCAAATTTCTTCAGGACGGCGAGGTGTTTGCCTTCGGTCTTTCCGAAAAGGAACATGGCGCGGACATCTACTCCTCGGACATGATGCTCTACTCCCAGGAAGACGGCAGCTACAAGGCCAATGGGGATAAATACTATATCGGAAACGGCAACGAGTGTGCCATTGCCTCCACCTTCGGCAAGGTTGCGGGTACGGACGATTATGTCTTCTTTGCCGCCAATTCCAAGCATCCCCAGTATGAGTGCGTGAAAAACACCGTAAATGAGCAGAACTATGTGGCAGAATACGTGCTGCACGATTATCCCATCACCGATGCGGACATCATGGAGCGCGGTCCCAAGGCCTGGGACAACATGCTCAACACCATCAACGTGTGCAAGTTCAACCTGGGCTGGGGCGCCATCGGCCTTGCCACCCACGCCTTCTATGAAGCCATTGATCATGCGGGCAACCGCAACGTCTACGGCAAGTACGTGACGGATTTCCCCCATGTGAAGCGTCTTTTCACCGATGCCTACACCCGCCTTGTGGCCATGAAGGTCTTTTCCGAGCGGGCCATTGACTATATGCGCTCCGCCAGGGCCGATGACCGCCGTTACCTCCTCTACAACCCCATGGTGAAAATGAAGGTCACCTGCCAGGGCGAAGAGGTGATCAACATGCTCTGGGATATCATCGCGGCCAAGGGCTTTGAGGCGGAACCCTTCTTTGAGATCGCGGCCCACGAGGTGCGCATGCTGCCCAAGCTGGAGGGGACGGTGCATGTGAACATGGCTCTCATCGTCAAGTTCATGAACAACTTCCTCTTCAATCCTGCGGAATTTCCCAAGGTACCCAAGCGGGATGATGTGGCCAACGATGATTTCCTCTTTGACCAGGGCCCTACTGCGGGTCTCAGCAAGGTGCAGTTCCACGATTATAATCTTGCGTACAAAAATGTGGATCTGCCCAATGTGAACGTCTTCAAGGAGCAGATCAAAAGCTTCAAGAAATACCTGGTGGAAGCCACACCGGACAAAAATCAGGCCAAAGACATCGATTATCTTCTGGTTCTTGGCGAGATTTTCTGCCTTGTTCCCTATGGTCAGCTCATTCTCGAAGCACGGGAATTCTGGCCCGAGCTGGATGACAATCTGATTGAGGAAATCTTTGATTTCATGATCCGGGATTTCAGCAAGCACGCCACCACCCTCTTCAGCAAGCCCTCCAATACGGACAAGCAGAGGGAAATGGCGCTGGCCATGATCAAGGCTCCCGCGGCCAATCCGGAGCGTTTCAATAAAATCTGGACGGAGCAGGTGTACAGCCTGAAGGGTCAGTATAAGATGCGGGATCAGGAATAAGGTGTTTTAAAAATCTGCGGGCCTGAAGGTTTTCAGGCCCGGTGATCCGGATGCGCCGGTATTTCCTTTAAAGGGAGATCCCGGCGCATTTTTATTCCGGCAGGGACAGGTTGCCATGCGTCCTTCCGGATGTTAGAGGAGAAAGGGAAAAGAAAGCCGTCGGGTTCTTTTTTCAAAAATTTTTCAACCGTGCAGCCATCCGTGAAAGGACACCATGCCCCTTTCCAGTGCTGAAAGACTGCGTCGTTTCTATGCCTGTTTTGCAGGGGAGGATCAGGTACTTGTCCTGATTAACGCAGACCCCGATGCCATGGCCAGTGCCATGGCCGTGAAGCGGCTTTTGTGGCGGCGTGTGGCAGGCGTGACCATCGCCCACGTCAATGATATCCAGCGTCCGGACAATCTGACCATGGTGAGGCTTCTCGGTATCAAAATGATACATTTCCGGGATCTGCCCCACTGGCGCTACCGTCGCATTGTGCTGGTGGATTCCCAGCCGGATCACCATGACTGTTTTGCCCTTTTCCGTCCCGATGTCCTCATTGATCATCATCCCGAATCCTGCGTGGTGGGGCGTTTCTGTGATGTCCGGCCAAAGTACGGTGCCACAGCGAGTATGCTGACGGAATACCTGCGGGCTGCCCGTATTACCCCGTCGTCCAAGCTGGCCACGGCGCTTTATTATGCCATCAAGACGGATACGGCGGATTTCCAGCGCAAGACCATCATGGAGGATATCAAGGCCTTTCAGTATCTCTTTCGTTACATCAACCCCCAGGTGGAACGCAGAATTGAAAACACGGAAATTCTTCTTGAGAGCCTGGGGACGTTTGAAAAGGCGCTCAAGTCCCGGGTGCTCCGGGGGAATCGCCTGTACGCCCATCTGGGAGAGGTGAGCAACCCGGATATCTGTGTACAGATTGCCGATTTTTTTATGCGCGTGGATGCGGTGAACTGGACTATTGTTTCCGGTATCTATGAAAAAAAACTGGTGATCATCTTCCGCAATGATGGTATCCGCCGATCGGCGGGTCTTGTGGCTTCGGCGAGTTTCGGTAAGATAGGCTCTGCGGGCGGGCACAAGGGCGCTGCCCGGGCGGAAATTCCCCTTGGGTCTCTCGAAAAAATGGTGAACCTGAGAAGCGTCAAAGAGGTGGGTACCTGGATTCGGGATCATGTGGAGATCCGTACCCAGAAAAAAAAGGCCAAAGAAAAGGAAACCGCATGCGCGTGACCCTGCTGGGCTCCGGAACCTGTGTTCCCCGCTTGGAAAGGGCCTCCAGCAGTCTTCTGGTGGAGGCAGGTTCCCTGAGCATTCTGGTGGATTGTGGTCTGGGAACCCTGCACCGCCTTCTTGCAGCGGGAAAAGATCCTGCTGACGTGGATCTGCTTTTTCTGAGCCACTTTCATCCGGATCATACGGGTGAGCTGGTTTCCCTGCTTTTTTCCGGGAAGTATGCGGGAAAATATGGGCGTAAAAAGCCCCTCACCCTTGTGGCAGGCCGGGGGCTTGGTGATTTCTATGGGGGGCTTTGCCGTGTCTACGGGGAGTGGGTGGATCTGAACGGCGGGCTTTTTTTACGGGAGCTTCCCCTGGAGGAGCCATTTTTCTGGGAGTTTCAAGGTGTAAGACTGGGGGGCATCCCCGTGAACCACAGGCCCGAAAGTCTGGCCTTTTCCGTGGAAAGGGACGGAAAGCGGGTGGTGATCTCGGGAGATACGGATGACTGTCCGGAGCTGGCGGGCTTTGCTGCGGGTGCGGATCTTTTTATCTGTGAAGCGGCCATGCCCGATGGCCTGAAGGTTCCCGGTCACCTGACCCCTTCCCTTGCCGGAGCTCTGGCGGAAGAGGCCGGTGTGGGACGACTGGTACTGACCCATTTTTATCCGGAATGTGATTCTGCGGATGTACTGGCCCAGGCCGGAGCCGTGTTTCACGGTTCTGTCTTCAAAGCCCAGGATCTCATGACCTTTGAGGTATGAAGGAATTTTCATGTCCTATCCGCTTTTTCTCAATGTCCGGGATCTGCCCTGTCTGGTTGTGGGCGGGGGGCGTGTGGGGTTTCGCAAGGCAAGGGGTCTTCTGGAAGCCGGAGCCTTGGTAACGGTGGTGGATCCGGAACCCCTGGAAGCCCTGACGGTTCCTGGAGAAGGACTGACCCTGAAGCGGCGGGAATTTTGCACCGCAGACCTGGAGGGGATGCGCCTTGTCTTTGCCGCTACCCACAGCAAGGATGTGAATGCAGCGGTGGCGGAAGGGGCGAGGCTGCGGGGGATCTTCTGCAATGTGGCCGATGATCCTTCCGCGTCGGATTTTTTTCTGCCGGCTCTGGTGAAGCGGGGGGATCTTGTGCTGGCCATCTCCACGGGAGGCCGCAGTCCGGCCTTTGCCCGAAGACTGCGCATGGATCTGGAAGCCTCCCTTGATGATGCCTACCTGCCCTTTCTGGATCTTATGGGAAGGGTGCGGGAAATCCTGCTGCAAAGGGAACATGCTCCGGACAGCCACAGGGAGATATTCCGGGCCCTCGTGGAGGGTTCCCTGCTGGAGGATCTGCGAAGGGGAGACCGGTCGGCAGTGATCCGTGCCCTGGTGCCCTTGGTGGGGAAAGAGATGGCAGAAACCCTGGTTTTATCTGTGATGCAGAGTGATGTCCCGTCCCCTTCAGGGAGTCCGGGTCTTTTCCGGAAGAAAGAGGAGTCATGCCGATAATTTTCAGCCTTTATGCCCTGAGCACCCTCGCATATCTCGTGTTTCTTCTTTTTAAAAAGGAAGTCTGTCAGCGGGCGGGGTTTTTTCTGCTTTGCGCAGGCTTTCTCGGACACGGGATTCTTCTGGGGAAAAGCTGGGTGGATGCGGGGCATCTGCCCCTTTTTGATCTGGCGGGCAATCTTTCCTTCTGTGCCTTCATTTTTGCGGGTACCTTCATTGCCCTGAAGCACCGCTACCATGTGAAGATTCTGGGAATTTTTGCGGCCTGTGTCACGGCCTGCCTGGTTCTTGCCTCCTGGCTTCTGCCCTCTGTTCCCGTGACGCCGGATCCGGCTTATGGCAGCCTCTGGGTGGTCATCCATGTGGCGGCCAGTTTCGGGGGCAATGCCGCCTTTACCCTGGCCTTTGCCGTGGGGCTGCTCTACCTCCTTCTGGAGCGGCGTATCAAAGAGAAGCGGAAAGATATTTTTTTCCGGCGTCTGCCTTCCCTTGAGCTTCTGGATGCCACAGGGCATGCCTGTGTCATTGTGGGATTTTCCCTCATGACCCTGGGCATGGCCACGGGGATTCTCTATGCCCGGGCCGTATGGGGGCACTTCTGGAGCTGGGATCCCAAGGAGGTCTGGTCTCTGGTGGTCTGGCTGGTGTATGCAGCCCTGCTCCATGGGCGGCTTTCTTCGGAATGGCGGGGCCGTAAGGCGGCCCGCATGGCGGTTTTCGGTTTTCTTCTGGTTCTTTTTACCTTTCTTGGGGTGAACTTCCTCTTTATGGGACATCATGGGGATTTTACACGCATCGGGAATTAAAGCCCTTGCGGGTTGAGGAAGACGCCCTGTGCAGGTGCGTCGGGATGGGATGGTATGGCAAGACTTCCGGGTATTCTTCTTTTGGGGATGAACCATAAAACCGCAGCCCTGGAGGTGCGGGAAAAGCTTTCGCTGAACGCGGAGGAGGTGGATACCCTCCTCCTCACCTTGAAACAGTCCGGAGATCTTTCCGAGGTTCTGGTGCTTTCCACCTGCAACCGGGTGGAAATTCTTCTGGCTACCGACCATACATCAAGGGCCAGGGAAACGGTGATCCGGGAATTGTCTGCCAAAAAAGGTCTGCCAGCGGATTTTTTTCTGCCCTCCTTCTATGTGCATGAGGGCATGGCTGCGGTGCGGCATCTTTTCCGGGTGTCGGCGAGCCTGGATTCCATGGTGCTGGGAGAACCCCAGATTCTGGGGCAGGTGAAGCAGGCCTACCAGCGTGCAACGGGGGTGGGAGCCTCCGGGCCTATTTTAAACCGTATGCTGCACCGGGCTTTTCAGGTGGCCAAACGTATCCGAACGGAAACGGGTATCGGCGACCATGCCGTTTCCATCAGTTACGCGGCCATTGAACTGGCCAGAAAGATTTTTGGTTCCCTGGAAGGCCGCAGGGCTTTGCTTCTCGGAGCAGGAGAGATGGCGGAGCTGGCCGTGGAGCATCTGCTGCGGCACAGGATCAGTGGTATCCTTGTCGCCAACCGTACCTTTGACCGGGGGCTGGCCCTGGCCCGGCGTTTTGGGGGGGAGGCCATACGCTTTGAAGATGCCTTTGCCTCCCTTGGCGATGTGGACATTGTGATCAGCTCCACAGGGGCTCCGGATTATGTGATCCGCAAACAGGACATCAAACCCCTCATGCGTAAACGGCAGAACCGTTCCCTCTTTTTTATCGACATCGCCGTTCCCCGGGATGTGGATCCGGCCATCAACACCCTGGACAATGCCTATGTATACGATATTGATGACCTTCAGGGCGTGGTGGATGACAATCTGGAGGAAAGGCGTCAGGAGGCGGGCCGTGCCGAGGGGATCGTGGAAGAGGCGGTGCTGCGCTTCACGGAATGGGTGGAGGGCCTTGCCCTGGTGCCCACCATCAAGGCCTTGCGGGAAAAGGTGGGGGGAATTCTGGAAGAGGAGCTGCGCCGAACCCTGGGAACAAATGCTTCCGGACAGAAGGAAGGTGCTGAAGCCCTGGAGCGCATGGTGGAGGCCATGGTGACCAAGGTTCTCCATGATCCCATCTGTCTTCTGAAAAGCGGGGGCATGCATGGGAATCAGGATCGCTATCTCGGCTGGGTGCGTCTTCTCTTTGCGCTGGATGAACCGGTTCAGGGAGGAGCACCAGGGAGGATGCCGAAGGGAGGGGCTGCACAGAGGGCAGAAGAGATGGGAATGAGCTGTGAGGACGGGGGAAATGACCGTCAGGCGAACTGGGTGCTCTGTTGCGGTTCCCGGCGGAAGGATTCGGCCTGATGCCAACATTTTTTATGACGGAGAGCGTGGGAGCCGGAAGCAGTTTGTATGCAAGATAATCCTCTGGAAGCAGGTTGCCGAAGGGGATGGCGTCGGGAGGGGAAGAGGGGTCATGGTGTAAAAGCCCTTTACATTGAAAAAGCCCTTATGGTATGCAGGCGTACTTTTTGACAGGCATACCGCCTGTGGGTTTTTCCATGCCGGTGTCTGTCAGCGATGTGATCTGTGTTTTGTAAGGGAGATGCGGTTTGGTTCGGCGCTGATGCGATACGTGAGGAGGATTTCCCATGGATAAAGAACAGCTGGAGTACTTCAGAACCTATCTTGTGACGCAACTGGATGAACTGCTCCATCAGGCCGATGACACCGTAAGCGGCATGACGGAGCCCAAGGAGAACTTTCCTGACCCCACAGACAGGGCTTCCCATGAGTCCAACCGGAATTTTGAACTGCGTATCCGGGATCGGGAGCACAAGCTCATTAAAAAAATCAAGCAGGCTCTGGAACGCATTGAGAATGCCACCTTCGGAGTCTGTGAAACCTGCGGTGAGGACATCGGCGTTGAGCGCCTTAAGGCGAGGGCTGTGACCACCCAGTGCATTGACTGCAAAACCAAATCCGAAAAAATGGAAAAAGCCCTTGGTCTCTGACCGCTCTTCCCGGCCTGTGGATCTGCATACCCACAGTACGGCTTCGGACGGGGCCATGTCTCCCCTGGCTCTTGTGGTGGAAGCGGTATCCCTGGGTCTTGCTGCCCTTGCCATTACAGATCACGATACCCTGGCCGGTGTTCAGGAAGTCCTGGATGCCGGTTTTTCTTTGGATCTGGATTTTCTTCCCGGTGTGGAGATCAGTGTCCGTCCCCCGGAGGGCTTTGGCATTGCCGAAAGTCTGCATATTCTGGGCTATGGGGTGGATCCCCATGCGTCTGGCCTTTCCCTTTTGCTGGAAAACCTTCAGCGGGCACGGGAAGAGCGCAACCCCCGGATGATTGACAGGCTGCGGACTTTGGGGTTTGACCTTTCCTTTGACGAGGTGCTGGCCCGATCCGATGGGGGGCTTGTGGGGCGGCCCCACATGGCGCGGGTGATGGTGGAAAAGGGCTATGTAAAGGATATGGAGACGGCCTTTTCCCGTTTTCTTGGCAGGGGACGACCTGCCTATGTGGAAAAGGGGCTGGCGGGCTGGGAAGATGCCATGGCAGCAATCCGGGAAGCGGGAGGTATCGCCGTTCTGGCCCATCCCGGACTGATCCGGGAGCTGGATCGTTCCCGGTTGTTTGCGCTCCTGAAAATCCTCATGGACGGTGGTCTTGGCGGGCTTGAGGTGTATTATCCGGCCCATGGCCCGAATTTGACGGCGGATCTGAAGGGGTTCTGTACACGGCTGGGACTTCTCCCCACCGGCGGATCCGATTTCCATGGTGAACTGCGGGACGGAATTTCCCTGGGCTCGGGCCATGGGACTCTTTTTGTGCCCTATGCGGTATATGCGGATCTTCGGGAGGCTCTGGGGCGTATATAGTTTTTGGGATGGGTTTACCAGCTCGGACAAAAATTGTCGGATCTGGTAAGCGTATCCCTCAAAGTGTTCTGTTGTGTTCCCTGTTTTTTTTGAAAAGGCGGGGGCTTTCCCGTTTTTCGGGCTACAGCCCTTTTTTACGGACTTTCAACCGGAATATCTTTTATGAAACCGACCTCTTTGCCCATGGCAGACCTTCAAAAGGCCATGGGTCATTGTTTTAAAAAAGCTGAACTTCTGGAAACGGCCCTCTGTCATTCTTCCTTTGTCAATGAGCATGCCCTGGTTCTGAAGGACAATGAAAGGCTGGAATTCCTGGGGGACGCTGTGCTGAACCTTGTGATTGGCCACCTGCTTATGGAGCGTTTTCCCAGGGTACGGGAAGGGGATCTGTCCCGCATCCGGGCCAGTCTTGTGAATGAACGGCAGCTGGCCTCTGTGGCCAGGGTGCTGGATCTTGGCGCCCACCTGCGTCTGGGCCGGGGGGAGGAGCAGACCCGTGGACGGGACAAGGATTCCATTCTGGCCGATGCCTATGAGGCTCTGGTGGCTGCGGTTTATCGGGATGGGGGCTTTGACGCGGCCTTTGCCTTTGTCCGACGCTGCTTTGCGGACATCCTTGCAGGTCTCAATGTGGCGGAAAGCATCCATGACGCCAAAAGCCGTTTTCAGGAAGAAGTGCAGATGCGCTACAAGCTGACGCCTGTTTATCGCACTGTGGCTGAGGAAGGCCCGGATCATGACAAGGTCTTTCATGTGGAGGTGCGGGTGCGGAATCTCTGTACCAGGGGAACGGGAAAAAGCAAGAAGCTGGCGGAACAGGATGCGGCGGCCAAAGCCCTGCTGCTTCTGACCTCCGGAAACCAGGGATCGCTTCAGGGGTGAAAAGAAAGAAGCCTTTCATCATTCCCCTGTTCCTGCCCCATGCCGCCTGTCCCCATCATTGCCTTTTCTGCAATCAGAAAACCCTGCATCCTGAAAATCCTGCGGTGGATCTTGCGGCCCTGCGACGGGAGAGGGATCGTTGGCTGGCCTTTCCCAGAGATGGGGAACGGCCTGTGGAGCTGGCTTTTTTCGGGGGAAATTTTCTGGGACTGCCAGAGGAGGATATCCTTGGCTGTGTGGCCCTTGTTTCGGAGACAGAGGGAGCGGGGATACGGGTTTCCACCCGGCCGGACAGTCTTCAGGATAGGGTTTTATCCCTTCTGGCGACAGGGGGGGCAGGAATTACCGTGGAGCTGGGGGTACAGTCCCTGGATGACCGGGTACTGCGCAGATCTGCCCGGGGCCATGATGCGGCATCCGTGGAAAGGGCGGTTCACATGCTGCGGCACTATCCTGTCCGTGTGGGAGCCCAGATGATGCTGGGCTTGCCCGGCGCTACGGAGGCTTCAGACCGGGTCTCTGCACAGAAGCTGGCGGCACTGGGGGTGGATTTTGTCCGTGTCGCGCCTACACTGGTACTTTCAGGAAGCGGGCTGGAGACTCTGTACCGCAGGGGGCGTTATCTTCCCCTGGACTTTGCCGGGGCCGTGCAGCGCACGGCGGTCTTCAGCCATATTCTGGAATCCTGTGGCATTCCAGTGGTGCGTATGGGGCTTCAGGAGGATGATGCACTGCGATCCGGTCTTGTGGCAGGGCCGCACCATCCGGCCTTTGGGGAGTGGGTTCGGGGATACCTTCTTGGAGAGCAGGTTCTGACAGCTCTGAACGCTCTGGGTGCTCCGGAACCGGGGGAGGGGATTGTGATTCGGGTCTCTCCCCGGCTTCGGGGACGTTTGCAGGGGATGGAAGGCAGCAATCTGCCCCGTTTTTTCCAAGCCCTTTTTCCCGCCCCGTTCCGGATTCATACGGAGCGGAACAGGGCGGCGGATTTCTGGGCGGTTGAAAGGGAGTTTCTGAAAAAGACGCTATAGGCCTTCTTTGAAAAAGTCCTTTTCATTTTCAATTTCCCCGGATCTGGGGGAATATTCCGTGGGCTCATTACCCTTCTGGAAATACTCAAAGGCCGTGGCTTCGGACTCGGGGGTGGGGAGCAGCCCTGTTTTGGTATCAATTCTTACGGATACGATGCCCGGAGGCGGTGGCGGAAAGGCCATGGGTTTCCGGGAGGCATGGAGGGTCTCCATGAAATCCACCCAGATGGGGGCGGCTGCCCTGGAGCCCGTTTCCCCGTCTCCCAGCTGGCCTTCTTCATCAAATCCCACCCAGACCCCGGCAACATAGGCCGGGGTATAGCCCAGAAACCAGGCATCGTTGAGGTTGTTGGTGGTACCGGTTTTTGCCGCCACAGGCCAGCCTTTTCGGGTGAGGGCTTTGGCCCGCCAGCCCGTACCGTTGGACACCACACTTTCCAGCAGACTGGTCATGAGAAAAGCCGTTTCTTCGGGAATCACCCTTTCATGGAAGGGGGCATTTTTTTCGATCAGCCTGCCATCCCGATCCCGGATTTCCGTGACAAAAAGGGGTTCGGTGAGCTGGCCCTGATTGGCAAAGACTTCGTAGCCGTTGACCAGTTCGAGGAGGGAGTGTCCGGAGGATCCCAGGGCAATGGACAGATCTCTGTTGATGGGTGAGGTGATCCCCAGTTTGCGGACATATTCCAGGGTGTACTCCAGGCCGATGTCTTCCATGATCTTGATGGTGATGACATTTCTGGACTTGGCCAGGGCTTCCCGAAGAAGGGTCGGCCCATAAAAAGTATCCTGGTAGTTTTTGGGTTTCCAGGTGAAATCCCTTTCCCTGTCCCGGAAGACAAAGGCATTGTCCACAATTACGGAAGCAGGGGTATAGCCCTTGTCCAGGGCTGCGGCATAGATGAAGGGCTTGAAGGAGGAACCCGCCTGTCGCCTGGACTGTAAGGCCCGGTTGAACTGGCTGGCCCGAAAATCATATCCTCCCATGATGGCCCTCACCATCCCCGTAGAGACTTCCATGCAGAGCAAGGCACCCTGAATTGTGGGGGTCTGTTCCAGGCGGAGTTCCCAGAGGCCGTTTTCCTGTTTTTTGACAAGGCGAACCAGAATGTCATCGCCGACCCGCAGGGCCTGACCGGGAGTCTGGATGCGGGCGTTGTAATGGGGGATGTCCGGGTCGGGTTTTCTGGCCCAGCGCATGGTTTCCATGGGGATTTCCCCGGTATTTTTTCCAAAACGCACCCGGGTTTTTTTACCCGTATTGTCAACATGCACCACAATGCCCCGGCTCAGCATTTCCGGAACCGGTTCGGGAAAGCCGTTTTCTTTTTCCATATCGCTAAGGGCGGTTTCCACGCCGGAAAGTCCCACATTGCGCCTGGCTCCCCGGAATCCCTGACGTTTGTCCAGATCCAGAAGACCTTTCTGAAGAGCGTTTTCTGCGGCCCTCTGTGCGTTAATATCCAGGGTTGTCCGAATTTGCAGCCCTTCTTCGTACAGAGCCTTTTCACCGTAGCGGTTCAGGATGTGCTGGCGGATATGTTCCGTAAAATAAGGGGCCATTTCCATGTAGATGTTCTGGCGGGGATAGATTTCCAGTTTTTCCTGCCGGGCTTTTTCCGCGTCTTCTTCCGAAAGGACGCCATTGGCAACCATGCGGGAGAGAACATAAAGCTGACGTTCCCTGGCCCGTTCAGGATGGCGGAAGGGGGAATAACGGCTGGGGGCCTGGGGAAGACCCGCCAGCATGGCGCACTGGGCCAGGGACAGGTCGGCGGAAGAAAGACCGAAGTAGTTCTGGGCGGCGGCTTCCACGCCATAGGCACCGTGGCCAAGGAAAATCTGGTTGAGATAAAGATGGAGAATTTCCTCTTTTCCCAGATAGCGCTCAATTCTGTACGCCAGAATGGCTTCCCGGATTTTACGGAGATAGCTGCGTTCCGGGCTGAGAAAGAAGGATTTGGCCACCTGCTGGGTGATGGTGCTGCCGCCCTGAACAATGCCGCTGGCCTGGATGTTTTTCATGAAAGCCCGCAGGATGCCCAGGGGATCGATTCCTTTGTGCTGAAAAAAACGGGCATCTTCTGCGGCAAGGAAGGCCTCAATGAGCATGGGGGGCATGGTTTCCAGCGGAATCACAATGCGCCGTTCCCGGAAAAATTCGGCAACGATGGTACCGTCTGCCGCATAGACCGTGGAAACGGTGGGAGGGCGATAGGCTTTCAGCGCGGAGACGGAAGGCAGATCCCTCGAGAAATAGACATAGGCGGCACCTGCGGTCAGGGACGCGCCGATAAGGAGCAGCAGAAAGGTGATGCACAGCCACTTCAGGAAAGAGCGGCCCTTCTTTGCAGGGGGCTTGACCTCCCTTTTTTCTTCAGAAAAATCCATGTTTTCTTTTCCGTTTTGACGTATGGGTGTATAGATGCAGGCGGGCACTCTGAAGGGCAAGGGGATGGATGTTTTCAGGAGTGCATGTGGGGTATCCTTCGTAAAATGAGGTGATGCCTGAGGGTTTTCGTACCAGATCCGCAGTCAGGGAGCAAGGCTTGACCCCGGGATTCTGTATGAAATATCATGTGAAGCGTTGAAATCCAGAGGGATTCCGGTGGATTTTAACCGTAGGGATGTGTTTTGGAGGAGTGAAGAATCATGATTGATTTTGATAAATGCGGTGGGCTTCTTCCCGTAATTGCCCAGGATGCGGATACGGGGGAGGTGCTCATGCTGGCGTATATGAATGAAGAGGCCCTGCGACAGACCCTGGAAACGGGAAAGGCAACCTATTTCAGCCGTTCCAGAAACCGTCTCTGGGTCAAAGGGGAATCTTCCGGACATGAGCAGGAAGTGCGGGAGCTGCGTCTCGATTGCGATGGGGATACCCTGTTGCTTCGTGTGATTCAGAAGGGTGGGGCGGCCTGCCATACGGGGCATGTGTCCTGTTTTCACCGGCGTCTTCTGCAAGATGGCAGCCTGGAGGTTCTGGGGCAGCCGGTTTTTGATCCTGAAAAAGTTTATGGCGCTTAAGAAGCTGGATACCGTACCCCTGTGCAGGAAGCCGGGTTTCGGACGGACGTTGTTGAAAAAGAAGGGGAAACCATGCGTATCTGCTCTGCGGAATTTATCACCAGTGCGGTGAAACCGGCCCAGTATCCTCCGGCCGATCTTCCGGAAGTGGCCTTTGTGGGCCGCTCCAATGTCGGAAAATCGTCCATGATTAACTGCCTTGTGCAGCGTAAAAATCTGGTGAAAACCAGTCAGCAGCCGGGAAAAACCCAGCTTGTGAATTTTTTTGTGGTGAACGGAACCCTGCGCTTTGTGGATCTGCCGGGTTTCGGGTATGCGAAGGTTCCCCAGGCCGTGCAGAAGGAGTGGGGACCCATGATTGAAACCTATATTGAAAACAGACCCAATCTCTGCGGTCTGTTTCTGCTTCTTGATATCCGCAGGGATGTACGGGAGGAAGAGGGGCGTCTTCTGCAATGGCTGGAGAACCGGGGGCTTCCCGTACGCCTCGTGTTGACGAAAACGGACAAGTTCAGCCGGTCTGCGGCCCTTGGCCGTCAGAAAGAGCTGATGGCCCAGACGGGGCTGGATGCGGACAGGCTGATCCTTTTTTCCGCCAAAACCCGCCAGGGCCGACAGGAAATCTGGTCGTGGGTTTCTGCCATGACGGGGGTGGCTGATTCCTCTCCTCCTTCGGAACAGCCCGCTTCTCCAGAGGCGCCTCCGGTTGTTCCTGGAAAACGGTAAGTCCATTGTTTTGCATGATGGAACCGCCCTAACATGTGAAGGATAGAAATAGTCATGGAAGCAGAGAACATTCCCTTTCGATCCGGTTTTGTGGCCATTATCGGTGCGCCCAATGCGGGAAAATCCACCCTCCTCAATCAGCTTATCGGGGAGAAAATCGCTATTACATCCAAAAAACCCCAGACTACCCGGAACCGGATTCTGGGGCTTGTGCACCGACCGCACAGTCAGATGGCCTTTGTGGACACGCCGGGAGTGCATAAGGCTGCAAAAATCCTTAACCGCCGCATTGTGGAGGCGGCCCTTTCCGCCATACCCGATGCGGATGTGGTGCTCTGGGTGATGGATGTCAGCCGGGCGGCAGGGGAGGAAAACGGTATGATTCTGGATCAGCTCCAGAGTTTCCGGAAACCCGTGATTCTGGCCCTGAACAAGATTGATCTTGTGGCAAAGCCCGAATTGCTGCAATGGATACAGCGCTGGCAGAACCGCTTTGCTTTCCGGGAGATTGTCCCCGTGTCTGCGCTTTCGGGGGAGCAGCTCGATATTCTTCTGGCATCCATGGAAAAATACCTTCCTGAAGGCCCGGCGCTTTTTCCCGAAGACAGCCTCACCGATATGCCCGTGCGTTTTATTGTGGCGGAACTGATCCGGGAAAAGGTGTTGCGTAGAACAGGGGAGGAAATCCCCTACTCCGTTGCCGTTACCATTGAGTCCTTTGTGGAGGCCACTGCCGGTGAAAAAACGCAGATCCATGCCGCCATCCATGTGGACAGGGATTCCCAGAAGGGGATTCTTATTGGTAAGGGCGGTGAGCGTCTGAAACAGATCGGTACGGATGCCCGCAAGGATATCGAAGTCCTTTTGGGGGAGAAGGTTTTTTTGAAGCTTTTTGTGCGCGTACAGAAGAACTGGACCCGGGATGCCAAAGCCATGGAGCGTTTTGGGTATTGAAAAGGTCGGGAGGCAGGGTGTGGAATATCTGTGGTTTGAGGATGATGTCCGGGTCAAAAAGGAGAGGCAGAAGGCGCGTGAGCTGCGTCAGACCCAGTGGTGGAAGCGCCAGTGTGCCAAGGGGCTGTGTCATTACTGCGCAAGTCCTGTCCAGCCCGCAGATCTGACCATGGATCACATTATTCCTTTGGCCCGTGGTGGCCAGACGACAAAGGGCAATGTGGTGACGGCCTGCAAGTCCTGCAATACGAAAAAAAAACAGATGCTGCCCATGGAGTGGGAGGCCTGGCTGTTGCAGAGAGGGGACGGGTAAGAGGGCGAATTGAGCGTGTAGAAAGGCCGTTTTTTCAAAAAGGAATTCTTTTCCTATGAAAAAACGGCCTTTTTTCAGTTATGGATCCATAGCTGAAGAAGGATGGTCATCAGAGTGCTTTTTACTGACAGAGTCTGTGGATGGTCTGGGCATGCCAGCGGCCCCGGCCGGAAAAGGTAGGGAAGTTGTTGTCCGTAAGGTAGGCCGCAACCTCCTCATAGGTCATGTTTTCTTTTCTCAGTTTTTCAATGAGTTTCAGGATATATTTACGGCTGCTTTTTCGGATATCCTCTTCGGATGTATCAAGAAGTTCAGGTGCTTCAGCTTCCCTGGGCTTCGGTTCTGAAATTTCAGCGGATTCTGTGGCGTGAGGAGCGGTGGGGGCTGTTGCGAGATTGTCCAGAAGCCGCTCCAGTCCGTCTGCGAGCCGTTCCAGGGCGTCCGCTTTCCGTTCTTCCGCCTCTGCTCTGCGGTCTTCCAGGAAGACACGATCCCGCTGGGTTTCCACGAGAGCTTCCAGAGAGGCTTGCAGTACCAGGAGACTTTCGTCGCGGATGGGAGACGAGGTGTGAGGGGGGCGCTGGGTACGGCGATCCTGACCGCTCCTTCTTTCGGAATTCGGGGTATTGCCTTCGTAATTACCCTTGGAGGGTTTGTTGAAGCGGCGTTCTTTGGCCGCATTTTGATTCCGGAGATTCTGGAGAAAATCGTTCATGGGGTTTCCTGTAAAGCGCGCTCTCTGGCGATAAAAAGGTAAAAAAAATTCCTGCTCTTGTGGGGTATGGGGTATGTCAAAAGCAAAAAAGTCAAAAAATCACATTCTGCGTGTAAAACAAACTTGAATATTGATATATCAGATGAAAAGGCTTGTCAATCTGTGGTTTTTGTTGGGGTTTTTCTGACAGGGCGATGGAAATCTTTTTTCGTTTTTCTCTTGTCCATGAAAGAAGGAGACGTTCTGCATTGCGTTGTGTTTTTTGTACAGAGGGCGAAGTTTTTAAAAAATCATCCGATTCCTCCCCTGCCCCAGCCTTGTAGTTCCCAGGTTTTGTCCTTGATTCTGTACCATTTCACAGAGCGGTGAGAGCAGGCGCAAGAGTGTCCGGACGGTGTTTCCACGCTGGATGGGAATCCTTGCTGAAACAGCGATGTACTCCGAAAAAAGAAAGAAAGCGGCCTTTAAGGCCGCTTTCTTTATGCTGAGGGAGTGTTGAAATTTCTGTATGAAATTTTTAGAACTTGTAACTTACGGTGATACCGGCACCCAGAATATTGCCTTCAGCCTTGGCGTGAACCCGTGTGGGATCTGATGTCAGGCCCAGAGCGGCCGAGCCGGCACCTTCAAAGGCCTTGTTCAGGTTGACGGATTCGCCACCGATCATGCGGGTCTGTTCAATGTCCGTATATTGGAATACCAGATCCACGACAACTTTCGTGAAGTTCAGGCCTGCACCGATGGAATAGGTCTTTTTGTCCGCATCCGGCCACATGGTGTCCAGGGTGTCATCGGGGATGGGGGTGGGATCATAGAAGTAGCCGGCCCGCAGGGTCACGATATCGGTGACCGCATATTCTCCCCCGAAGCGGAGCTGACGGGTGTTTTCCCAGCGGCGTTCGGACTTGACCACATTGACAGGCAGCTGAATGGGAGCTGTTGGGATGGCGGTGAGGGGTTCAATCTGATTTTCGTTGATGGCCCAGTTGGTCCATACCACATCCATCTCGATGGAAAAGCGGCTGTGGGGCGCATAGCGTACACCGGCCTGAACCTGCTGGGGGTGGTTGTAGTCCAGGGTGGCTTTGGCGACTTTGATACCATTGAGATAGGCGTCGCCCTCAAAATCCACATCCGTCTCACTGCGGTAGGTGAGGCCAATGCTCAGGGTGTCGGTGGGTTTGTACATGGCACCGATGTTGTAGGAATAGTTGAGTTCATCTTCAAGTTCAATTTTCAGATGGGCATTGTGCAGGGCACCCAGACCCCCGGTACTGATATTCTGGGCTTTACCCAGATAATAGTATTTTTCTGCTCCGGATTTGGTTTTACCGATGGAAACGCCAAAGCCGAAGGAAAGCTGGTCGCTGATCTTGTAGGCGATGGTGGGGGAGATGACTTCCCGGAAATAGTAGGAGTGGAAGGAACTGTAGGCCGAGGGGTTGACCTTGGGATCATTGGGGAATTCCACCTCAAGGCCGAAGGGCGCATAGGCGGCAAAGCCCAGAACCAGTCTTTCCGAAAGGGGCATGGCAAAACCCAGGGCCGGGGCATACAGGTTTTCTGAGGTATCAGAAAAATTGACGGCTTTTTCCTTGGTGGTGGGAATGTACTCCGGGGGCTGGGTAATACCTTCTACATAAACGCCCTTCAGTTTAATGGAGGGATCCACCATATGTACCCCACCAGCGAGGGTGGTGCGGTCGATCTGGGTCAGGCCTGCCGGGTTGTAATACACGGCAAAGGGATCATCGGCATAGGCACTGTAGGCGCCGCCCATGGCGGACGCTTTGGCGCCAACGCCAAAGGTATCGACACAGCCGGCGTACGCCGATCCTGCGCCCAAAGCTAAAGCCGTAACCAAACATAAAATCTGCTTTTTCACGTAGGCCTCCTTGGTGGTGGTTTATGAGCATTCGTAAGTGTTTTACCTGATTCTATACTGCCAGGATAACCGGGATCTGCGTCTCAAGAAATTTTTGTCCGCGTCCCGATACGAGGGTTGATTACTGGCACAGAAAGTTGTTTTCCAGACCCGCGTTGTGCTCCATTCATTGGGTTTTCTGCCAAAATATAAATTGTGAAAAGCGAACGGTGTTTCATGATTTAACCAAGACCAAGGGCTAAGTCAAGAAAAAAGGCGGGGTTCAGGAAGAAGGGAAGGGGGGATTTCCCTTCTTCCCAGAGGAAGGCTAGGGGGAAAGGGTACAGGTTACGAAGCGGGTTTCCGGACTAAGGGAAAGGTTGCCTCCCCCTTTGACAAGGCCTATGAGGATTTTTAAAGAGGGTTCTCCCTGCTCTGGAAGAACAATGAAGTCGGCAATATAGCCGTCCAGTTCCATGGATGCGGCAAGGGATTCCAGGCCAAAGTCGTTCCAGCCAAGGAGGTGGAGACTGGCTGTTCTGAACATGCGTATTCTCTGGAAAAGTCCGCCTGAGCTTTCAATATTGCGGGCGATGAGGAGACTTTCCGTCCCTCCTTTACGGGGCAGTATCCGGATACGGCCTGGAAAATAGTAGCGGATGGCCGGATTTTCGACCCGGTTCTGATCCGGAACATATTCCAGGAAGGTGGGAAGGCCTGCATAGGCTTCCCGGCTTTCCCAGAGAACCCCTTCTGTCGGAGATACAAGGGAGAGGGTGCCGTTTTCTTTCAGGAACAGAGTCTCCTGCATGTCGGAGGTGCGCGTCCGGACAGGGAGCCTCTCAAAAAGAGTCTCCTGGGGAGGGTCGGATGCCTGAAAAACGATCCCTTTTTCTGTGATACGGGCTTCTGCTGTGTCTCCGGAAAAGAAGGTTTCCCGGAACCCCCGCATGCGGGTGAGCAGAACCGGAAGGCCCTCCCGTGTACGTCCCTTGGCGAAAAAGCGGTTTTCCGGGCCTGCGACCACACGGAGTTCCGTATTGTCCAGTATTAGTACCCGCGAACACATCCGCTGGGTGCGGGTGTTGGTTGCCGTTATCCAGATTTCCGCTCTGCCGTCGGCATTGGTGTCCAGGACGTCGAGACGGAGAAGCTGTTCTTCATGGGGCAGGGAGAAGAGGGCAAGATCCTTTTCCAGTGCCATGTCCTGAACACGGATTTCCCTGCGATCCCCCAGAACAATTTCCAGTCCCCCGCTGCCGGTGAGATCCCCGCTGTCCATGCTGACGAGAGCGCCCTTTCGGGGGGGGCTGATCCGGGTGACCCGCATGGATCGGGGGGGGGCCGGGCTGGAGTTTTTTTCGAAGTCCCCGTCTGGTTTCTTTAAGAAGGTGAGAACGGAGCTGCCAAAGGTGGTGATTGACGGAAGCACTTCCCCGGCGTCCTTTGTGCTGTGGCGCTGGCTGAGGGCGACATCGTTGTCCGGAAGCCGGATCAGGACGAGATCGGTCACCATGCTTCCTCCAAAGGCCGTGAGGGTACTGCGAAGCTCAAAGGCGGCGTCCTCGGGAGAGGCGGCGAGCCTGCCGTTGTTTTCCATCTGGCTTTGCAGGAGGGTATGGATACCTTCCCGTAAAAAATGCAGGTCTTCCGGAGTATGCAGAACGGGGGGCGTGATGTGAACCCCTTCCCTGGCGTATAAGGGGGAGGACACGACCAGGAGAAGGAAAAGACCGAAAAATAAGAGAACGGGCCGTTGCATGAAAAGGCTCCTTATGCTGTTTTGGGAAGGGATTCTGATGGCACATCGACGGAGAGCGGAACCGTCAGAAATTTTTATAGGCGATTTTTTTTGTTCTGCAAAGATCTTTCAGGGAGACGCCTGCAAGGATAGGCGTCTGGAGGGGTGAAGGTCGTGAAAGGGTCTGCTCGCATTCCGCAGGTTTCTTTCTTGACATCGAAAACCCCCCCTGCTAACTATTCAGCCTAAGTTTTTTCCTCCGGAAGGAGAAGGGTCAGGCCTCTGGAGGGCACAGCTGTGTACACCACAACTTCATTGTAAAAGGAGAAAACACATGAAAAAGCTGTTTGTTTCCGCCGTTGCAGCAGTGGCCCTGATGGGTCTTGCGCTTCCGGCATCCGCTCTTGAGCATAAATTGAGCGGCACCTGGAGAACCCGTATGTTTACACAGGCTGACTTTGCTGATGGAGCAGATGAAACCTCCATCGTAGACACCCGTACCCGCCTGTTCTACACGGCAACGCTTTCCGAAAATGTGAAACTTGTTACTGGCTTTGAGATGGATGCGGTCTGGGGTGATAAAGAATACGGCGATATCGGCGCAGATGGAAAAGTGGTAGAGATCAAGCGTCTTCATGCGGATATCAATTATGAAAAATGGAATTTCAAGGTCGGTACCCAGGGCGGCGAGATTGGTCGCGGCTTCCTGTTCTCCGATGATTTTTCCGGTCTTGTGGCCACCTACGATGGCGGTCAGTTCTCCGTTCCCCTGATGTGGATCAAGCCCACGGAATCTGGTAAGAAAAGCAACAATGAGAAAGATACAGACTATTTTGTTGTTGCACCCAAAGTGAAGCTTTCCGATACCTTCAATCTGAATCCTTACCTTTTCTATGCCAATTCAGCAGATAGCAAAAGATATTCCGACCAGTATGGTTTGAATCTGCCTGCGACAACCAAGCAGATGGATATGTTCTATCTGGGTGTGGATGGCGATATGGAGCTGGGCATGGGCAATGCCTGGTTCACGGCCATTTATCAGTATGGTACTTATGAAAAAAGAACTGCAACGGATAAGGATGTGGATGTTTCCAACTTCCTTTTTGCCGTTGGTGGTGATGTGAAGGTGGATCCTTTCTCCGTTCATGGTCAGATGTTCTATGCCGGTGGTGACAAGGATGCCAGCAAATCCTTCACGGCTCCCAAAGGGGCTTCCTACTACTGGGCCGAGATCATGGGTGCCGGTATGTTCGATGACCAGAGTGCTTACAGCAATGGCGGTACCTTTGGTGACTACATTTCCAATATCATGGCTTTCAATGTGGGTGCCTCCATGTCTCCCATGCCCAAGCTGACGGTAACCGGCGATCTCTGGTATGCCAAGCTGAATGACGTGCCCAAAGGTGCAAAAGATGATCTGGGTACGGAACTGGATCTCATGGCGTCCTACAAGCTGATGGACAACCTGAATCTGGATGTGGTTATGGCTTATCTCTTTGCCGGTGATGCAACGGGCAAGGACGATCCCTATGAAATGGGTGCCCAGATTTCTCTGAAGTTCTAAATCAGGTTTTTTCTTTATAAGTGATGCATGAATAAGAAAACCCCGGAAAGAGAGGCTCTCTTTCCGGGGTTTTGTTCTTTGGAGGATTGTTCTGGTTCAGTCACGGTGTCTTCTCACAGATCCTTTGCCTTACTTCAGCTACCGTTCCCACGCTGGAGCGTGGGAACGGTGGATTCAATGCTGTATGGGGAAAATCTGCGACTGCATGGCTGAGTCAGGGTCGTAATCCGCTTCTCTTATGAGGCCAGCATCTGTTCCAGAAGCTCTGTCACCACTTTGGGATTGGCCTGGCCCCTTGTGGCCTTCATCACCTTGCCCATGAAAAAAGCCATGAGCTTGGTTTTACCCCCCTTGTAGGCCGCCACTTCTTCGGGATTTTCATTCAGGACTTTCCGCACAGCCCCCTCCAGCTCCGAGCTGTCGGAGACCTGGGAAAGCCCCTTTTCCGCAATCAGTTCACGGGCCGATTTTCCGCTCTCGGCCATGGCCTCAAAAACTTCCCTGGCGATCTTGTCGTTGATGTCTCCCTTTTCGAGCAGGGCGACGAGCTCCCCCAGGGCCTGGGCGGAGACGGGGCTTGCCTCAATGCCACAGCCTTTGGCGTTGAGAAGTCCCAGAAGGTGTACCGCCACCCAGCTTGTGCAGCGACGCACACTGCCGCCCGTTTTCAGGCAGGTTTCAAAATAATCGGCCAGCTCCCTGCTGGCGGTGAGGGTGGCGGCATCTTCGGGTTTGAGCGCAAGGCTTTCCACAAAACGTGCCCTGCGGGCTTCGGGCAGCTCAGGAAGGGAGTCCTGCACCGACTGTACCCAGGCGTCATCCAGCACCAGAGGGACAAGGTCGGGATCGGGGAAATAGCGGTAGTCGTGGGCCTCTTCCTTGCTGCGCATGGTGAAGGTCTGGTTTTTCACGCTGTCCCAGAGTCTGGTTTCCTGAATAATTTTGGCGCCGCTGCGCAGGAGGCTTTCCTGACGTTTGATTTCATAGGCAATGGCCTTTTCAATGAAGCGGAAGGAGTTGAGGTTTTTCAGCTCTGTCCGGGTGCCGAGCTTCGTTTCTCCCTTGGGTCTCAGGGAGACGTTGGCGTCACAGCGGAAACTGCCTTCTTCCATGTTACCGTCACAGACATCCAGATAGCGGACAATGGCATGGAGCTGACGCAGATAAGCCACGGCTTCTGCGGGAGAGGAAAGCTCCGGCTCACTGACGATCTCCACAAGGGGGGTTCCGGCCCGGTTCAGATCCACAAGGCTTGCGGGCCTGTACGGATCGTGGCTGGATTTTCCGGCATCTTCTTCCATGTGGATGCGGGTGATGCCGATGCGTTTTTTTTCCGGGCTGCCCTCCACTTCAATGTCCAGCCAGCCGTGTTCTCCGATGGGCATGGCGAACTGGGAAATCTGGTAGGCCTTGGGGAGATCCGGATAAAAATAGTTTTTCCGGTCAAAGCGGCTTTCCCGGTTCAGGGTACAGTTGGTGGCCATAACGGCCTTCATGGCCAGGGTGACGGCCTTTTTGTTGAGCACGGGCAGACTGCCGGGCAGGGCCAGGCAGACGGGGCAGGTGTGGGTGTTGGGATCGGCACCAAAAGCCGTGGAACAACTGCAGAATATCTTGCTTGCGGTTTTGAGCTGTACATGCACCTCAAGACCGATGACCGTTTCGAAATCCATGAACCTGTCCTTGTTAGGGGTGAGCTTTTCATCTCCAGCCAGGGAAGAAAAATTAGTATGATGGCGCCATTGTGTCAATCTTCTTGCAAGGTTCCGGAAGTCTTTACCTTCCTTTTATCCTTTACAAGGCCGGGAAAAAATTGGAAAAGGACGGCTGCATACCGTGGCGGTTTCTGGATACCCGTCCGTCATGGGTTTGGGGGAGGGGTTATTCGTTAAGGAGTTTTTCATGGGTTTTTTTCTCTGTGTGATCGGTATGGTGATGATTGTGGAAGGCATTCCCTATTTTGCCTTTCCTGAAAAAATGAAGGCCGTGCTGCTTCAGATGCTGCGGTTGCCCGATGCCAGACTGCGCCGTTTCGGTGCCGTACTGATGTTTCTCGGGCTGGCTCTCGTCTATCTGGGCCGGAGGGCCTGATGTTTCAGCTTTCCGATTATGCCTATACCCTGCCCCAGGAACTGATTGCCAGCCATCCTGTACCGGAGCGGGATACTTCCCGTCTTCTGATGCTGGATCGTTTTTCAGGCTCCCTGCGTCATGGGGTGTTTCAGGATGTGAAGGATTTTCTGCGGGCTGGGGATGTGCTGGTTCTCAATGACACCCGTGTGATACCTGCAAGATTTCAGGGTGTGAAGGAAACGGGCGGCCGGGTGGAGGTGCTGCTCCTCGACTATGTGGGCGGATGTGAAACCCTGGAAAAAGAAGGGGTTTTCCGCTGTTCCTGTCTCGTTCGGGCCTCCAAACGTCCTGCCCCTGGCAGTATGCTGTTTATCGGAGACCGCATCCGGGTTCGGGTGGAAGGCCTTGAGTCCGACGGTTCGGCCCTGCTTTCCTTTCATTGCGATGCGCCCATGCCCGATGCCCTTCTGGATCAGGGAACCCTGCCCCTCCCCCCCTATATTCACAGGGATGGGGAGGTCATGGAGGATGCGGAGCATTACCAGACCGTCTATGCGCGCCATGCGGGTGCGGTGGCGGCTCCTACGGCGGGTCTGCATTTCACGGAAAGTCTTCTGGCTGCCCTGGAGGCAAAGGGGGTGGAGATCCGGCGGCTGACCCTGCATGTGGGCTACGGTACCTTTGCGCCGGTACGGGTGGAGGATATTCGTGGCCACAGGATGCACAGCGAGCGCTATGGGATTCCCGAAGAAACAGCTGCGGCCATCCGCCTTGCCAAGGCCGAGGGACGGCGTGTGCTGGCCGTGGGCACCACCTGCGTGCGTACCCTGGAATATGCGGCCCGTGGGGGCAGGGGGCTTGTGGCCGGGTCGGGTTCCTGCGATCTTTTTATCTATCCGGGCTTTGAGTTCAGGGTGGTGGATGCCATGCTCACCAATTTTCATCTGCCGGAAACCACACTCATGATGCTGGTTTCCGCTTTTGGGGGCTATGAGAACATTATGGCGGCCTATGGTGAGGCGATTTCCCAAGGCTACCGTTTTTTCAGTTACGGCGATGCCATGCTGATCGGATAAAGTCTTGTCCTGAGTTTTTGTTGTCGTTTACGGGAAATATTTATCGTTTTTCTTGTTTAGAACATGCCGATGTCATGAAGGTGTCCTTCGCTCCAATCCGTAAGGACAGATTTCATGATGTCATGCCCCAACCCTTCGGGATATACCATGCTGACCTTTGATCTTCAGGCCCGATCCTCTGAAACCGCCGCCCGTGCGGCCTGTATCCATACCCGTCACGGCAGGATTGAGACTCCCGTCTTCATGCCCGTGGGCACCCTGGGAACGGTGAAGGCCTTAAGTCCGGAAGATCTTTCGGCCTGCGGGGCCCAGATCATTCTGGGCAATACCTATCATCTGTATTTAAGGCCGGGGGCGGAGGTTCTTTCCCACTTTGGGGGGCTGCATTCCTTTATGCACTGGGACAGGCCCCTTCTCACGGATTCCGGGGGGTTTCAGGTTTTTTCCCTGGCCGGTCTTTCCAAAATCAGCGATGAAGGGTATCGTTTCCAGTCCCACATCGACGGCTCCGCCCACCTTTTCACCCCGGAATCCGTGGTGACCATGCAGGATGTCATTGGCTCGGACATTCTCATGTGTCTGGATCAGTGCATTCCCTATCCTGCGGAGCGCAGGCTGGCGGAGGAGGCTCTGGAGCGTACCACCCTCTGGGCTTTGCGCTGTAAGGAAGCCTGGGTTCGGGAGACGCAGTGCCGCAACAGTCTTTTCGGCATTGTGCAGGGAGGTATGTATGCGGATCTGAGGAAACGCTCGGCAGAGGCCCTGCTGGATTTCGATTTTCCCGGATATGCCGTCGGCGGGCTCAGTGTGGGGGAACCCACGGAACTGATGTATGAGATGGGGGCTTTCACCCTGCCTCTTCTTCCGGAAAACAAACCCCGCTATGTGATGGGGGTGGGAACGCCGGAAAATCTTGTGGAACTGGTTTCTATGGGCGCGGACATGTTCGATTGCGTCATGCCCAGCCGCAATGCGAGAAACGGCAAGCTTTTTACCCGTTTCGGAGACATCAACATCGCCAACAGCCGTTATCGGATGGACGAAAAACCCCTGGATGAAGGCTGCACCTGCTATACCTGCACCCATTACTCCAGGGCCTATCTGCGCCATCTTTTCAAGGCAAAGGAGCTTCTGGCCTACCGTCTGAATACCCTGCACAACATCCATTATTATCTGGATCTTATGGGGAACATGCGGGCTGCCATTCTGGAAGACCGGTTTGCGGCCTTCCGCAGCCGTTTTCTGGAAGAACGATCCGCCGGGCCTGAGTGATATAAAAAAAATAGAGATGCCTTACCCCCCTAAGCACGATGCATTGACCATGATTCTTTGACCATGAAAGGAAGAGAGATGAGCATCACCAAGAAAATGGAAGGCTTCATTGAAAAATCCTCCTGGATCCGCAAGATGTTTGAGGAAGGTGCCCGGCTGAAGGGGCTTTATGGTGCGGAAAATGTCTTTGACTTCAGTCTGGGCAACCCCAATGTGCCGCCGCCTGCGGCCTTTCAGACAACCCTGGAGGCTGTGGCCGCAGACAATCCGGAAATGATCCATGGCTATATGCCCAATCCCGGTTATCCTGCCGTTCGGGCGAAGGTCGCAGCCCAGGTGAGCCTGGAGCAGGGCATGACCGTGACAGGGGATGAGATCCTCATGACCTGTGGGGCTGCGGGCGGACTCAATGTGATCCTGAAAAGCATCCTGGAGCCGGGGGATGAGGTGATTGCCCCTGCGCCGTATTTTGTGGAGTACAATTTCTATGCGGACAACCATGGTGGCAGCATCCGGGTGGTGAAAACAAAGCCCGATTTCAGTCTGGATATCGAGGCCATTGGCGCTGCGATCACGGACAAGACACGGGCCGTTCTCATCAACACGCCCAATAACCCCACAGGCCAGGTGTATTCGAGAGAAAATCTGGAGGCACTGGGACATCTTCTGGAGCAGAAAAGCACGGCTCTGGGGCGTACCCTCTACCTTATTTCCGACGAACCTTACCGGAAGATTATCTATGATGGCATCGACATCCCCGGTGTTTTCCCCTGTTACCGCAATACTCTGGTGACCACCTCCTATTCCAAGGATCTTTCCCTTGCCGGTGAGCGTATCGGTTACGTGGCCATCTGCCCGGCTGCGGATGCCCGTGAACGCCTTATGGCGGGTATGGCCCTTGCCAACCGTATCCTTGGCTTTGTGAATGCCCCTGCCCTCATGCAGCGGGTGGTGGGGGAGCTTCAGGGGGTTACCGTGGATATCGGAGAGTATGCCCGCAAGCGCAGCCTGCTCTGCGACGGACTCCGGGAGGCGGGCTATGACTTCACCCTGCCCGCAGGTGCCTTCTACCTTTTCCCCAGAAGCCCCATTGCCGATGACGTGGCCTTTGTGCGTCTGCTTCAGGAGGAAAAGGTGCTGGCCGTTCCCGGTTCCGGCTTTGGCGGCCCCGGTCACTTCCGTCTCAGCTTCTGTGTTTCCGATGCCACCATCACAGGCTCCATGCCCGGATTCCGACGGGCCATGGAAAAGGCAAAGGGCCTGTGAGGCGGGGGAGATCCATGATGGGACGGAACAGAACAACAGGCTGGCTTCTTGTGCTTTTCTGTCTGCTTGGCCTTCCCCTTCAGGCTTCGGAGGGGCGGGTTCTGCGGGTCATGACCCACGACAGTTTCACCCTGGATGCCGCCCTCGTGAGACGCTTTGAGGAAACCCACGGCGTGACGGTGCGTTTTCTCAAAGCCGGAGGCACGGGTGCGGCCCTGAACCAGGCGATTTTAAGCCGGGGCAAGCCCATGGCCGATGTCTTTTACGGGGTGGACAACACCTTCATGGGCCGGGCTTTGGAGGCGGATATTTTTCTGCCCTATGCCTCTCCCCTTCTGGAAGCCGTTCCCGCCCATCTTAAGCTGGATCCTTCCTCAAGGCTTCTGCCCGTGGCCCATGGGGATGTCTGCCTTAACTATGACAAGGCCTGGTTTGCCGCAAAAAAGCTTGCCCCGCCGGGAAGTCTTAAAGACCTCTTAAAGCCCGAATACGCAAACCTTCTTGTGGTGCAGCATCCGGCAACCTCCTCGCCGGGGCTGGGGTTTGCTCTGGCCACGGTGGCAGCCTTCGGGGAAGAGGGTTATCTGGAGTTCTGGAAGGGCTTGCGGGCCAACGGGGTCAAGGTGGTTTCTTCCTGGAAGGAAGCCTACTGGGGGCATTTCACGGCGGCTTCCAAGGGGGACAGACCCCTTGTGGTGAGTTATGCCACAAGCCCTGCTGCGGAGGTGTATTATGCCGAGAAAAAGCCTGAGGAAAGCCCCACAGCTGCCCTGACGGCTCCGGGAACGGGATTCCGGCAGGTGGAATTTGCCGGTATTCTCAAGGGAACGCCGGTACCGGATCTGGCCGCCCTCTGGATGGACTGGATGCTGGATCTGCCCGTGCAGGAGAGTATTCCCCTTGCCATGTTCATGTTTCCTGCCAATGAAAGGGCCGCCCTTCCGGAGGTCTTCACCCGCTATGCCCGGAAACTGGAAGGGGGGAGCGGGCCTTCGGCGGAACGCATCGACTTCCTTCGGGAAAGCCTCATGGATGAGTGGACACGGGTGGTGCTCCGGTGAGGAGGGCCTTTTTTCTGAAGGGTCTTCTGTTTCTCATCCCGGCACTTTTTCTTGGCTATGTCTATTTCTATCCCCTGATACGCATGGGAAGTCTTGGATTTTCGGGCCTTGGCTCCGGAGATCCAAGGCTTCTGCGTTTTCTGGGCAGCGGAGATCTTTTCCGGATTCTGGGCTTTACCTTCTGGCAGGCCCTGCTTTCCACCCTCTTCACCCTGCTTGTGGCCCTGCCCGGTGCCTGGGCCTGGGCTCGCTGTTCCTTTCCGGGAAGAAATTTTTTTGCGCTCATCGTCAGCCTGCCCTTTGTACTGCCTGCGGTGGTGGTGGCTGCAGCCTTTCTCTCCCTTCTCGGCCCCTCGGGACTTCTGGCGGATTTTTCCCGTTTTGTATGGGGAAAAGCCTTTTTTTTTGAAGATTCTCTGGTGCTGGTGATTCTGGCCCATGGCTTTTTCAACTATGCCGTCGTTTTTCGCATTGTGGGGGGATTCTGGGCAAGGATTCCTGAATCCGTGTGGGAGGCGGCGCGTATGCTGGGTGCGGGCGGGGTGAGCTGTTTTTTTCATGTGGCCCTGCCCCTTCTGGCTCCGGCCCTTTTTTCCGCATCCCTTCTGGTTTTTCTTTTCTGTTTTTCAAGTTTTGGGGTGATTCTCATGCTGGGCGGGCCTGCCATGACCACCCTGGAAACGGAAATCTACCGCAGGGCCCTCCACCTTTTTCAGCTTCCTGTGGCGGCCCTTCTCGCCTGCGTGCAGCTTTGTCTGAATTTTGCCGTTATTGCCGTGCAGGGCCGTCTGGAAAGGCGGTTCCGGACAAGTATGAGCTTTTCGGAAAGCCCCGGAGAACGGCCTGAAAGGGCAAACCGCCGCTTGGGTGCGGGACTCGCCCTGATTTCGGGGCTTGTCATGGCCCTGCCTCTTCTCGCCATGGTGACGGCCTCCCTGCGGGTGGGGGAGCTTTGGTCCTTCGGGGCCTATACCCAGCTTTTCCGGGAAGCAGGAGACGGACTTTTTCTGGTATCCCCTGCGGCGGCCATGGGACATTCCCTTCTCTTTGCTTCTGCGGCCCTGGTTCTGGCCATAGGCATGGGGCTGTGTGCGACCCTTTTTCTTTCAGGCCCGTCCTCCCCTTTCCGCTCCTGGGTGGAATCCCTTTTCATGCTGCCCCTGGCCACTTCCGCTGTGCCTCTGGGGCTGGGGTTTATTCTGGCCCTGCACTGGCCGGTGGATCTGCGGGGAACCCCCCTGCTGATCATCCTGGCCCACAGTCTTGTGGGGTTTCCCTTTGTGATGCGGGTGCTTCTGCCCGCTTTTCGGAGTCTGCCTGCCCGCTTCAGGGAAGCGGCCACCACCCTGGGGGCGTCGCCCTGGACCACATGGTGGCGGGTGGAGTTGCCCCTTCTGTTGCCCGCAGTGGGGGCTGCGGCCCTTTTTGCCTTTACGGTGAGTCTTGGGGAATTCGGAGCCAGTCTTTTTGCCGTAAGGCCGGAGCTGGCCACCCTGCCGGTGAGTATTTACCGTTATCTGTCCCATCCCGGCCCTCTGAATTACGCCAAGGCCATGGCCATGGGCGTCTGGCTTATGCTCATGACCGCAGGCTCTTTCTGGCTGCTTTCCCGCCTCATGGGTCTTGTGCGGACGGGCAGTGTACAGGATGAAAGATGAGTTTTTTCCTTGAAGTGGAAAACCTTGAAAAAAGACATGGGGGCCTGAAAACCCTGGATGGGGTGTCCTTTGGGCTGGAGGAAGGGGAGATTCTTACCCTTCTGGGGCCGTCCGGAGGCGGAAAAACCACCCTTCTTCGCATTCTCGCAGGGCTTGAGGCTCCGGATGCGGGGCGGGTGCGGCTTTCGGGGCGGGATCTGGGTGCTGCGCCTGCCCATAAAAGGGGGGTGGGGTTTGTGTTTCAGGATGCGGCCCTCTTTCCCCATCTCAGTGTGGGGGCCAATGTGGCCTTTGGCCTGCGTATGGCGGGGATGAACCGGAAAGAACGGGAACTCCGGGTTCAGGAAATGCTGGATCTGGTGGAACTTTCAGGCATGGAAAGGCGGCGGGTGCACGGGCTTTCCGGCGGGGAGCGTCAGCGGGTGGCCCTGGCGCGGAGTCTCGCCCCTTCACCGGAGCTGCTGCTGCTCGACGAGCCTCTGGGGGCCCTGGATCGCAATCTTCGGGAACGTCTGGCCCGGGATCTGCGGCGTATTCTCAAAAAAAGGAAGCTTGCGGCAATTTTTGTCACCCATGATCAGGAAGAGGCCTTTTTTCTGGGAGACCGCATCGCTGTACTGCTGGCGGGTCGTCTCGTACGTGTGGATACGCCCGAAGGGCTTTCCGCTCATCCGGGAAGTCTTGCCGTGGCCCGCTTTCTGGGAGAACCCAATGTCTTTGCCCCGGAAGAGATCCCTCAAGGATTGAAAGCCTTTTTTCCGGATCTGCCTGAGGGAGCCGGTCTGCTTGTCCGGCCTGAAGGGATCGTTCTGGGGATGGATTCTGAAAATCCGGAAAAAAGGGGGGGGCTTTCGGAGCGGTTCGTTTCGGGCCGGGGGGACAGGGAAGGGGAAAAAACTGCCCCTTCTTTTTCGGCCAGGGTGGGGGAGCGTCGCTTTTTTGGCACCTTTTTCCGTGTGGAGCTGGATCTTGACGCAGGCTTTGCCCTCACGGCCCGCCTGCCCCTTTCTGTATCTCCGCCTCCTGTGGGTGCGCGGGTGTGCCTTGTTATGAATCAGGTATGTTTATTGCAATGAGACAGGCACAGGATGTACCTTTGCAAACGGCATGGTAAAGCCCGCTGTTTTTTCAAGCTTTTTCTCCTGAAAGCCGAAAGGAAGGTACAGAACTGGCTCATCAGAGGGCCGGATCCGTCAACAGAGGGGAGGTTCCCCATGTGTCCCATCCAGATGCTTTTCATTTCCATGATTCTTGCAACGGATACCTTCGTACTGTCCCTGGGACAGGGACTGCGCATGGAAGGCCTCGTATGGGGGCGGGCATTCCGGTTTTCCGGAATTCTGGGAATGTCTCAGGGCGGGATGCTGTTTTCAGGCTGGGCTTTGGGGCAGGTTGCGGGACTCTGGCTGTCCGGCTGGTATCCCTGGCTGGTGTTTGTCCTGCTTCTGCTTATCGGGGGAAACAGGATACGCTGCGGCCTGCGTCGCACACGCTGTACGACCCGTTACTGTCAGGTTTCCCTTGTTCCCCTGGCCCTGATCCTGAGCCTGGATGCTTTTTCCGTCGGGCTTGGCTTTTCCCTGCTGCCCCATGCCATGGTGGGGCTGGCCTTCCTGGCTGTTCTGGTGGGCATGGTCATGGCCCTTGGTGGTATCCTTCTCGGGCTTTTCATGGGAGATTTTCCCTGGATGCGGAACTGTTCAGAATGTGCTGGCGGGGTCTTCATCCTGGTGCTGGCCTTCCGGGCCCTGCCCCTTTCTGCTTACCCTTTCTTTTAGATTGCTGCCATGACCTTTCTGCATCTTTTTGCCATATCCCTGGCCCTCGCCGTGGACGCCTTTGCCGTGGCCCTTGCCGCAGGTATCCGCATGAAACGGATCGGTTCCAGGGATATTCTGCGTCTTGCCTGGCACTTTGGTTTTTTTCAGGCAGGCATGGCGGGGCTGGGCTGGAGCTTTGGGCTGGGGCTGAAGGATTTTCTTCAGCCCTGGGATCACTGGCTGGCCTTTGGACTGCTCTGGCTGGTGGGGATCAATATGATCCGGGCAGGGCTTGGGGGAGAAGGCGGGGAGGAAACGGCGGAAAACCCCACAAAGGGCATGACCCTGGTGCTTTTGTCCGTGGCCACGAGTATTGATGCTCTGGCCGTTGGTTTTTCCCTTTCTGTCATGGAGATTCGTCCCACCCTGCCCCTTCTCATGATCGGAGGCGTGGCCTTCTGCATGACGGCTCTGGGAATGTTCTGGGGGCACCGCATGGCAAAGAGCCTGGGGATCGGTTCCTGGGCGGAGGTGCTGGGCGGGCTTGTGCTCATGGGAATCGGTATCCGGATTCTTCTGGAGCATACCCGCCCTGCTTTTTTCTAGGAGGCACTGTCCGGCATCATGCCATAGCTTTTGAGCTTTTTGTGCAGGGTTTTGCGGGTGATTCCCAGTTGCCTTGCGGTTTCGCTTTTGTTGCCGTCCAGGGCGTTCAGGGTGCGGATGATGGTGGCCCTTTCCACTTCCTCCAGAGGGATGATGGTTTCCGGCTCCTGGGGGAGGACAACGGGCGGGTTGTCCGTACCCGAAAAATCCGGCAGCAGGATGGCCGCATCCAGATAGCTGCCGGTGGACAGCACCACGGCCCTTTCAATGGCGTTCATCAGTTCCCGCACATTGCCCGGCCAGTTGTGGCGGAGCATACGATCCATGGCCTGGGGGGAAAATCCTTTGATGTCCTTGCGGTTTTTTTCCGTAAAATCCTTCAGGAAACGATCCGCCAGCAAAGGGATATCCTCCCGTCTTTCCCGTAAGGCGGGAAGCCTCAGGGTGACCACATTGAGGCGGTAATAGAGATCCTCCCGAAAGGCCCCTTCCTTCACCATGTCCTCCAGAGGCACATTGGTGGCAGCTACCACCCGTACATCCAGACGGATCACCTCTTCCCCCCCCACCCGGGTCAGCTCCCTTTCCTGCAGGACGCGTAAGAGCTTGGCCTGCATGCTCATGGGCATGGAGCTGATTTCATCGAGAAAAAGGGTACCTCCGTTGGCCTGGACAAAACGGCCCTCTTTTCTCCTGTCCGCGCCGGTGAAGGATCCCCTTTCGTGGCCGAAAAGCTCGGATTCCAGCAGGGTTTCCGTGATGGCCGCACAGTTGATTTTGACAAAGGGGCCGTTTCTTCTGGGGCTGTTGTAGTGGATGGCGCCTGCCACCAGCTCCTTTCCCGTTCCGGATTCCCCTGTGATGAGTACGGTGGCTTCCGCAGGGGCCGCCTGGGTCAGGGTTTCGAGGAGCTGGCGCATGGCCGGACTGTTGCCCACGATGTTCCTGCGGTCAAAATGTTCCGCAGCCTGGGCTTTCAGCCTGTAGTTTTCATCCCTGAGGCGGACATGCTCCATGGCCCGGAGCAGGGTGATTTTCAGTTTTTCAAAATCCAGAGGCTTGGTGAGATAGTCGTAAGCCCCTTTTTTTAAGGCTTCCACCGCCGTATCCACGGAGGCATAGGCCGTCATGAGCACAATGGGAATGGCGGGATTGATGCGGCGTATGGCATCCAGGGCTTCAATGCCGGAGATGCGTACCATGCGGATATCCATGAGAATCAGGTCAAAGGCCCGTTTTTCAACGGCTGTGATGGCCGTATCGCCGTCATCCGCCGTATGGGCCTCATAGGCCCAGGTTCTGATGATGGTTTCCAGCATAGTCCGGTGGGCGTGATCATCATCCACGATGAGGATGGCAGGGCGCATCCTGAATATCCTTTCCAGGAAAAATAAGGGTAAAAGTACTGCCTTGATGGGCTGCGGAGGCCACCACGATTTTTCCGCTGTGGGCTTCCATGATGTTGTGGGCAATGGCAAGGCCAAGCCCCGTGCCTGAAGATTTGGTGGTGAAGTAGGGATCAAAGATGTGCGGCAGGGCACTGTCGTCCACACCTCTGCCCGTATCCCTTACCTCAATGCGCACCTCCGTATCCAGCAGCACGCTGGAGAGGGTAAGAATGCCGCCTTCTTTCATGGCGTCAATGGCATTGAGAAAAAGATTCAACAGTACCTGCCGGATGCGGTCTTCGTCAAGGTAGAGATGCAGATCCGGGGAGATCCGGTTTTCCAGGTGAACGCCAGCGCTGGTCGCAAGGGAGCTTACCAGGTGCAGGGTGGCTTCCGCCAGATCCCGTATGCGGCAGCAGCGGCGGGAGAGCACCACCGGTTTTGAAAAATCGAGAAGCTGGCTGACCACCCGGTTCAGTCTGTCCACCTCCTGAATCATGATATCGGCAATTTTGCATTCATCCGGATGGTCTCCGTAACGCTGGCGGAACAGGGTGGCAAAGCCCTTGATGGAACTCAAGGGGTTTCGGATCTCATGGGCCACCCCTGCGGCCAGTTTCCCCACGGTGACGAGGCGCTGGTTGCGGAGGATTTCCTTTCTCAGGGCATCAATTTCCGAAAGATCCCGGATGAGCAGCATGATGCCGCCGGTTTCATCCTCCGCAGCGGGTTCAATGCGCGAAAGGGCGGCTTCCAGACGCATGGAACCCTCTTCCGTGGGGCAGGGGATTTCCCGGTACAGCCCTTCCCCGGAGAGGGCAGGCGAGCTGATGTCTGTGGAAAGGAGAAAATCGAAAAGGGGCGGGGGCAGAACCAGACGGGCCGGGGTTCCCGGAAGGGGAGGGGGGATGCGCAGGAGTTTTTCCGCAAAGGGATTGAGGGTTTTCAGCATCAGCCTGTCGTCAAAGGCCATGAGACCCATGGGCATGTTTTCCACCAGATGGTTGGAAAAGGCCCGTACCCGGGAAAGGGTGCTGCGGGTGAGCTGAAAACTCTGGAAGAGAAGGATGAAGACAATCCCCGCAAAGCCCACCAGCAGCATCATGCCGCTCATGAGCAGGGAGTGCCACATGTCCGATACCCTGGCCCTTTCCACATTGTGCATGTCCAGACCAATGAAGATCATGAGGCGTTCTTCCGGGATGCGGGACATGGAAGCCAGAGCCGGATCCAGACCGGCGAGAAGCCGGAGTCTCTGCTGGATGAGGCTGTCCTGATCGGGATCCAGAATGAAGGGGCGGTAGACTTCAAAGACATGGGGGTGGTCACCGTTCTGGAGAATCCGCCAGTAGAGGATGTTGCGGGTGATTCCGGGATCCGGATCTTCCTGGATCTGGGCAGGGGGAGGAAGCAGGCCCTGCTGGATCTGCATGCCCACCCGTTCGGGCTGGCTGTGGGCGATAATGCTGCCGTTTTCCCGGATGACAAAGAGGTAACGGATATCCGGTTGTTTGGCGGTTTCCTGAAGGAGATGCTGGAGCCGGAATCCCTGCCACTGGGCGGTGGCCACCCCTGTCCGGGTTCCGGCTTCAAAGGACCGGATCAGGGCCGCGCCTTTTTCCAGCAGGAGACGGTAGGCATTTTCTTTCTGGCTCTGGATGGTATTGAAGGTGGCGAATCCCACCAGAGGAAAGAGAACCAGGGATGCCCCTGCCACCACCCAGGGAGGAAAGGAGATCCAGAACCGGTTGGAAAAGATTTCCGCAGCTTTCATATGAAAAAAAATCCCGTTTTCAGGTTTGCGGTCTGGCGAGAAGCCAGTAGGGATGAAAGCAAGAACCAGGCCGCAAATTTTGGGGAAAAGCAGGGGGTTTTGGGGCCGATGTGCTTCCAAAGTATCCATGGAAAGCAGGGGGTGGGAGTGGTCTGTTTCCTTTGTATCCAGTACGCTGAAGTCCTCTTCCGGTGACGAGCTTCACCGGAAGAGGGGGAGATCAGGCTTTCATGAGAGTGGCAAGATCCCTTGAGATACCGTCCAGCTCTGTTGCCCGGAGATCCACCTGGCTGCCATTGTCCGCAAGCTGTCTGCTGGTTTCCCGGATGTTCCGGATATTTTCCGCAATCTCTGCGGCATTGTGGGCGTTTTCGCCCACCCGGGTTGTGACTTCCTGGATGCCGGAGGTGGCCTGACCGATGTGCCGGGCAATTTCCTGCATGGTGACGGACTGTTCCTCCACCGCAGAGGCAATGGAGGAAACCCCTTCATTGGCCTCGTTCACCACAAGGGAGATGGCTGTGATGTCGGCGATGGAGGTGGCGGTGGCTTCCTGGATGGCGGTGATCTGCTGACGGATATCCAGGGTGGCTTCCGCAGTCTGACGGGCGAGCGTCTTGATTTCATTGGCCACAACGCCAAAGCCCTTGCCGGCCTCTCCGGCTCTTGCGGCCTCAATGGTGGCGTTCAGGGCCAGCAGGTTGGTCTGTTCAGAAATTTCCGTAATCACCTCCGTGATGCGGCCAATGGCTTCGGCACTTTTTCCCAGAACCCGGATTTTTTCCGTGGACAGATGGGCTTTCTGCACGGCGTCATCGGTGACCTGGCTGGCGTTCTGGGTACTCTGGGCGATTTCCTGGATGGTGGCCGTCATTTCTTCCACAGCAGAGGCAATGGAGTTGAGGTTTCCCGTGGCCTGATCCATGGCTGCGGCCACATTCTGGATGTTGCGCCGCATGGATTCCGTGGCTGTGGTGACGCCCTCGGACTTGGTGAAGAGGGCTTCGGTATCCCTTGCCGTATCCCCTGAAATGGTCTTCAGCTCTGTGGCGGATCGTCCCAGATGGCCGGATTTTTCTTCCATGGCCCTGAAGAGGACAGCCAGTTTCTGGCCCTGTTCTTCGATGTGGGCCTTGTCCTTGAGTCCTGTCCAATACCAGACATGGTTGGAGCGGGTCACCATGGCGAGCATGGCGGAAAAAAAGGCGAGAAAGGCGGCAAAGGCCAGGGAGACGGAATCCCCCTGATGCAGTCCCCAGGCAATATTGGGACCGATGACAAGGAGGATGAAGATGAAGGCTACGGACAGCCTTGGGGACATGGAGGAGCTGGCTCCGGCTCCCAGACCGGATACGGAAAGCACCACGAGAAGGGAGACCCAGTCCAGGCCATAGTGCTGGAGGGAAAGAAAGGCCGTGAGTCCCCAGAGGGCGGCGATGGCATAGTTTCCGAAAAGAAACAGTCTGTGCCAGAGCTGGGGCGCACCGTCATAGCGTTCCGCCGTATGGCGGGCCACAAGAAAGCGCAGGGGGGTGAGCAGCATCACGCCTGCACAGAGACTCCAGAAGAAAAGGGGCATGTCCCTGCTGATGGGGGTGAGAAAGTAAAAGAGCAGCAGTCCCATGGGATAGGCGGCAATGGAGGAGCGGGATCTTGCCGCCAGCTCAAGATCCGCTTCCTTCCGATGCGCGTCCATAAATTCTTTGTGGGTGGATTGGGTTTCCCTTGCCTGTGTCATGATCTTGGCCTCCTGATGCGGTATTCAGTTGGTGAACGCTGCCTTATGGCAAAATCCGCATGACCGGGCAAGGCTTTTATGCAACAGCTGCTGAAGAGAAGGCCCCTGAACAGAAGCTCTTGGCTTCGTTCTGTTTTGTTCTGTTCAGGATGGGCCGGTATCCGGTGTCTGTTCTTTTTTTACCCCTTCCTGGGGAAGATCCAGCCTCAGCCCCGTATCCTGGGGATCTTTTTTGGGTTTCCCCTGCCAGGCAGGGCCTGTGGTCAGGGCTTTCCAGGCCCAGGGGGCCCAGGAGAGAATCCGTGCCGCCAGCCAGAGGGCCCAGGCGAACATGAGAAGCCGCCAGATGAAAAGGGGCAGAAGCAGGACACCGGTACCCGGAGGGATGCCCCTGCTGCGGTCTGCGGTCCAGCGCAGGAGCTGGGACGTGGAGCCGTTGCCTGCGATCTGCATGTCCGGTACCCCGAGGAGTCCGTTTCGGACGGCTGCCAGCAGGATGAGGGCCATGGTAAACAGCAGAAGTCCGAATCCGCACTGCCAGAGGTTGTGCAGGCTACCCATGGGCTGAACCCGGGTACTGCGCCACTGGACAATAAAAAAGCCTGCCACCATGAGGAGAATGGCCAGGGGAGAGAGGGGAACCAGCCCCAGTCCGAGCAGCAGCCAGTCCCTTGTGCGCAGGGGGGAGCGGTTGCCCTTCAGGGCAAGAAGAAGACAGCCGGTGAGTACAAGCACGATCCAGCCCCAGATGCGTACCCCAGGCCCCAGAAGGGGACCGTAGGTCCAGAGCAGCCACTGCTTTTTATCCAGCTGGATTTCCTGAAGAATATTAACCGTGGGCATCCCCAGATCCAGGGCTGGCATCCGTATGAACCGGGGCAGGAAGAAAAGGGGCTTTTCTGCGGGGAGTTCCCAGCGCATTTCAAGCGTGTGGCTGCCCGGTCTCAGATCCAGAAGCAGGGCTTCTCCTTCCCTGGGGAGGGGATGCTCCCTGCCGTTGATGCGGATTTCCTGGAGAATCCCCTTTTCAGGGCCCTGCATGGGATGGTGCAGGGCCTTGCCGGAACGGATGGTGGCCTCAAGGTGGAGCCGCCTGCGTTCCTTGCCCGCCTCCAGTTTCAGGGAGAGTTTTTCACCTGTGAGCAGGGAACCCGGAGCCGGAGGCATGACGGCAAAGGAGAGGTTCAGAACCTCTCCCGGAAGGGGGTGCCAGAGAAGCCCTTCTCCTGTGGCCCTGGGGGGGGCTGTGGTACCGGAAAACTGTAAATGGCGATCCGTACCTCCCTGGATCTCCCAGAATTCCGTAAAGTCCAGGGTCTCGGCCATGCGGAGCTGAAGGCTATCCTGCTCCGGCAGCCGGCTTGTCCAGGTAAAGCGCTGCCCGTAGGCGGGGATGGCCAGTTCCACATGGCCGTCCCGTACGGTAAGGCCTTCCCTGAGGATGGTTTCTCCGGCCAGCACGGGAATACGGATGCGTCCCGGTCTGGTACCGGGATAGCTTCGTGTGAGGGTGGTGCGGACTTCCCATTCCCGGTCACGGCGGATGCTGCGGTGTACCCGGACAAAGGGCAGCACTTCCGGCTCTTCGGCAAGAATTTCAGGCTTTTTTTCTCCTTCAGGCCTGAAGAGCAGCATTTCCCGGATACGGCCCTCATGACCCAGGCCCTCCACCCTCCATCCCGGCGCATGGAGCCTGAGAGTGTCCGGATTCAGGGGAAAATCCAGGCGGAAAGGGCTTCCGGGCAGGGACGCCGTCATGCGCAGGGTGTGGATGCCGGGGGGGAGAGCCACAAAGTCCTTGCCTTCCCAGCGGAGAACGGGGGGCTTTTCGCCATTGAGAAGAAAGGCGGGGCCGGGCAGGGGCAGATCCGTTACCGGCAGGGGGAAGGCCAGCAGGCTTCCTGCATGGATTTCCATTTCCAGGCTGAGGGCAGGATGGGGGCTGTCCGGTCTGTCCAGGGTGAGGGTGGAAGGCCCGCTCCGGCCACAGTCGGGAAAGCAGGCTTCCCGGGTCCGGAGTCTTTCCTTAAGTTCCCTGAGGAGGGACTCCGGCGGAAAATCCGCCTGGGCCCTGGTGAGGGGGCTGAGGGACAGAAGAACCAGAGCCAGGGCCAGTCCTGTGGTTTTTCCCAGACCGGGAAGGGCATAGGGAAAGCCCGCAGCCAGTCGCCCCAGTACCAGTACCATCAGACCTACCCGTAAAAAGGCGGCCAGGGATGCGGCCAGGGGAGGAATGAGAAAGAAGGTGAGGCTGTGTTCCGGCCCGGCAAAGCCTGTCTGAACAGGAATGCTCCGCCATTTCCAGGAGGGTTCGCCCGGGCCGGTCTGGGTGACGGGGGGGATCCTGGGAGCCTCGGCTTTCCGGGCTTTCATGACCATGGGGGGGGCTCCGGCCATGTCCATGCTGTCTGAATACCGCAGGCCCTTTTCCGCGATCTGCTCCATTTCATTCGCAGCTTCGGAAAAAAGGCTTGCCTGCTGTACGGCCCTGGGGGCAGCGGTATGGCGCAGAAATTTTGCCGGGTTTTCAAGCTGGGGATAGAGGGCTGTGCGGATCTGATCTGCCGCATAGGGCAGGGCCACAAGACCTGCTCCAAGGAGAAGGAGGATGTGGATTCCGGACAGGAGGGTCAGGGCCAGAGGACGGGGATGCCTGTTCCGGAAATACCTGCCGAGGGCGGCTGTGGCGGCCAGGGAAAACCAGAAGGGCAGGGGCAGGGGAAAACTGTGGTGAAAGAAGGCAATGGACAGGGCAAAGGCAAGGCCCCACGTCAGCCCCCAGATCTTCAGGGCGGCTCCGGAAAGCAGGACAAGGAAGAAAAAGTCGAGAAGGGTCCAGCGGGAAAAGAGACTGTGTCGTTCCGCTGTCTGGCCTCCCTTCAGGGTGGCCAGATGCCAGCCGGGGGGAAGATGCAGGGTGATGTCCTGATCTTCCATGGCGGTCTGCCAGCCCAGAGGCAGAGCCTTGCCGGAAAGGGGGGTGTCCATGCGGCTGAGGCTGGTGAGGGCAAGGGAGCCGGGAGGAAGTTCAATGCCCTGAAGCCCGTCCTGAAGGGTGATGAGCCGATCCTGTTCCTGCCAGGTGATGCGTCCGGGCAGGAGCGGCCCTTCTGCCCTCATGCCGAGATAGCTTCGGGTCTGGAGGGTTCCGGAAAGCTGATCCCGCACCGTGGCACCCTTGCCGTTGAAATCCAGCCAGATATCCCGTTTCAGGTGTAGTCTTTCCTCTGCGGGTTCTGTCCGGCTTTCCCGGATATGGATGGAGGGGCTGGCTTCCGGGTTCATGGCATAGGCGGCCCAGGATTTCCATTCGGGAGGCAGGCTGGTCTGGCGGGGATCCAGGGCTTTGCCCCCCTGAAGTTCCGCAGCCCGCAGCTCTGGCCGGGGCACAAAAACCCAGAGTTCTTCCAGCTTCCGGCCAGGTACGGAGAGGTTGTTTTCGGAGCCGGAAAGCAGATGCACAAGGCGCAGGGTGAAGTTACCGGGCCGGACATCCAGTACCAGGCCATCGGCCATGGAGGGCTTTAAGGGCAGGGGACTGTCCACCTGCACCAGCACAGCCTTTTCCGGCAGGGGAACGGGCAGGATCTCCTGACGCGGTTCCCCGGAAACGGAAAGCTCAATGCGGGTTTCCATTTCCAGAGGGTGACCGTCCTGGATTTTCCGGTAAATGCGGAGGCTTGTATGTTCGGGTTCCGCAGGTCTGGGGTTCCGGGAGGGGGGGGCTCTGAACCAGAGGCGGCCTTCCTCATCCCGCAGCAGGCCCGTGAGGGGGGACTGGTTTTTACGGACTTCGATCTGGGCGATTTCCGGAGGAAGTTTCAGGGTATCCGGTATTCTGGGCCAGAGGAAACGGCCCTCAATGCGCTGTTTTCCAGGGGTGAGGTACAGAACGGGAAGGCCCTTTTCCATGAGCAGGGGATGGGCTTTGCCGTTGACCCGCACATCGCGGGGCATCTGGGTGCCCTCTCCCGGAAGGGGGATGGGGCTTGCTGCAAACAGTTCCCAGTCCATGGAAAAGGTTCCGCCTTTTTCATGGAGATCCAGTTTCAGGGTGTGGGGCCAGATGCAGAGGGCGGGCAGGGGAGAGCCTGTACGGCTGGGGCAGAAGCGGGTTTTGTCCTGATGCTCCACCCAGGGGATCCAGGGCTTCAGGCTTTCGGGGATGTCTTCAGCGGGACTGGCATACAGGAAGGGATGGGGGGTGAACAGGACAAGAAGCAGGACAAGGCAGGAGAACAGGGAGCGTGGAATCATGGCGGTTTTCCTTGTTTTTCAGGGTTTGGGTTGTTTTCCTTGAAAAAAGGCCTGTCTGTGCCTGGGGCTGGCCAGGTTGAGGGAAAAGGAGCGGAAACGGCCAAAACGGTACACGGCTGCGGGAACAAGGCCCGTGGCCGAAGGCGGGTATTGCCAGAGAATGAGATCCCCTTCGGGGTTGGTGAAGCCCTCATCCCGGGTGTGACGTATGCCCCGAACCTGTTCCCAGAGGGCAAGGCGCAGGGAAAGCAGAATGTCCCATCCATGGGAAAGGTGTACTTCTTCCATGGGATGGATTTCGTAGAGCATGCGGACTTTTCCGATATAGCCCTTCAGCCAGCGGGCGGCGGAGACCGGACGGCCCTGGGCCACCTCTTCCAGAAGATGTTTTTTTCTGGCAAGGGCCACAGGATGCTTGTCCAGGAGGATGCAGCAGAGAAGGGCCAGATCCGTCCCGTCGGCAAGCTGGACGAGGATCTGTTCCCAGGGCCGGGTTTCGGAACCTTCGGGGATGAGCCGAAGACCTGGCCAGGAAAGCTGAAGATCTCCCATCAGACGGGGCAGGGAGGGCGGCGTCTCCTGGGGTGTGAGAATACGCAGGCAGTAGGCCATGGGGGCTTCCTTTCAGAGTCCGGGTAGCATAGCATGTTCCGCAGGGCTTGCCCAAGGGACTTTTGACCCATTGTCCCGGTCAAAACAACAGACGCTCTCGTCAAGAGGCTCTGGTTGTGGTATGCGGGGAAGGGGTTGAACAGCCAGGAGACACAGCGTGCAGGGCGGGGCGGAGCGCTCCGTTTTTTTGATAGATTTTTTTTCTGAAGATGGGATAAGGCAATGACACACTACGGCATTGGCATGGATACGGGCGGTACCTATACGGATGCCGTTCTCATGGATCTTGAAAGTGGTGAGGTACTGGCAACGGCCAAAACGCCCACCACCCATCAGGATTTGCAGATCTGTCTGGGACGGGCGGTGGAAGCCCTGAAGGAAAAGGTGGATTTTTCTTCCCGGAGGGTGAGCCGGGTTGCCGTTTCCTCCACCCTGGCCACCAACAGCATTGTGGAAGGGCAGGGGGCGGATGTGGGGCTTTTCGTGATCGGCCTTGACAAGCACCTGGAGCTTCCCGTGGCGGGCATCAAGCAGGTGGCAGGGGGGCATACGGTGCTGGGCGAGGAGGAAAGCCCTCTGGACGTGGAAGGTCTTCTGGACGGCGCCCTCTTTTTTCGGGGCAGGGTGGATGCCTATGCCGTGATTTCCGCCATGAGTTTTGCCAACCCCGCCCATGAACAGGTGGCGGCCAAGGCCATTTCCATGGTGGATCCCAGACCCGTTTTCTGCTCCCATGTGGTGAGCGACCGTCCGGGACTGGAGGCCCGTGCCGCCACCACCGTGCTCAATGCCCGTCTCATGCCCAGAATGCAGGAATTTCTGGAAGGTGTTCTTCTCACCCTTCAGGGTTATGGTCTGGAGAAGGAGCTGCGGGTGGTGCGGGGGGACGGAGGCTGCATGGACGTGGAAGGGGCCGTGCAGCAGGCGGCCAGCACGGTGGCCAGCGGGCCAGCGGCCACAGCCTGGTTCGGTGCTTCTGTGGTGGCGGAAGGGGAGGCTCTGGTGGTGGATGTGGGCGGCACCACAACGGATATCACCCGCATCCGTCAGGGAAGGCCCCTGGTGGACAGGGACGGCAGCCGCATCGGTGCCTGGGAAACCCATGTGCCTGCGGTATCCATGCACACGGTGGGCATCGGCGGGGATTCCTTTGTGCGTGTGGAGAAAAAGAAAAGGGTCATCGGCCCGGAACGGGCCGTTCCCCTCTGCATGGCCCAGGGGCTGCCAGCCCCCGAACTCTGGATGGATGGGGGCGCCAACGCCGCCTGCCTGCGGGCCGTTCCCGAAGGAGAGGCCGCAGATCCCCTCTGGGCCGTGCTCATGGATTATGGCCCCATGGCCCTGGGCCAGCTCGGGGATGCCCTGGGCCTGCCGGAAATGGTACTGAAAGACAGGATGGCTCCCGGCCTGCGCAAGGGGCGGATTCAGCGCATTGCCTTTACGCCAACGGATGCTCTGCATGGCCTGGGGCTGCTCGATTTCGGCAACCGGGACGCCTCCCTGGCCGGGGCGCGGATTCTGGGGGCGGCCCTGGACATGGACGCGGAAAGCTTCTGCCGGGCGGTGCTGGCCGATGTGGCCTGCCGCATTGAGGATGCCATTGTGGATTTTCTTGTGCGCCTTCAGACGGGAAAAGCCTTTTCCGCCTTCTGGCCGGAGCGCAGAACCCATGAAATTCTCGATGTGCATTTTGCCCTGAAGGGCCCCCTTGTGGGCATTGGTGCGGCTGCGGGCTATCTGCTGCCTGAGGTGGCCAGAGCGTTGGGAACGGAGCTGATTCTTCCCGAACACCATGGGGTGGGCAATGCCATCGGTGCCCTGCGCATGGCCCGGGAAGCCTGATGGGTTCAGGGCTTTCCGGATGTTGGCCGGATTGGTTCGCACACCCCGGAGCGGGATTGTTGCGGGCCGGGGGACAGCTATTATACGGATCTGCAATAAGACAGGACTTTCATGAATCCTCCTGATATGGGCGTCGCATCTGTGGATGACATCCTTTTTTCCAGGGAAAACCTTTTCCGGGTACTGGACAATCTCGACACGGGCATTGTGGCCCATGACACCTCCCGCAGAATTTTTGTGTTCAACCGGGAGGCGGAGCGGATCACGGGCTTTTCCAGGGAGGAGGTCATCGGCCGGGACTGCCATGAGATCTTTGGATCCCCCCTCTGCGGCAGCCGCTGTTCCTTCTGCGAAGGCATGACCTTTACGGGAGAACAGTGCCGTTATCCCCTCAATCTGGTTTCCCGTTCCGGCGAAGTGCGTCAGGTGGAAATGCAGGTAACGGCCATGAAACATCCCGACGGCTCCCTCTGGGGAGTGCTGGCGTCCATGCGGGATGTGACGGATCTCTTTGATCTGCGCCTCAAGGCTGCGGACATGGGCCGGTTTTCCGGCATTATCGGCAATGATCCCCAGATGCTCCAGATTTTTCAGCAGATCCGGGATGTTTCCCAGTATGATTTTCCCGTGCACATCACAGGGGATACGGGGACGGGCAAGGAACTGGTGGCTGCTGCCATCCACAGTGAAAGTCCGCGGGTGGAAAAGCCCTTTGTGCCCATCAACTGCGGTGCCCTGCCCGAAGGTCTTGTGGAATCCGAACTCTTCGGTCATGTGAAGGGTTCCTTTTCCGGTGCCATCCGGGACAAGAAGGGCCGTTTTGAGCTGGCCCACGGCGGCACGGTTTTTCTCGATGAGGTGGCCGAACTTTCCAAGTACATGCAGGTGAAGCTTCTGCGCTTTCTTCAGGAAGGCACCTTTGAGCGGGTGGGGGGAGAACAGACCGTCAAGGTGGATGTCCGCATCGTGTCTGCCACGAACAAGGATCTGAAAAAAGAGGTGCAGAAGGGGGAGTTTCGGGATGATCTTTACTACCGCCTCAACGTGGTACCCATCCGGCTTCCGGCCCTGAGGGAGCGGCGGAATGACATTCCCCATCTGGTACACCATTTTATGGAAGAGGCGGCCCGGCAGTATCCCCATACCTCTCCGCGGATTTCCCGTGAAGCTCTGGGACTCCTGCTGGACTATTCCTGGCCGGGGAATGTGCGGGAGCTTCAGAATGCGGTACGGTTTGCCATTGTCAAATCCGGTGGGGGCGAAATGAAGCCTTCGGATTTTCCCCTGGAGATCCGGGGGGAGGTGGATCTGAAATCCAGAAGGGGGCCTTCCCGCAAGCTGGATGCGGATACCGTGGCCCAGGTACTGCTGCGCACGGACGGCAACAAGGCCAAGGCGGCCAAACTTCTGGGCGTGGGCCGGGCGACTCTGTACCGTTTTTTAAAGGACTATCCGGAACTTTATACAGGAACATAAGGCAAGCATTTCGGATCAGACTTTTTTTACCGGGTGTCCCCATGGGGCAGATATCCGGATCAGAGGTGTGGTTATGGGAATTTTTTCGCGTTGGAAAGCATGTTTTTCCCGAAAAGGACAGGGGGGTGTCCCTGTGTCCGTTGTGGAAAGGGACAAGAGGATGCCCTCTGAGTCCTCATTTTCCTTTCCGGAACCCCAATCCGCAGGAGGCCCTGGTATGAGTCAAGGGGAGGCAGGCAAGGCACCCCAGGTGACCTTGTATTCCTTGAGTACGTGCAGTCATTGCAAATCCACCAAAAAACTTCTGGGAGCATGCAGTGTGGCCTATGCCTTCACGGACGTGGATCTGCTGGATCAGGAAGAGCGCAGGCTGATTCTGGAAGAGCTGCGTGCCCTGAATCCCCGCTGCTCCTTTCCCACCATTGTCATCAATGAACGGGTCATTGTGGGGTATCGGGAAGATCAGATCAGGGAGGCTCTGGGCTTATGAGCATGGAAATCGAAAAACTGCACGCGATGTTGCGCAAGAGCCAGGAAGCCAGGGGCTATTTTTTTTCCAGAGATCAGGAGCGGGTGAGGGAGCTTCTGGCAGCCCTGCTGGAGAACAGGGAACGCTACGGGTACATGGCCTGTCCCTGCCGTCTGGCCTCCGGAGACCGCGAAAAGGATAAGGACATCCTCTGCCCCTGTGTGTACCGGGAGCCGGATGTGGCGGAATTCGGAAGCTGTTACTGCAATCTTTACGTCTCGCAGGACTGGAACGAAGGAAAGATCCCGGAGGTCTATGTTCCGGAGCGCAGACCTGTGGAAAAGATGTTCTGAGTATTTTTTCCGTTCATTCCCTGCCGTGCTGTCAGGCCCGGCAGGTCAGCTCCTAAGAAAGCCGCCCTTTTCACCTGTGGGAAGGAGTGGTTTTTTTTGCCTTGCAGCAGGAAGGGAAGATGCTTAAGGTGGTTTTATTGGAAAATGTTGCAGTGCTGCACAGGCAGAAAGGCCTTTTTTTCAGGAACCGGACATTCTGATGCGGGAGGTGGGTATGCGGAATCTATGGCGGGGTTTGTGTATGGGGACGCTGTTGGGGCTGACCCTGGTGCTGCCCGCAGCAGCAGGGGACGATGAGGTCTGGCAGAGTATTTTTCAGAACATCCCCAAGGACAGCAGGATCGTGGAGGAAACGGCCCAGGAGGGAAAACTCTATGGTGCCAATGCGACTTTCACCATCCGGGACGGCAATGGCAAGCTGGGAGACTTTGGGGACAATGACCTGATTTTTCTTGATATCCAGGGAAACGGGGTGTCGCTGTCCTTTGGATCTGCCAGTGACAGAAAAACCAAGCAGGAACTGGTGGACTGGGCGGAGGCCAATAAAACCCAGCTGTTCCGGGCAATTTTCGGGGATTCTCCGGAGCGGAGCGCCAGTGGTATGACCACAACCCAGTCTCTGGCCCAGTCCGCTTTCATCTCTTCCGTGTACATGGCTCCCAATGCCCTGCCCGGTACAACGGGTACGGCGGGGCCGGGGACAACGGGTGTCAGCGAGGCGGAAACCTTTTCCTTTGTTCCGGTTTCCAATAAGGACATTGTGATTTCCGGTCAGCATGACAGCATGAAGATCGGGGCGGACAAGGCCACGGGTTCCAGCGGCATTATGGCCTATGAGTGGCGTTTTGGAGCATCGCGCACCCATTCTGCGGGAATTTCCATTCCTTACCGTCAGCTGGATCTGGAAGACAATCTGGATACGGAATACAAACATGCCGCCTTTATGCCCTTTTTCAAAAAACGCTGGTATCAGCCCAACGGTGTGGTGGAGTGGATGGTCAACGGCACTCTGGGTGTAACGTATCTGAAATCCAAGGTTTTTACCGATGGTGGCGGTTATATGGAGTATGGGGGCGGAACAGGCATCCGCTATTCCCATGCACTTTCCTCCAATGCCATTGTCAATGCGGGACTGATGTACCAGGCCCTGAAAAAAGAAATTCCCAACGATCTTGTGCCTGAGGAAGTCCGCTGGATTTCCAATGCCCTCAATGCCCTTCCCTGGGAGCACAGCATTATTCCTTCCGTTGGGGGGATCATGAATTTCATGGACGGTTTTCTGACCTTGAGGGGAGAGGTTTTCCGGGTTCATCAGGTGCAGGACGATGTGCCTTCAGGATACGAGAACCAGACCGTGGTCTTTGGTATGGCCACCATCCGGCCCCTTTCCTGGTTCAGTTTTTCCCTGGGATACAAAGAATCCTTTGAGCTGGAGGATGTGACGGATCAGTCCTATGTGGTGGACTTTACCCTCACCTGGTAGCCTGATGTCCGGGGAGGATACAGCGAGAAGCGGCGGGCAGGTTTCTTGTGGAGCCTGCCCCTTTTTTGTGGAAATCCAGGGAATGTTGTCAGGAGTCCGGATGGAGAAAAGAAAGACGGGTAAAGTGGCTTTTGTGGGAGATTCCATTCTCCATGGATGGGGGGTTGCACCGGAGGCCGCATGCTGGCGGGTGTTTCAGAAAGAGACGGGGCTTGCCGTCATTCAGCAGGGGGGAACCAACCCCATGGCCCAGCCGGGAGCCACCCTGGGGGATCTGCTGGCACGGACACCGGGACTGATAGAGCGGTACCGGCCGGATCTGGTTTTTGTTTCCGCAGGTGCCAATCATTTTGACGGAGACGGCAGGCTGGCCTGGCCCTATGGCATGACGGAGGAGGATTTTCTGGAGCTTTTTTTTCAGCTTTTTTCCCTGCTGAAAAAGGAAGGCGCTGTCTCCGTATGGCTGGGATTTCCCGCCCTTGAAGCCTGCGGCAGGCATCAGGAAAGACCCCTTGCCCTTTCCCGGAGGGTGGGAAATCTTTGCGGAGAGCTGCTTCAGGGCTCCCGTTTTTTTCTGGAGGACATGCTCGGAGACCCCTCCTGGGATGCCATGGGCGGTCGTTTTTACGACAATCTGGCCATGGATCTGCATCCCAATGCCGCAGGTCAGGCCTGTATTGCAAAAAGCTGTGTGGCCTGGCTGCGGGAAACGGGGGGTCAGATGCTGTGAGCTTTTTGGGGTCGGATTCTTTTCATCCTGCAAGAAAGGCGGCACAGGCCTCCGCCGAGGCCAGACCGTCCATGGCGGCGGAGGCAATGCCCCCCGCATAGCCGGCCCCTTCCCCACAGGGAAAAAGTCCCTGCACCTGGGGATGCATACGGGTATCCGCCTGTCTTGGAATGCGGAGAGGGGCGCTGGTACGGGATTCCACGGCCAGAAGCAGGGCTTCTTCCGTAAGAAAGCCCTGATGCCGTTTTCCCAGAATCTTCAGACCTTCCGCAAGGGCTGTGGCAACCAGGGGGGGCAGCCATGCATGGAGGGGAGCTGCATGGATTCCCGGAAGGTAGCTGCTTCTGGGGAGGGTTGCTGACGTTTTCCCGGAAACAAAGTCGGTCGCCCGCTGGGCCGGAGCTTCCAGGCTGCCGTTGCCGCCAAGGAAGAGGGTCTGTTCCACCTTTCGCTGGAAATCCAGGGCGCAGAAGGGATTTTCCATGGGATCCTGCCCCAGATCCGAAAGCCGGATTTCCGTGACCAGCCCCGCATTGGCAAAGGCGCCTCCGCGTTCAGCAAAGCTCATGCCATTCAGCACCAGCTCTCCGGGGGCCGTGGATGCGGGTACAATGTAGCCTCCCGGACACATGCAGAAGGAAAAGACCCCCCTTCCCCCAGCCTGACAGGTGAGACGGTACTCCGCAGGGGGAAGGGCGTTGTGCCGTGGGGACGCACCGTAAAAAATGGCATCCACCGCTTCCTGGGGATGCTCGATGCGTACGCCCATGGCAAAGGGTTTGGCTTCCACCCGGATACCTTTTTCATGGAGCAGGGCATACACCTCCCGTGCGGAGTGGCCTGTGGCGAGGATCAGCCCATGGCCGTCCACCCGTTCTCCGCCCTCCAGCACCACGGCGCTGAAGGCACCGTCTTCCAGGATGAGATCCTGCACAAAGCGGTTGAAATGCACTTCCCCGCCTGCGGCGCAGATGGCCTCCCGCATGGCCCTGACAATGCCGGGAAGCCGGTTGGAACCGATGTGGGGATGGGCTTCTGTCCGGATAGCCTCCCCGGCTCCGAAGCTGCAGAAAAGATCCAGCACCCTGCGGATATCTCCCCTTTTGGTGGAACGGGTATGGAGCTTTCCGTCGGAATAGGTGCCCGCCCCGCCTTCGCCAAAACAGTAGTTGGAATGGGGATGCACCTGCCCTTTGTACAGGGCCTTGATGTCAAACCGGCGGGAGCGCACATCCTTTCCCCGTTCCAGCACAATGGGCCGGATTCCCTGTTCCAGCAGCCCTAAGGCCGCAAAATACCCCGCAGGCCCTGCGCCCACAACCACAGCTCTTTTGCCGGAAAGGGGCCGTGGCTCAAAGCCGCGGATGCGGTCAGGGGGAGGGCCTTCGCCTTCCCAGCATTCGATCAGAAGGACAAAGCGGGGCTTTCTGCCCCTGGCATCCAGGGATTTTTTCCGGATGCGCCAGTCAAAGTGGTGAGGATCTGAGGGTCTGGCTTCACCGAGGATTCTGTGGCGGAGCTTTTCCGTATCCGCCATCTCTTCCGGAGAGATCCGGAGTTCAAAGGATTTCATGCATCGTTTCTCTTTCTTCAAGCCCCTTGCAGCCTGCCGTCATAAGGTTTCCGCTCCGGTTTTTTCCCCTGTTTCAGTGTCTTCCATGTAGCGCCGCCAGATTTCCCGTACGCCTTCCCGCAGTTTTTTAAAGTGCTTTTCCGGAACCTGAGAGGCTTCGTTCTGAAGATTTTTCCGGTGTACGGCGACCCGGAACAGAAGATAGGCACTGCGCAGAAAGGTGGCTTCTTCGGGGCGCATGACACCGGTTTCAGACAGGGTTTCCAGAATGCGGATATTGTCCGTCCAGCGGGTCAGGGCCGGTGTGCTGTGGGCATGGGCCAGCACCATGTACTGCACCAGAAATTCGATATCCACGATTCCCCCCGTATCCTGTTTGAGATCAAAGAAACCGGGGTCGGGCCGGGTGTGGGCCTTTTTCAGTTTTTCCCGCATTTCCCGGATTTCAGCCCGCAGTGTCTGCGGTTCCCGTTTCAGGCAGAGAATTTCATGGCGGATGGATTCAAAGCGTTCGGCCAGGCGATGGTTTCCGCAGATGGCCCTGGCCCGCACCATGGCCTGGTGTTCCCAGGTCCAGGCCTGACGGCGCTGGTATTCCCCAAAGGCGGAAACGGGTACCACGAGAATGCCGGAATTGCCGTCCGGTCTCAGCCTCAGATCCGTTTCGTAAAGGCTGCCTGCCCGGGTGTGGGTTTTCAGGCAGTGAATGACCCGCTGTCCCAGCCGGGAAAAAAACTGGCCCGAAGAAAGGGGTTTTTCCTCCCCTTCCGTGAAGCCTTCCGTATCCTCATGGAGAAAGACGAGATCCAGATCCGAACCATACCCCAGCTCCAGCCCTCCCAGCTTGCCATAGGCAATAACGGCAAAGCCCCAGCCTTCGATGGGTTCTCCCCGGGTATCCAGGGGTCTGCCATGACGGCCTACCAGTTCTTTGTGGGAAAAATCCACAATCTCACTCACCACGCTCTCCGCAATTTCCGTAAGCCGGTCACTGACCTTCATCAGGGGAAATTCACCGGTGACATCGGCGGCGGCCACCCGTAACAGGCCGGACTGTTTGAACACGCACAGGGTTTCCAGCCAGGTTTCCAGATCCTGGAGGTCAAGCCCTTCCAGACGACGGCGGAGAGCTTCCTGGAGTTCCTCACGATCCGGGGGCTGATACAGGGTTCTGGGGTCGAGCAGTTCATCCAGCAGCACGGGATGACGGGAGAGAAAGTCCATGATCCAGGGGCTGGCATTGGCAAGGCGGACCAGATGGTTCAGGGCGGAAGGGTGTTCCAGAAAAAGGGAGAAATAGGTGCTGCGGCGCTGGACGGCACGCAGCAGGTTCAGAATACGGTCCAGGGCCTGTTCCGGATTTTCTCCCTTTGCGCAGGATTCGAGGAGAAGGGGCATGAGGGTGTCCAGCCGTTTTTTTCCTTCACTGCTCATGGCCTGATTGAGAAGGCTTTCCCGGAAATAGTCCAGCATCCGGAAAGCGGTTTCCGGTTCCCTGTATCCGGCCTGGGCGAGAAGCCCTGCAACGCTGTCCCTGTCCATGTGCCGGTTTTTCCAGAGCGCTGCCATGGGCCGTACGGCTTCCCTGCCTTCTTCCTCCACGGAAAGAAGACCCTGAAAATGGGTATGCACCCGGATGCGATGGGCTTCCAGAGCGTTAAGGAAACAGGCCCAGTTTTCAAAGCCCATGGCTGCGGCAAGGGCCTTTCGGGGCCTTTCTTCCTGGGGCAGCAGGTGGGTCTGCCGGTCTTCCCAGGCCTGAATGCGGTGTTCCGTGTGGCGAAGGAAAAAATAGGCGGTTCGGAGTTCCTCCCGAACCTGGGCAGGAATGAGGCGGAAGCGGGTCAGGGTATCGAGAATTTTCAGGAGTTCCCGTTCCTGAAGTCCCGGTATCACCCCGCCCCGGAGCAGCTGAAAGGCCTGACCGAAGAACTCGATTTCCCGGATGCCGCCGGAACCGGTCTTGATGTTGTCCGCCATGCCTTTTTTCCGGATCTCCACCATGATGGACTGCTTCATTTCCCGCAGACTGTCAAAGACACCGAAATCCAGATACCTTCGGAAAACAAAGGGTTTCAGGCGCTGAAGCAGTTCTCTGCCATCCTCAGCATCGCCGGAGATGGGGCGGCATTTGATGAGGGCGTAACGTTCCCATTCCCGTCCCTGGGTCTGGTAGTAAAATTCCATGGCGTCAAAGTGGATGACCATGGGCCCGTTATCCCCGAAGGGTCTCAGCCTGAGATCCACCCGGAACAGGGGGCCGCCCGTGTTGCCGCTGAACACGGCGGTGAGCCTGCGGGCAAGGCGGGTGAAGAAGGTCTCGTTTGCGATCACATCCGGGCCTGCGGTTTCTCCGGGTTCGGGGTAGGTGTAGATGAGGTCGATGTCCGAAGAAAAGTTCAGCTCCCCGGCTCCCAGCTTGCCCATGGCCAGGACGACCAGGCGCTGGGGTCTGCCGGACTCCTCCCCCATGGGCTCTCCGTGGAGGGCCGTCATTTTTCCGTGCAGCCAGCAGGCTGCGGCATCCACCACAGCCTCGGCAAGATCCGAAAGGGATGTCAGGGTTTCAGCAAGGGAGGCTCTGCCCGAGAGATCCCGGAAACAGATGGCCATCATGCGGAGGTGGCGGATTTTCCGTAAAACCAGGGACAGGCTGCTTTCGGAATCCACATTTTCCAGGGCCTGTGCGATGGCCTCCCGGACGGAGGACGGTGGTGAAATGAGGAGGTTGTCATTCCTGAGCCGGTCCAGCAGATCCGCTTCCCGCTTCAGACCTGAGGCGAAAAAGTCGCTCATGGCGGCGACTTTGCGCAGATCCGTAAACAGGGTGTCGGATACAAGGGGCCGGGATGCTTCCAGACAGGCGAGGGTTTCCGGATGCCGGTCTGCCAGAAGGGCCAGCAGATCTTCCGGCACCAGGGGCTGTGGGGTTAGGGTCTTTTCAGGCATGGGGTTTTCCGTTTCTTGTGGCAGGATCCTCCCGATCCCCCGTTCCGGGGCCTGGATTCTGTGCTTCCCACCGGATTCATGTCTCAGTAATGCACTGCCAGCCAGAGGGTTTCCGTATCCGGATCGGTCCAGTCTACCCGGTGTTTTGCATGGGCGGGAATGTGAAGATAGTCTCCGGGATCAAGAATCACAATGCTTTCCGGATCTTTGAACCGTATGCCGGCACGTCCCTGCACCAGCAGGACAAATTCGTTTCTTTCCTGATCGTACCAGAAACCTTCGGGGGAGGAATGGGCGCGGGAGATGATGCGCTCAATGGTCACGCCCTTTTCTTCAAGAAGGGTTTCAAAAATTTCGTGTTCCGGGTTGGCGGGAATGTTCCGGAAGAGGGAGGCTTTCATGGGTAGGTCTCTTTCAGAAAGGATGGTTACCGGGGCGCAGGTAAAAGGCTTCCGAACAGGGCTGGCATGAGGAACAGCACCTGGGAGGGTTTTTATCAGATGGAGGGGGGATGCGCTATTTTTTTCATGGAAAGAAGGGCGACGTTTTTTCCGAAGCCCCTGGGGAGGCTCCTGATGGTCTGGCACGGCGCATGGGGAGGCCGTCTTTTGGCTCCGGCCTTTTTCCCCATGCCTTGAGGAGCCTTTTCTTTATCCGAACCTGCCCAGGGCCTCGGGGAGCACCGCCACAATGGCCGCCACCTGGCTTGCGGGCGTGGGCTTTGCCAGTACCCCTGCCTGGCGGTTGGCCCGTGCCGCCAGATGGCAGGCCCTTTCCATATCCATGCCACCCGCAATGAGGGCCGAGGCCATGCCCGTGAGGGTATCGCCCGTGCCGCCCATGGCTTCCATGGCCTCACAGGAGGGGGCATCCACCCGCCAGTGAATTTTTTCCCTTGAGGCGAAGAGATCGGAAGCCCCCTTTACCAGCAGATGCTGTGCGGCGTTGTCGTGGAGATAGGCCCTTTCGATCAGCTCCGGTGCATTTTCGTCCTGATGCAGGATGAAGCCCCGGGTGTAAAAGGGGTGGGGAGCCTTTTCATCGGCAAGAAAGGCCAGCTCTCCCACATCCGGGGTGAAGAGATCATAGGCGCTGGCATAGCCGCTCATCTTGGCCGCATACATGAAACCTGCATCCGCAATGCGGACGGGGGGCCGGGAAAGGCCGTCCAGGGCCATGAGGATGCGGTTGTGCCAGTCCACATCGGGCTGAAGATAGTGGAAGGTGAGGGTGTCCGCCCCAAGACGCTCCGCATTTTCCACAAGATACTGGTACACAAGACGGCTGCCACCGCCCCGTCCCGTGTCCCCGGCCAGCAGGGCATGGGGCGTTTCGCTCCCTGTAAAGCGGGATGCCTGAATGGCCGCAGCCACAAGGGCCGGGGTTCCCCGGAGCACGGGAATGCGGTGGCTCCCCACCTTCAGGCTCCCGCCTTCCAGAAGGGCCGGGCCGCAGACCAGGGGAAAGGTCAGATCCGGTACGGTTCCTGCGATCAGGAGCATTGGCGTTCTACCTCCTCATAGGCAAGCTGGAGGGCGTACCCGCAGAGGGTGTGGCCGATCTCCCTCGGCTTCGGGGCTTCTTCCAGGGTTTTTCCCGTAAGCTGATCCGCAAGAAAGGGCACATCCGGACAGCCGCCTCCGGAGATGTTCACGATGGTGCGGGTTTTTTTTTCAATGGTGATTTTCATATTGGCAGCCCGCACCATGAGATAGTCCCCGAAATCCTTGGTGTGGAAAAGATCCACAGGGGAGAGAAGGGGGCCTGCCACAGGTACCACTTCCAGAGGGAAGACCTTGTCCGCTTTCAGGGTTTCGAGGATGCGCATCTGCTCCATGAGGGGAAATTCCACCACAAGATCGCAGCCCCTCTGGATTTCCGGCGGCGGCCCCATGACCCTGATGGCCCAGCCTCCGGCTTTGAGAAGGGTCTCCGCACGGATCACGTCGGAGGTGTGGTCAAAGAGAAGCATCCCCCGATCCACCCGCCGGGGCTTTGTTTTTTTTCGGGTAAATAATTTTTTAAAAAACATCGTGCAACTCCGGGGAAAAGAAATCCGGTTCAGGGACAGGTCTGGGGAAATCTCCGATGGGGAGGTGCTGTCATGAAGATGCCTGCATCTTTAGCCCAACTTTGTCATTTTTTTTGAAAAACACCCGCCTGGCAAGGGTTTAGCACAAATCATGGTCACTACTTATTTTATATGAGTGATTTTTCTCTG
>NZ_JCANVJ010000015.1:53234-80916 GCF_059569355.1 Desulfobotulus sapovorans DSM 2055 | reverse complement strand
TCTGCATCAATATCCTCAATTTTGTGCTGGTGAAGGACACGGAGCGGTCTCACCTGTGCTTCATGCTTTGTGAAAAGGACAGCCCTGAGCTGATCCTTACGGATCACCTCAGCCTGCACTTTCTTGAACTGCCCAAGATCACGACTTATACTCTGGGAAAGGATCTTGACCGGTGGCTCTACTATTTGAAAAACGAAGGCCTGAACAGGGAGGATGACGCCATGAAAACCATTCTGCATGACAACCCCCAGCTTGCCAGCGCCCGTGAAAAATATGTGGCCTTTACCCGCGATGATGCACTCCGGGAAGCCTACGAATCCCGCATGAAATGGCAGCGGGATTATCTCTCGGGCATTGATTTCGCCAGAAAAGAGGGCCTGAAAAAGGGTCTGGATGAAGGCCTGAAAAAGGGTCTGGATGAAGGCCTGAAAAAGGGTCTGGATGAGGGCCTGAGGAAGCTTCGTGAAGAGAAGTTTCAGACCCTCATGGCCCTCCGTGACGCGCATATGGCTCCGGAGGACATTGCCAGGATCACAAGGCTTGGCCTGGAAAAGGTAAAGGCCATCCTTGCCGCAGGGGAAAAGGGGCTTGACCTGCTGACAGACGAAGACAGGGGGATCTGACCCCAGGGCAAAAAGCGTCAGAGGAGAAAAGGGCTGTCCGGCGTATTTTCCGGATCGGCCCCAGCAGTAAAAAGGGGCGTGAAACCGGTAGAGAGATCCGGCTTCACGCCCCTTGCCATGGGATCAGGCGGGAGTGTCTGTGCTGTTTTTTTCGGAGGGGGTCAGCAGGCCTGCTGCTGGCGCCAGGCCACAATATCGGCCACCGTGAGTACGGGAAGGTCGTGGGCTTCTCCAAAATCCATGATTTCCGGGAGCCTTGCCATGCTGCCGTCGGGCCGGGTCAGTTCACAGAGCACACCGCAGGGCTTTAAGCCTGCAAGGCGCATGAGATCCACGGTGGCTTCCGTATGGCCCCGGCGTTCCAGAACGCCGCCGGGTCGTGCTCTCAGGGGAAAAATATGGCCGGGCCGGTTCAGATCTTCCGGACAGGCATCCTCGGCAATGGCCGCAAGCACGGTTTTGACCCTGTCGCTGGCGGAAACACCTGTGGTGACACCTCTGGCCGCTTCAATGGAAACGGTGAAGGCGGTCTGATAGCGGCTGGAGTTGTCCTGCACCATGGCAGGAAGTTTCAGGGTCTGGATTTTTTCATCCGTCAGGCAGAGACAGACGATACCGCTGCACTCCCGGATGAGCATGGCCATCTGTGCGGTGGTGAGGGTCTCGGCGGGAAAAATGAGATCGCCTTCGTTTTCACGATCCTCATCATCGGTGACAAGGACGCCGTTTCCCCTTTGCAGGGAGGTGATGGCGTTCCGCATACGTTTTTCGGAATCACCAAAACGGGTGGACAGGTTCTGATTCATGGTAAAGCTCCTTGAGAAAAGAATTAGGGTACCAGAATCAGGGCACAGGTAAAGACAGCCGTCTGCACGCGCAGAACAGCCAACGCAGACAGGTGGGCCTGCGAGGGAAGGACTGTCCTATCCTCTTTCATCCGGACTGTGACCGTCGGCTCCGGCCTTGCACCGGATCTGCTGACCTCCCTGACCATTCAGGGAGCGCTCGCGGGCTCTCCGGCGTGAGGCCGGAATACCGCCGGTGGGGAGTTTCACCCCGCCCTGAGAATAAGCAGCCCAAACCAAGTCGTTTTTTTCCTCTCTGTCAAGGAAAAAGGTGGGAAAGATGCGGAAAAAGCCAGGACGGCATGGGGGACTGCCCTCCTTGTCCGTTTTAAAAGGCTTATCGCAAAGACCTTGCCTCGGGAAGAGGTGTGGCTTACCATGACCCGCCTTGGGATGCTGAATGAAGCGTGGAAAGAGGAGGGTCAGCCGTGAACCCGGACCAGGACATCGCCGCCTATCTGGAGGCCCTGAAAAACTATGATCCCATCAGAGACCGCGTGGTGGCACACCGGAAAATGCCGGGCCGGGAGGCCCGCTTTGCGTCCCTGGAACCGCCCCTTCCCGAAGCCCTGACCCGGATGCTGGAAAGGATGGGAATTCCAGGCCTTTACACCCATCAGGCCGAGGCCGTTTCCCGTATCCGGCAAAAACAGCACACCGTGGTGGCCACCCCCACGGCCAGCGGCAAAAGCCTCACCTATACCCTTCCGGTGCTGGAGCGTTTTCTCGCCCATCCCAGGGCAAAAGCCCTCTATCTTTTTCCCCTGAAAGCCCTGGCCCAGGATCAGAAGGAAACCCTGGAAGCCATGGTCATGCACATGGGAATGCTCAATCCGCCGGAGGTGGCCGTGTATGACGGGGACACCTCTTCCCACCACAGGGCGAAAATCCGTCGGTATCCCCCCGCCGTTCTCATCAGCAATCCGGAAATGCTGCACCTTGCCCTTCTGCCCTTCCATGAAAAATGGGCGGAATTTTTTGCAGGCCTTGAAACCGTTGTGGTGGATGAGGTGCATACCCTGAGGGGGGTGATGGGTTCCCACATGGCCTGGGTTTTCCGGAGGCTTCTCCGTATCTGCCGCCATTACGGGGCGAACCCCACCTTTATTTTCTGCTCCGCCACCATTGAGGCCCCCGAAGAGCTTGCCTCAAAACTCACGGGTCTGCCGGTCTGCTGTGTGACCGGCTCCGGGGCTGCTTCTCCGGACAAGCATTTTCTCCTGCTCGATGGCCTGGATGCGGGAAGCCGCATGGTGCTGGATCTCCTCCATGCGGCCCTGCACCGGGGATTTCGGACCCTGGTGTACTGCCAGAGCCGCAAGATGACGGAGCTGGTGGCCCTCTGGGCCAACGGGCTTTCCGGAACTTTCAGGGGCAGGATTGCCGCTTACCGTGCGGGCTTTCTGCCCGAAGACCGGCGGGAGATTGAAAAAAAAATGGGCTCTGGCGAGCTTCTGGCCGTGGTGTCCACATCGGCCTTAGAGATGGGCATTGATATCGGCGCTCTGGATCTCTGCATTCTGGTGGGCTATCCGGGTACGGTCATGGCCACCTGGCAGCGGGCGGGCCGGGTGGGCCGCAGGGATCGGGAGGCTGCTGTGCTGCTCATCGGCGGGGAGGATGCCCTGGACCGCTTCATGCTGCGCCATCCTGATGTGTTTTTTGCCATGCCGCCGGAAAGGGCGGTGATCCATCCGGCCAATCCCGTGATTGCAGGCCGGCATCTGGCCTGTAGCGCTGCGGAACTGCCCCTTTATCGTGAGGATCCCTTTCTCGATGAGGTGAGGCCCCTTCTGCCCCGCATCCTGAAACAGGGCGATGTGCTGGAAAGCGCTGAGGGGGCGCTGCTTCTGTCTCCTTTGAAGTATCCCCACAGGGGGGTGCATCTGCGGGGCGGGGGCAGTCCCCTTGTGATCATGGAAGGGGAGAGGATCATTGGGGAGTCCGATGTGTACCGCGCCCTGCGGGAGGCCCATCCCGGAGCGGTGTATATCCACGGTGGCCAGCATTACCTTGTGGAGGATCTGGATCTCACCAGAGGAAAGGTGGTGGTACGCAGGGAAAGGGTGCCCTACTTCACCCGCACGCGGGCCTTCAAGGAAACCCGGATTCTGGAGATCCTTGAAACCCGTCAGGTGGGGGGCTCTCGGGTGGGGTTCTGCCGTCTGGAGGTGACGGATCAGGTGACGGGATACGAAAAACGGCTGGTGAAGGGCCAGCGTTTTCTCGGGGTGGAGCCTCTGGAGCTGCCGCCCCAGTCCTTTGAAACCGAGGGCCTCTGGATCGAGATTCCCGAATCCGTGGAGAAACTGCTTGTGGAGGGAGAGATGCACTTCATGGGCGGTATTCATGCCCTGGAACATGCGGCCATCGGCATTCTGCCCCTTGTGGTCATGTGCGACAGAAACGATCTCGGCGGGATCTCCCAGCCCTTCCATCCCCAGGTGGGCCGGGGCTGTGTGTTCATCTATGATGGCGTGGCCGGGGGAATCGGTCTTTGCCGGGAGGCCTTTTTCAAGGCGGAAGTGCTTCTTTCCCGCACCCTGGATCTGGTGACGGGCTGCGCCTGTGAAAGCGGGTGCCCGGCCTGTGTGCATTCCCCCAAATGCGGTTCCGGCAACCGGCCCATAGACAAACAGGCCGCAGGTTTTCTGCTGAAGGCCCTCCTTGCCCCGTCTGTTCTCCCCCTGCCTCCCCTGCCTGAGCTTCCGGAACTCCGGGAGTCTGCCGCTGTTTTCGGGGGCCGGTATCTGGTTCTGGATCTGGAGACAAGGAAATCTGCGGAAGAGGTGGGGGGATGGCACAGGGCAGAGCGCATGGAGGTGAGCTGCGTTGTGGTGTATGACTCGGCTCTGGATGACTGCATCACCTTTCTTGCCGAAGACATGGAGGAGCTGATTTTTTTGCTGAAACAGGCTGACCTTGTGGTGGGTTTCAACATTCTCCGTTTTGATTACAGGGTGTTGAAGGGCTATACCGCCTTTGATTTTGCCTCCCTTCCCACCCTGGATCTTCTCGTCCGGGTTCAGGATCGGCTGGGGTATCGCCTTTCTCTCAACCATCTGGGCCAGGAGACTTTGGGTGCGGAAAAAAGTGCCGATGGTCTTCTGGCCCTGAAATGGTGGAAGGAGGGGAAGATCCGGGAGATCATCGCCTACTGCCGTCAGGATGTGCTGCTGACACGGGATCTGTACCGCCATGGTCTGGAAAAGGGCTATCTCCTGTTCCGGAACAAGGCCGGACACCGGGTACGGCTGCCCGTGGATTTCACCCCCTGAGCCCCTGCTTTTCATGGATGTCTTTTTCTTCTCCGTTTAAGTCGGATCTGGTTTTTTCCCTTTCTTGACAAGCTTTTTTTGGGCCTTATCTTCTTGCCAACTTCATCGGGGTCTGATGAAACATAAAAGGGAGTAAAACAGAAAGCGTATGGATTCTTAGGGCTTATATATAGTTTGTTCTCCGTTCTTCTGTATTAAAGTCAAAAAATGAAGGGACTTTTCTTCAAAGAAGAACGTGAATGGACAAACTTTTCATGGAGGGCATGCAGACCTTATTTCCCATGCCCTTTTTTGTGGGGAAAAATCCTGGGCCTGGCTACAGGTGCATCACTTAAGGAAAAGAGCGAGAGAAGGGGATATGGAAAAAAAGGCCGAAGCAAACGCCACAGAAGACACTACCGAAGCCCAGGTACCCCCTGCGGATACCGGGAACAATGGGAAGACGGAAACCCCGGGTATGCCTTCTTCGGAAGCCGCAGGAGAGGCTTGCTGTGAAACGGGAGCCGGGGCGATGTCACCAGAACCGGAAGTTGCACCGGATGCCATGAAAGTCCTTGAAGCCCGGCTTGCGGAAGCGGAAGCTGGTCTGAAAACCGCCAATGACCGCTACCTGCGGACGGTTGCGGAACTGGATAATTTCAAGAAAAGAACGGCGCGGGAAACCGAAGAATTCCGGAAATACGCCAATACGGCCCTGGTACAGAAGCTGCTCCCCTCCCTTGACAATATGGAAAGGGCCATGGATTCCGCAGGCAGTGCCGAGGCTGGCACAACGGTTATTCTGGACGGCCTGCGCATGACCCTTGCGGATATTCTCAAGGTTTTCGGGGAATTTCACGTCAAGGCCATAGATGCCGAAGGCAAGGTCTTTGATCCCGTTTATCATATGGCGGTCGCCCATGAGGAGACCGATGCAGCGGATCCGGATACCGTGATCCGCGTATTTCAGAAGGGCTATATCATGCACGACAGACTGATTCGTCCGGCCATGGTCTCAGTTGCCAAGGCCAGAACGGTTCCCGCCGAACAGGACGGAAACAGCGCAGCGGAATAAGGCGTTTCAGTCTGTGGGAACCGATTCGTATAAATAAGGAGAGAAAAGATTATGGGTAAGATTATCGGTATCGATCTCGGAACCACCAACTCTTGTGTGGCCATCATGGAAGCCGGAGAACCTAAGGTCATCGCCAACACCGAAGGCGGTCGCACCACCCCCTCCATCGTGGGGGTCACGGGTTCCGGAGAGCGCCTTGTGGGCCAGCCGGCCAAGCGTCAGGCCATTACCAACCCGGAAAACACCATTTTTGGCGTAAAACGCCTCATTGGTCGTAAATTCACTTCCGCTGCCGTGCAGAAGGACAAGACCGTTCTGCCCTACCACATTGAAGCTGCGGACAACGGGGATGTTCGGGTAAAGATTCAGGACAAGAAGGTCAGCCCTGCGGAAGTGTCTTCCTATATTCTGGCCTATATTAAAAAGGTGGCGGAAGACTATCTCGGAGAGCCGGTAACCGACGCGGTCATCACCGTTCCCGCCTATTTCGATGACAGCCAGCGTCAGGCGACGAAAGATGCGGGTACCATTGCAGGGCTTAATGTAAAACGCATCATCAACGAACCTACAGCCGCCTCCCTGGCCTATGGTCTGGACAAGAAATCCGATGAGAAGATCGCGGTTTTCGACCTGGGCGGCGGTACCTTTGACGTATCCGTTCTGGAGATCGGAGACGGGGTCTTTGAGGTGAAGGCCACCAACGGCGATACCCATCTCGGTGGTGAAGACTTTGACAACCGCATCATTGATTATCTGGCCGATACCTTCCGCAAGGAGCAGGGCATTGATCTGAGAAAGGACAAAATGGCCCTGCAGCGCCTCAAGGAAGCTGCGGAAAAGGCCAAGATCGAGCTGTCCTCTTCCATGGAAACGGAAGTGAACCTGCCCTTTATCACCGCAGATGCTTCAGGCCCCAAGCATCTCCAGGTCAAGCTTTCCCGCTCCAAGCTGGAGTCTCTGGTGGCAGACCTTCTCGATAAGCTGGAAGCTCCCTGTGTTCAGGCCATGAAGGATGCTGGGATTTCTGCGGCTAAAATTGATGAGGTGGTGCTGGTGGGCGGCATGACCCGTATGCCTGCGGTGCAGGAGCGGGTGAAGAAAATCTTCGGCAAAGAACCCCACAAGGGCGTGAATCCCGATGAGGTGGTGGCCATCGGTGCGGCCATTCAGGCGGGTGTGCTTCAGGGCGATGTGAAGGATGTGCTTCTTCTTGACGTTACCCCCCTTTCCCTGGGTATCGAGACCCTGGGCGGGGTCATGACCAGGCTCATTGAGCGCAACACCACCATCCCCACCAAGAAGAGCCAGGTCTTTTCCACGGCTGCGGACAACCAGCCTGCCGTGTCCATCCACGTGCTTCAGGGTGAGCGGGAGATGGCCAGAGACAACAAGACCCTTGGTAATTTTGAGTTGCGGGATCTTCCCCCGGCCCCCAGGGGCGTTCCCCAGATCGAGGTGGGATTCGACATTGATGCCAACGGCATTGTGCATGTGTCCGCCAAGGATCTCGGAACGGGTAAGGAGCAGTCCATCAAGATCACCTCGTCCAGCGGTCTTTCCAAGGATGACATTGAGCGTCTTGTGAAAGAGGCGGAGATGCATTCCGATGAAGACAAGAAGAGACGGGATCTGGTGGAAGCCAGAAACACGGCGGACAGCATGGTCTACCAGACGGAAAAATCCCTGAAGGACATGGGCGACAAGGTGGATGCGGAAACCCGTGCCGGTATCAGCGCCGCCATCGAAGACCTGAAAAAGGCCATGGAAGGGGAGAATACGGAGGACATCAAGGCCAGGACCGAGGCCCTGACCCAGGCCTCCCACAAGCTGGCTGAAGTCATGTATCAGCAGCAGGCGGCAGGCGCGGCAGGAAGCACTGAAGCCGGTGAAGAACCTTCCCGTCCCCAGGATGATGATGTGGTGGACGCGGATTTCGAAGAGGTCAAATCCGATAAAAAATAAGCCCATGGAAATGCATGGCATGTGTATGCGGCTTTAATGGCTGAAAAAATATCCGCTTTCCTGTACCCGGGAGGCGGATATTTTTATGCGGCATTTTCAATGCCTGTGCAAAACACCAAAAGTATTGATCTTCGGGTGGGTGCAGATTATCCTGCTCCATTACCCGGAACGGGCAACCTGTTTTTCAAAGGAAGGGAAAGAGAAGGTATCATGCAGCTGATTACGGAAATTCTTGCAGCAAACGCCCGGAACTTTCCGGATGGAATGGCCCTTGTGGAGCGGAGTCCTGAAGCCGGATCCCGCAGCAGCCTGACCTGGGCGGCTTTTTACCAGGAGAGTCTGCGCCTTTCCCGGGCTCTGCGCATGCGGGGCTATTCCAGGGGGGAAAAGGTGGTGCACCTCATGACCAACTGTCTGGAATGGCTTCCCTATTATTTTGGCATTCTGGAATCCGGTGCCTGGGCCGTGCCCCTGAATTTCCGTTTTCTGGCGGACAAAATTCTCCGCTGCACCCTTCAGGCCGAGGCCAAGGTGCTGATTTTCGGGCCGGAGTTTGTGGACAGAGTCCGGGTGGTCAAGCCGGAGCTGGATACGGTGGTGGAGCTGTATGTGTTTGTCGGGCCTGAGGAACAGAGGCCCCGTTTCGCCATGCCCATGGAAGCCCTGCTTGCGGAAGGGGACAGGGAAAAGGCGAAAAGTCTGAAACCTGTGCCCTTAGAGCCGGAGGACGAGGCGGCTCTGTATTTTACCTCCGGCACCACGGGAGATCCCAAGGGGGTGCTGCTCACCCATTTTAGTCTGGCCTTTGCCTGTGAGGTGGAACACCGGCACCATCAGCAGACGGCTGATGATATTTTTCTCTGCATTCCGCCCCTTTATCATACGGGCGCCAAGATGCACTGGTTTGGCTCCTTCAAGGTGGCGGCCCCTTCCGTGCTGCTGAAAGGGGTGTCTCCCCGCTGGATACTGGAGGCGGTGAGTGAGGAGAAGGCCAGCATTGTCTGGCTTCTCGTTCCCTGGGCCCATGATATTCTCCATGCCATCGAGTCCGGTGAGCTGAAGCTTGAGGACTATGATCTCTCCCGCTGGCGGCTCATGCACATTGGTGCCCAGCCCGTACCGCCCAGCCTGGTGCAGCGCTGGCGGAAAATCTTTTCCCATCACCAGTATGATACAAACTATGGTCTCACCGAGGCCACAGGCCCGGGATGCGTGCATCTCGGGCTGGAAAATACCCACAAGGTGGGCGCCATCGGGGTTCCGGGCTGGGGCTGGGAGTGCCGCATTGTGGATCGGAAAATGGAGGACGTGCCCTTCGGAGAGCCTGGGGAGCTTCTGGTTCGGGGCGGAGGCATGATGCGGGAATACTACAAAAATCCCAAGGAAACGGCCAAAGCCATCAAAAATGGCTGGCTCTGCACGGGAGATATCGCCCGCCAGGATCAGGATGGTTTTTACTGGCTCCTGGATCGGAAAAAAGATCTTGTCATCACCGGTGGGGAGAATGTCTATCCCGTGGAGGTGGAAAACTACCTGATCCGCCATGAGAAGATTCAGGATGTGGCTGTGATCGGAACGCCGGATGAGCGTCTGGGAGAGCTGGTCACTGCCGTGATCCAGCTTAAACCCGGTATGGAGATGGGCGAGGAGGAAGTGAAGTCCTATTGCCTGGGGATGCCCCGGTATCGCAGACCCCGGATTGTACACTTTGGAGACGTGCCACGGAATCCTACGGGTAAAATTGAAAAACCGCTTTTGCGCAAGCGGTATGCGGGGATTTACTCCAGCTTCAGGCGGGAGTGACGGCGTTTCAGGATTTATGGAAGGTGGATGCTGCCATGGGGGATTCCTGCCTGTGGCGGTATCTGTTTTTATCCCATGCCGGTCTGGTATTTCAGGGAAAGCGCCGTACCCAGGCGACCGCCTCCCGCATGAGTTCTCCGGAGTTCTGTACCTGGAGTTTTTTTTTGATGAGCTCCCTGTAACTTCCCACGGTTTTGACGCTGACCCCCAGCAGGTCGGCAATTTCCTTCCTCTGAAACCCCTTTCCCATCAGCTGAAACACTTCCAGTTCCCTGTCTGAAAGACTTTCCACCGGATGACTCGTGGGGTCGGCCTTGCGGCTCAGGCGTCCGACCATGCGGCTGACCATGGTATCGCTGGCGTAAATGCGGCCGGCAAGCACCTGACGGATGGCCTGGATGACCGTATCACTCATCTCCCCCTTCATGATGTAGCCCATGGCCCCCAGGCGGAAGGCCCGTTCCGCATAAAGGGATTCATCGTGCATGGACACGATGAGGGTGGGAAGACCCGGCCGGGTGGCCTGGATGTCCGCAAGCAGCTCCAGCCCGCTTTTGTCCTTCAGGGTGATGTCGATGATCACCATGTCGGGTTTGAGGGTAAGGATGGCGTTTTCTGCGGCGGTCACATCTTCGGCCTCTCCGCAGACGGTCATGTCCTTTTCTTCATTGATGAGCTGGGCCAGTCCCTTTCGGAACACGGGATGGTCATCGACAATCAGGATACGTGCGGGATACGGCATAGGATTTCCACTCCGGCTTTGGGATTGCGGTTACGGATTTCAAAGGTGGCCCCCATGCGTCTGGCTCTGTGGGCCATGATACCGAGGCCCATTCCCTGGGCAGGCAGGGGATGGGGCAGACCTTCCCCATTGTCCTGAATGCAGAGGGCAATGCCCTTTTCGTCATGGCTGAGGTGAATCCAGATCTGATCGGCCCGGCCATGGCGCAGGGCATTGCTGATGGCTTCCTGGGCAATGCGGTAGAGATTGACGGCGGTATTGTGATCCATCGCCATGTTCCGGGTGGCGGCCTCAAGGTGGCAGCGGGCCTTGAAAACGGTTTCAATCTGTTCGGCAAGCTGGGAAAGGGCGGCGGCCAGTCCGCCTGCATCCAGGTTGACGGGACAGAGTCCCTTGGCCATGTTCCGGGTTTTGGTTGTGGCGGATCGGATCAGATCCATGATTTCTCCGGCAAGGGGGGCACTGGGGTGTTCTGATGTCATAAGACGCTTATACAGCAGGGTGGTCATGGCTTCCACCCCCACCAGATGCTGGCCCAGATCATCATGGAGGTCATAGCCGATCTTGCGGCGTTCTTCCTCTCCGATGCGCAGGATTTCTTTTTCCAGCCGTTTCTGTTCCGTAATGTCGAGGATGGCGGTGAGCATACAGGGTTTGCCATCGAGATCCACAATGTCGGCAGAGAGGTTGCCGGTGCGGATATCCCCTGCGTGGGTGCGGTAGGCCATTTCCCGCTGGTGGAAGCGGCCATGGGCCAGCAGTTCCCGGGCAAGGCTCTTGAAGAGACCGGTATCCGGCCAGAAAGCCATTTCCCGGATTCTGGAACCGATAATGGCGGCTCTGGGATAGCCCGTCATTGTGATCAGGGTATCGTTCACATCCAGAATGCAGCCCGTATCCATGGTCGCGATCATCATGGCCACCGGGCTGGAATGAAAGGCCTTGGCAAATTTTTCCTCGGATTTTTTCAGGGCTTTCTCAGCCCTGCGCTGCTGGGTGATATCCAGAACCGATGCGATGCTCTGCTGGGTTCCGGGGATCATGGCCACGGTCATGGTGGCGATGAGATTTTCCCCCCTTTTGTTCCGCAGTCGGCACTCGTAAGTTCTGGGCGCGGCTTCGGGATCTGTCCGTCTCTGGTGATGGTAGAATTTCATGCGTTCCCGATCCTTCTCGTTTTCCACAAAAACCGTCCATACCTGACGCCCTTCCACCTCATCTTTTCTGAATCCCGCCAGTTTTTCAAATTCCGCATTCACCATGGCGATGGTGGCATCTTTTTCAATGAGGATGGTGGCCGTACCCGTGTTGGCAAAAACCGTCCGGTAGGTTTCCTCGGATTTGGAGAGGGCCTTCTGGGCCTTGCGCAGGGCGTCTGCATCGCCTTCAAGCTTGCGGATGCGGCGTTCCAGACGGGTTTTTTCTTTCCGGATGCGGACGGCCTGTCTGCGAAGGAGATGGGGGGGCAGCATGGCAGACTCCTTTAAGGCTGGGGACGAAGAAAATGGCAGATGATAGCCTCTGTTTTCCCCGAAAGTCCATAAAAAGTACCCGGAATCCGGAGTCTCTTCTGTCGGGAAGGGCGTTGCCTAGGTCTTTGACCTAGGGGAAAAACGGTTTTGCATGGGGAGGGAAAACAGCGGCGGGCGGATTTTTTAAGATGCCTGGGGAGTCTATCCTGCAAAGAATTTGAAATTTTTGATTCCCATACTGAAATCCCCAATAAGGAGAGAGTCCATGGCCGGAAAACAGCCCCTTTTCATCGCCGATGTGGAAGCCTGTGTGGATGCCATTCTTGAGAAGGTCGGAAAGAATGTGGTGATGGGGATGCCCCTTGCCCTGGGAAAATCCCATCAGATTGCCAATGCCATGTATGCCCGGGCCAAGGCGGATCCGGAGATGACGCTGACCCTTCTCACAGCCCTTGCCCTGGAAAAGCCCAGTCCCGCAGGCGAGCTGGAACGGCGGATGCTGGGGCCCCTTGTGGAACGCATCTGGAAGGGGGTTCCGGATTTTGACTATATGAAGGACTACAGGCAGGGAAAGCTTCCCCAAAACGTCACCATCCGGGAGTTTTTTTACAAGGCGGGCAGTTACATGAATGTCCCCGATGCCCAGCAGCAGTACATCAGCAGCAACTATACCCATGTGGTGCGGGATCTGGGTGTGAATGCCATCAACGTCTACTGTCATATTGTGGCCAGAGGGGAAGAGAAGGGGCAGCTGGTGTTCAGTGACTCCTGCAATGCCGACCTGGGGCAGGATGTGCTTGATTATATGGAAAAGGCCAGAAAAGAGGGGCGGAATGTGGTGCATGTGGCCCATGTGAACCGCCATCTGCCCTTTATGTACGGGGATGCGGTGAACACGCCCGATGTTTTTGATATTGTGCTTGAGGGGGAAACACTGCATACCCCCCTCTTTTCTGTGCCCAAGGCTTCCGTTGCCGTGGCCGATCATGCCATCGGCCTGCATGTGAGCAGTCTTGTCAAAGACGGCGGCACCTTGCAGATCGGCATCGGTGCTCTGGGTGACGCCATTGCCGACAGTCTGGTGCTGCGCCATGAACACAACGACATTTACCGCAGCCTTCTTGTGGATGCGGGTATTGAGGAACGTTCTGGTTCGCTGGTGGACAGCATCGGTGGCAGACAACCCTTCCGGGAAGGGCTTTACGGCGCCACGGAAATGCTGGTGGAAGCTTTCATGTACCTTTACAAGGCAGGGGTTCTCAAGCGGAAGGTTTATGGGGATGCGGGGGTACAGCGTCTTGTGAACGAAGGGCTGCTGCGGGAAAAGGTGACGCCCGAAGCTCTGGAGAGGCTGTTTGCGGAAAAACCCTTCTATCCCATGCTGACCCGTGAGGATTTCGATCGTCTTCAGTACCATGGCCTGCTGGCTGAGGGGCTTTCCTATGACAATTTTGAGATCCGGGATGCCTCGGGCCGTGTTTTCAGTGCAGATCTCCGGGATGAACGGTATCGACGGGAGCTGGCTGCGGTTCTCTGTGGTCAGCGCCTGAAAAATGGGGTTCTGCTCCATGGCGGCTTTTTCATCGGTTCGAACGGTTTTTATGAAGACCTCCGGGCCATGGATGCCGAAGAGAGAAAACAGTTTTCCATGACGGGCGTGGATGTGGTGAATCAGCTTTACGGCAATGAAACGCTCCGTGCCCTGCAACGGAAAGACGCCCGTTTTGTGAATACGGGTATGAAACTTTCCATCCTTGGCAATGTCTGTTCTGACGGGCTGGAAGATGGCCGTGTGGTGTCCGGGGTTGGGGGGCAGTACAACTTTGTGTCCATGGCCCATGCCCTGAAGGATGCCCGGCTCATCATGATGCTGAGGGCCACGGGCTTCCGGGGAGGAAAAACCGTCTCCAACGTGGTCTTCAATTACGGGCACACCACCATTCCCCGCCATCTGCGGGATATTGTGGTGACGGAATACGGAATTGCGGATCTGAGGGGGCGTTCGGATCAGGAGATCATTGCGCGGATTCTGGCCGTTACGGACTCCCGCTTTCAGGAGGCCCTGCTCCGGAAGGCCAGGGAGGCGAAAAAGATTCCTGAGCATTACAGCATTCCCCAGGCCTTCCGGAACAACACCCCGGAAAAGCTTGCGGCCCTTGCAGCGAAATACAGGGGGCAGGGCGTTTTTGCTCCCTTCCCCTTTGGGTCGGAATTTACCCACGAAGAACAGGTGCTGGGCCGATCCCTGAGAGGTCTCAAACAGCAGATAGCCCGGAAAAAATGGGCCACCATCGGAGGGATTCTGGGTCAGCTTGCGGGTTCTCCCCCGGAGGCGGCGGTACCGTATCTGAAGCGTATGGGGCTGGAGCAGCCGGGGAATTTCAAGGAAAGGCTTTTGCGCAGTGTGGTCACCCATGCCCTGGTTGCCGGTGGGCTGGAGGCTTCCGCAGTGCGGCAGGCGGAAGGCCGTCAGGATCAGCGCTCAGGGCGTCCTGTCCGGGTGCCGGTGCGCTGAGGGTGTGTGACCCTTTTCCGGAAATGAGAGGGGGCAAAACGGGGAGGTACCGGTATGGCAGGGTGCAGAAAATAGGGTAGAGGAAGGCAGGAGAACCGATGGGGCCGGGAAAATTTTCCGCCCCATCGGTTTTTTGGATTGTCAGGAAGATCAGGCCAGGGCTTTTCGGATTCGTTCCATGGCGCGATCCACATTCTCTCTGGAGTTGAAGGCGGAGATGCGGATATAGCCTTCTCCGCAGCGGCCAAAGCCCGCACCCGGCGTGCAGACCACGCCGGCCTTCAGAAGACGGTCAAAAAATTCCCAGGAGTCGGAGCGGCCATCCACCCAGATATAGGGAGAATTGTCCCCGCCGACGCAGTCAAACCCAAGAGCCATCATTTCTTTCCGGATTACAGCGGCATTTTCGAGATATCCCTGAATGATGGCCTGTACCTGTACCTTGCCTTCCGGGCTGTATACCGCTTCTGCAGCCTTCTGGATGGGATAGGCGACGCCATTAAATTTGGTGCAGTGGCGGCGGTTCCAGAGGGCATGGAGGGAATGGGCGGTGCCGTCTTCATCGTAGATCATGCAGTCCTTGGGCACGACCGTAAAGGCGCAGCGGGTGCCGGTGAACCCTGCGGTTTTGGAGAAGCTGCGGAACTCCACGGCCACTTCCCCGGCTCCGGGAATTTCATAGATGGAGTGGGGGATGGCGGGATCGGTGATGAAGGCCTCGTAGGCGGCATCAAAGAGAATCAGGGCCTTGTGGCTACGGGCGTAATCCACCCATTCCTGGAGCTGGGCCTTGGTGGCGGTGGCACCCGTCGGGTTGTTGGGATAGCAGAGATAGATGAGATCCACGGGCTGGTTCGGGATCGGAGGTACAAAGCCGTTTTCCCGGGTACCGTCGAGATAGTGCAGGCCGCTGTAGCGTCCCTCGGCAAAGACTCCGGTACGTCCGGCCATGACGTTGGTGTCGAGGTAGGCGGGGTATACGGGGTCGGGCAGGGCAATGGTGATGTCCGCTGCAAAGAGTTCCTGGAAGTTGCCTGTGTCACATTTGGCGCCGTCGCTGACAAAAACCTCATCGGCGTCTATGGCGCAGCCCCTGGACTGGAAATCGTTTTTGGCTATGGCTTCCCGCAGAAAGGCGTAGCCCTGTTCCGGGCCGTAACCCTTAAAGGTGGATTCTGAGGCCATTTCTTCCACAGCCCTGTGCAGGGCCTCGATGCAGGCCTCGGGCAGGGCACGGGTGACATCGCCGATGCCAAGACGGATGACGGGCAGATCCGGATGGCTTTCCTGGAAAGCGCTGACCCGTTTGGCGATATCGGAAAAGAGGTAGGAAGCTTTCAGTTTTTTATAGTGGGTGTTCATTCGGATCATGGGCAGTGTCCTTTATGGGGGTGGTGGTGTGTGTCGGAAAGGGAGGGTGTCTTTATCCTTCTTTTCCCTTTTATCGTATGGCCTTTGGGGTGTCAATCCGACAATAATTCTGTTTTTATCTTTTTTTTCTGATTTTATTTCTGTGTTTCCCCTTTTCTTCCAGGCAAATGGGGATGCGGGCTGTTCCGGGTCGGGCCGGAGCCGGATTTTTGTCAGGAAAGTATGGTGATTTGCAGAATTGATTTTATAAATGGCTTCCCGATTTGGTATTGACATGCGCCCCCGAATAGGGGAGAAGAAATGGCAATCGTCTAAATATAGGTGGCATGCCCCCTGAAACGCAGTGGACAGGCCTTCCCACCAATATTCGGACTTCCTGAGGGGGCTTTGGTGGCCGCCCGTCACATATACACCCCGGTATGATGCAGGGGATGCCTCCAGGGAAGAAAGTTTTTTTGAAGAAAAACCATACGGAGGAAATGCACAAATGGCGGAAGAAGCAGTCAAGATAGAGAAGAAGTCGGGCAGCTTCTTCATCGACAAGGTGAAGGAGATTCTGCCGGAAGGCGGGAACCTGAATGCCTGCCTGACTTGCGGTCTCTGTGCTTCCGGCTGCCCGGCCACGGGGCTTCGGGATATGGATCCCCGGAAGTTCCTGAGAATGGCCGCGCTGGGCATGGATGAGGAGATCAGAAAGAGCGAGTGGGTATGGATGTGCAGTATGTGTCAGCGTTGTATCTACGCCTGCCCCATGAGCATCAACATCCCGCAGCTGGTCTACAACGCAAGGAAGCTGACTCCCCGGGAAGAACGCCCCAAGGGGATTCTGGCCTCCTGCGACATGGCCATGAAAAACCCCACCCTGAGTGCCATGGGTACCAGCCAGGAAGACTTTGAGTTCGTGGTGCAGGATATCCTGGATGAGGTGCGGGAAGAACAGCCCGAATGGGAAGAGAGAGATCTTCAGGCGCCTATGGATAAGCAGGGGGCCTATTTCTTTTTAAACCAGAACTCCCGCGAGCCCATGACCGAACCTGAGGAAATGGTGCCCCTGTGGAAAATCCTCAACATCGTTGGGGCGGACTGGACCTATGGTTCCACGGGCTGGGCCGGTGAGAACTATTGCCTTTTCCTTGCTGACGATCCCTCCTGGGAAAAACATACCCGGGGGACGCTGGGCAAGGCCGATGAGCTGGGGTGCAAGGTCTTTCTCAATACGGAGTGAGGGCACGTTACCTTCTCTGTCCTGGCAGGACAGAAAAAGTTCAATGTGGACACCAAAGTTGAGAAAATCGAAAACATCTACAATTATTATGCAGACTGGATCCGTGAAGGCAAGCTTCCTGTGAATTCTGACTGGAACAAGGAGCTTGGGATCAAATTCACAGTGCAGGATCCCTGCCAGATTATCCGCAAGACCTTTGGTGAGCGTGCTGCCGAAAACCTGCGCTTCGTGGTCAAGTCCTGCGTGGGTGAAGAAAACTTCATCGACATGTATCCCAACCGCTCCAACAACTTCTGCTGCGGCGGGGGTGGGGGCTACCTCCAGAGCGGATACAAGGAAGAGCGTCTGCAGTACGGAAAAATCAAGGATACCCAGATTCAGGCCACAGGTGCCACCTATTGTATTGCCGGTTGCCACAACTGCCATGCCCAGATCCATGAACTGAGCGAGCATTTTGGGGGGCATTACCATGTTGTCCATCTGTGGAGTATTATCTGCCTTTCCCTGGGCATTCTTGGCCCCAATGAGAGAACTTACCTCGGGCCGGAGCTTCAGGAAGTCAACCTTCCCAAAACTGCGGAAGATGACGAATAGATATAAGGAATCGTTTTCCTGATTTTTTAGGACAAAAAAACCCTCTGCCCGACTCTCTTTGAGAGTGGCAGGGGGTTTTTAGTTTTCATTCGGAAAAAGCGGTGTCATCCGCCATGGGAAGGGGAGGTTAGAGGCCGTTGCTGGCCCGGATAATTTCCCAGGCCTCCTCTGCGGTACTCACATACTGGAAGAGGGACAGGTCGGAGGAGGAAATGGTTCCCTGTTCCACCAGATAATCAAAATTGATGAGGTTATGCCAGAATTCTTTTCCGAAAAGCAGTACGGGCAGTTTTTCCATTTTGCCGGTCTGGATGAGGGTTAGGGCTTCAAAGAGTTCGTCCAGGGTGCCGAAACCGCCGGGAAAGGCCACCAGGGCCTTGGCCCGCATGAGAAAATGCATTTTGCGGATGGCAAAGTAGTGGAACTGGAAGCAGAGTTCCGGCGTGATATAGGCGTTGGGGGCCTGCTCAAAGGGCAGAACGATATTAAGTCCTATGCTTTTGGCTCCTGTGTCAAAAGCTCCCCGGTTGGCTGCCTCCATGATACCCCCTCCCCCTCCCGTGATGACCACATGGCGGTTAGGGCCGGTGTTGGCAGATACCAGGCGGGCCAGCTTGCGGGATTCCTCATAGTAGCGGCTCATTTCAAGTGCCCGTTCCGTCTGTTTCAGTGTCTGGATTCGCAGGGGATCTTCGGGGGACTGGGCAAGGCATCGTCGGGCTTCTTCCATGCGGGAAAGGGCCGTTTCCGGATCCGGGAGTCTGGCGCTGCCGAAAATTACAACGGTGGATTCAATACCTTGTTCGGTGAGAACAATTTCCGGTTTCATCATTTCCAGCTGGAGTCGTATGGGCCTCAGGCTGCTTCTCAGGAGCAGATCTTCATCCAGAAAGGCCAGCCTGTAGGCGGGAGAACGGGTCTGTTCCGTTTCTTCAATCTGCTGGGCGCGTTTTGCGTCTGTGTCTGCGGAAGGAAAAGCTCCGCGCGGATACTGCATCACACTCATGGTCATCTCCTGGGTCTTGTCACCGGCCCTGTGGCTATGGCCGTAAAGAGCCGATTATAAACCCCGTATCAGGAAAAAAAAGCCTTTTTATGCATCAAGGCCATTTCTTCAGGGTTTTGGAGATGCTTTTTTTTCTTCGCAGCCCTGGATTTTTTCTTCCAGAACCTTGAGATGTTTTTCCGTTTCCCGGAGAAACTGCTGTACCCGGTCCCTGTGCATTTTCAAGATATGACAGCGCTCTTCAAGACTTTTGTCCCCCTCTTCATAAAGTAGGGCCAGCCTCTGGATTTCTTCCATGGGCATCCCCGTGGCCCGCAGACGTTTGATGAGTGCGATCCAGTCCAGCTGTCCGGGATCATATTCCCGGTGCCCTGCCGGATCCCGCTTGATGTTGCGGAGGATTCCCATGCGCTCATAATAGAGAAGTGTTGGTTTTTCAATGCCCGTAAGATGGCAGACACTCTGTATTTTCATGCATTTCTCCTGTTTTCATGCGTTTTCTTACAGCGTATTTGGAAGTATAGGCAATTTTTTGTGTTGTCGCAATGCAGCATTTGCATTGCTGTTCGGATTCAAGCGGGGAGAGCGGAAAGGTCAGGTTCCTGGAATGGGGGATCGGCAGGAGGGGAGGCTGCGGGGGACAGGACTGGTTTTTATAAAAAAGTCTTTAGACACCATGTTTTTTATATTTTTTTTCGTCCGTATGGGTGTCATAAAGAGAACATGCTATAGTCTGGATTCATGAGAAGGGGGCAAGATGTCTGTGGAGAAGAGAAGCCGTTTCTCTGGCTGTGAAACAGAGAGAAAAAGAATGCCGGAGGGGAAGATCCCATGGTTCTGCTGACAGCCATTCTTTCCATGGCCTGTGTGTATTATGGTTACGATACGGGTGTGGTTCTGGGCTTTATGCTTGCACTTTTTTGTGAGATTCTGGCTTTGATTCTACTTTACAATATTTTAAGACGTACGGAAGAGAGGGTTAATCAGCACTTTTCATTTCTTCTGGACGGTCAGAAGGACAGCCTGAAAAAAGCGGAAGCTCTGGCGGAAAAACGGGCTCTGGTTCTGGATGATCTCCTGCGGCAGTATCCGGAATTATCCGGGCCTGTTGCCGAGGCCTGCGGAGAGACCTTTCCAAGGGATGGGAATCCTGTCCCTCCAGGATCGGGGCCGGGTTAGGAGAGCGGTTTCCTGAAAAAGATGAACCTGAAAAGGGGGCAGTGTGGATATGGAAGGTCTTTCAGGAAGAAAGAACGCAGTAGCCCTGTACAGGGAGCAGATCAACCTGATCTACAGGCAGAGCCGTGGCATCATGTTTGGTGCGGTGGTTAACGGTCTTTTCCTGGTGTGGATCATGTGGGATCTTATGCCCCGTGCTTCCCTCATGACCTGGTTTTTTCTGAACCTTCTTCTCGTTATCTGCCGCCATGTCAATGTCTGGGCCTATGAAAGGGATCCCAACCGGATTTTACGCATCGAGATCTGGGGGCGGCGTTTTTGGGGCGGCCTCCTGCTCAGTGGCCTGCTCTGGGGCAGTGCGGGTATTGTTTTTTTTCCTGCGGACAATATCCCGGCCCAGGCCTTCCTCTGTCTTATCCTCTGCGGTATGGCTGCTGGTACCACAGGGGTCTACTCAGCTTCCCTCAAATTTGTTTTTCCGTATGTCTTTTTGGTACTTATCCCCATCATTCTGCGTTTTTTCATGGAGGGAAGCACCCTTCATGCCAGTTTTGGGGGATTGACCATAGTCTATCTCTGTCTGATGCTGAGCATGGGCCGACAGATTTCCCTTTCCCTCAGGGAGAGTTTTGCCATGCGTTACGCAAATCAGGGGCTGATTGCCTTTCTGGAGCGGGAGAAAAACAAAACGGAGGTCTTGAATCAGGATCTTGCACGGGAAATCGGGGAAAGGGAAGCCATTGCCATCTCTCTGAAGGACGCCAAGGAGGAGGCGGAAAGGGCGAATCGCGCTAAAACGGTTTTTCTTGCCAATATGAGCCATGAAATCCGAACCCCCATGAACGGCATTGCAGGTATGGTGGATCTTTTACTGGAAAGCCCTCTGAATGCGGAGCAGGCACACTGGATTCACAACATTCAGGCCGGATCCGAAGCCCTGCTTTCTCTGATTGATGACATTCTCGATGTTTCCAAAATTGAGGCGGGCAGGCTGGAGCTGGAGTCACGTCTTTTTTCGCCCTCAGGGGTGCTTGATGGAGTGCTGCGGATTATCGGCCCTGCCATCCGGGAAAAGGAACTGGAAATTTTTGTGGATGTGGATTCCCGGATTCCCGATACCCTTGTGGGAGATCCCTCCCGTTTTCGGCAGGTGCTCTTGAATCTTCTGGGCAATGCACTGAAGTTCACCCTCAAGGGGTGCATTGGTATCCGTCTGGGACTGCACGAAATTTCCTCTTCAGAAGTGATTCTCTATGGAGAAGTTTCGGATACGGGGATTGGTATTGCAAAGGCTGCCCAGCCTCAGCTCTTTGATGTTTTTTTTCAGGCCGATGCCACCAGCACCCGGAAATACGGTGGATCGGGTTTAGGCTTGTTTATTTCCAGACAGATTGTTGAAAAAATGGGGGGAACCATGGGCGTGCGGTCAAAAATGGGAGAGGGATCCCAATTCTGGTTCAAAATTCCCCTGGCACGGGCAACGGGCGAACTTTCTGGGGCGGAAGTTTCTGCTTCCCATGCCCCCCCGGAAGAGCAGGAGGATACCTGTCTTGAAATGGGCCGGGGATACCGGGTTCTTCTTGTGGAGGATCATGCCATCAACCGGGAAGTGGCAGAAGCGGTGCTTCAGTCCATGGCTTTTGATGTGGCTGCCGTGGAAAACGGGAAGCTTGCCCTGGAATGGCTGGAAAGGGAAGGGCTCCCCGATTTGATCCTGATGGATGGTCAGATGCCGGAAATGGATGGTTTTGAGGCAACGGCAAAAATTCGGGAACGTTATGGAAAGGCCCTGCCCATTGTGGCCCTGACGGCCTATGCTCTCAAGGGAGACCGGGAGCGTTTTCTGACAGCAGGGATGGATGATTACATCACCAAACCCCTGCGAAAGGAGAATCTGCGTACGGTGCTGGCGAAATGGCTTTGTCCGTCTTCTGCGTCTCTGTCTGTTTCCAGGAGCATGAAGGAAGGAGGAGAGGAGACAGCAGCAGAGCCCCATATGGCCAAGCCTGCCATTGATCGGGAAGCCTTGAGTTTTATTGTGGGGGATAACCCCAGGGTGCAGCGGGTTCTTTTGCGCAATTGTGTAGAAAACCATCCTGGGGAACTCGCTGCCATGACCAGAGCCTTGAGGGAGGAGAAATACCAGGAATTTGGAAAGATGGCCCATAAGATTACCGGCGCCCTGCGTTACCTTGCGGCCCATGAGGCCATCCGCCATGGGGATCTTTTGCAGAATGCCGTGGTGCAGGAGGATTATGCCTGTCTTGAGGAAATTTATGGGGTATTCCAGTACCATTGTGAGGCCGTGCAGCAGGAAGCGGCTCTCATGCTGGAAGCCTTGAGCGATGATCAATAAAGATCTGGATGAACAGAGTCCGTATGGTTCCGGGTGAGCAGGGTCTTTTACCGTGTAACGAACAGAGAAAGGATTTTGCATGGTATCCTACAGATCCCACAGGGCTGGGGGCAGGATAAGGCACAGGCTGGGGGCAGGTACTGTGCTGCTGGTTTTTCTGGCTCTGGGGCTTGCAGGGGTTTTATGGCTGGTATGGCCCTATCGTCATCCCATCGTACTGGGTTTTCTTCTGGCCATGGCCTGCCATCCCTTCCAGCAACATCTGGAACGCTTGACTTCCGGTCGTGCAGTTCTGGCAGCGGGCCTCAGCACTCTGGTGCTGGTGCTGCTTGTGGTTGTGCCAGCCTTTCTGATGACCACTGCGGTAATCGGTCAGGGAATTCTTTCCTTTCAGTCGCTTCAGGCATGGATTACCGGGGGAGGGCCAGGCCGCATTGAGGTCTGGATGCTGTCCTTTTTTAATGGTCTGGCCGGGGATGTGATGGAAAAAATAACGGTTTTTTATCCGGGATTTGACATCCACGGCCTCGATATTCATGGCCGACTGTTGGCTCTGGCCTCCTCAGGCCTGCGTTTTCTCGTGCAACAGGGAGGGGTTCTGGCCGGAAATCTTGGAGTCCTGGTGGGCCATTTTTTTCTGATGCTGCTCGTTTTTTTTGTGGTGATCCGCCACCATGATGCTTTGCTGGCAAGGCTTTTTCATCTCCTTCCCCTTTCAAGAAGTCAGGAAACCCGGATTTTTGAACGCATGGGGCTTCTGGTGCGTTCGGTTTTTGTGGGTACCTTCATGACGGCTCTGGTTCAGGGAGCTGCGGGAGGGCTTGCTTTTTTTGCAGTGGGCCTGCCGGGTATTTTCTGGGGGGCTGTGATGGGTTTTGCTTCCCTGATTCCTGTTGTCGGTACGGCTCTGATCTGGGCGCCTGCGGTGATCTGGCTTTTTTTTATCGGCCAACCTGCAAAGGCTCTGGGACTTTTTTTATGGTGTCTTCTGGTGGTGGGTTCCCTCGATAATTTTGTGCGTCCCCTTTTCATGAGAGGTGGAGCGCAGATGCATGCGGTTCTGGTTTTTTTCTCCATCCTTGGGGGGTTGCAGCTTTTTGGGTTTCTGGGGCTTCTTTACGGGCCCCTGATTCTGGGGATGGCTTCCGTGTTTCTTTATATGTATCAGATTGAGTTTGCACGTTTTTTGCAATACCAAAACAGGCATTGACGCTAAGTTGGCTCTGGTTTTCAGCGGGAATTCCCGTAGAACAAAGAGGGGTTGGAATATATGGAAGAAAGCAGGGGCGGAGGACACGGAAGGCGCAGGTTTTCCGGGACGGACATGGCTGTGATTCCCATGATGGATGGGGGAGATGTGGCGGTTTTTTTTCAGACCCTCAGCCGGAGAATTGTGAACCTGTACCTGGAAGTTCCGTCCTTTCCGGAAGACGGTTGTCCGGGATTTCAGATGCCTGCCCTGGGGCTGACGTTTCGGGGGAAGGCGGGAGAGCGGGAGGGGAACCTGCTGGCCGATGCCTTGCTTCTGGAAAAATCGGGGCCTGTTTTTGCAGCAGCCATGCAGGGAAGGGCAGGGTTGCGGTTGTTTGTCAGTGCCCACTGCCCCCACTGCCCCGGAGCTTTGCGTCTTGTCCTGGGGTTTCTGGAAAATGAGGGGCTTGATCTCGAAGTTGTGAATGTGGATCATTGTCCTGACATGGCTGCGGCCTTGCGGATAATGGCCGTTCCTGTGCTCATGCTCCGGGGAGATGAGGAGACGTTCCGGTGGACGGGAAGTCTGAACCGGCGGGATGTGGAAAAGGCCCTGCTTGAAAAAACTCCCGAGAGTCTGGGGGAGGAGAGCCTGATCAATATCCTGGAAAGCGGCGATGCCCAGCGTCTTGCGGAGATGATGCGGATGCGGGGTATGATTTTCCCTGCCCTGTATACGCTGCTGGCCCATGAGAAGTGGACGGTGCGTCTGGGAGCCATGGTGGCTGCAGAAACCCTGATTTCCCTTTCTCCGGATCTGGGAGAGGTCTTGCTGGAAGGGCTGTGGCAGAGACACGGCTCCATGGAACCGTCTGTTCTGGGAGACATGCTTTATTTGATGGGGCTTGGCAATCCGGGACTCTGGTTTTCCCGGCTGAATCAGTTGTCCTCCCACTCCCATGAACAGGTGCAGGAGGCGCTTGGGGAGGCTTTGGAGAATCTTAAGGAGAGAATGTGAATACTTATACCATCGTAAGGCCGGAACACCTGAACCACCATGGCTATCTCTTTGGAGGAGCCATGCTGCGCTGGGTGGATGAATATGCCTGGCTTGTGGCATCCCGGGATTTTGCGGGATGTACCCTGGTCACCGTGGCCATGGAGGATGTACAGTTCCGTAAACGGGTACTCAGTGGTTCCATTCTGCGTTTTGAAGTGCTCCCTGAACACCTTGGCAGATCTTCCGTACGTTACATTGTCCGTGTTTATGCGGATGCGCCTGGGGCACGGACAGAAGAAGAGATTTTTTCCACCCGCGTGACCTTTGTGGGGCTGGACGACGGGGGAGAAAAGTGCATGCTTCCCAGACTGCTTGAGTTTGCATCTCTGAAAGCCTGATTTTCCGGACAATCTTCGCGGGTCAGGCTTTCCCCTGTGCTTTCATCGCACACCCTCTCTTCATGGTGTGAAAGCTGGAGGAACATTATGGTGGAGCTTGAAGCCAGAGAACGGGCTGTTGCGGCTTTGCTTGCCGAAAACCGGAAAGCCGAAGCCATCCATATGCTTTACGGACTTGTACTCAGCTATGCGGGAAAGCGGGAGTTTCACAGGGCAGAGTATGCCCGACGGCGTATGCAGGAAATTGATGACATGGCTCTTTCTGCCATTGCAGCAGCCGGGGATGCCATTGAGCAGGAAATCCAGATCCTCATGGATTCCGTCCATCGGCAGAACTGGAAAAAGCTGTATGCCCGCTTGACTCCGGGAGAGCGCAGTGCCTTTTTCTTTGCCTGTACCCCCCTCTTTTTTTTTGCCGGTGATGTCCTTTTTTTTCAGGGAAGAAAAAATAACCATTTGTTTTTTGTAGAAGAAGGGCATTTGCAACTTGTTTTTGTATCTGCTAAAAGGGTCGAGAAGGTGTTTCGCCTTCTGGGGCCAGGAGAGTTTGCCGGAGAGGATACCTTCTTTGGAGCCAGTTTTTGCGGAGCCAGCCTTGTGGCCATGGAGCCGGGGCTGTACCGTAAGATTTCCCTTGAGACCCTTGAAGCTCTGGACAGGGATTTTCCAGGTCTGTACGCGAAGGTTCAGGCATACTGTCAGGAGTGCGGGCCTCCCGCCGGAGGGCTCATGTCCATGGATCTCAGCAGACGGGAGTGGGAACGGGTTCCTGCGGCCGGGGTGCTTGTTTTTCAGATCCTTGAAGAAGGGGAAGCCCCTTTATGGAAGGGGCTTCTGACCAACTTTTCCGCAGGAGGACTTTCTTTTCTTGTCAGGACACCCAATGACAGGGCCATCAGAGCCTTATTGGGCAAGACCCTGGGGATGAAGTTTCTGAAGCCCGGTGAGAAGAACAGACCTGTTGTCTGTAAAGGGTCTGTGGTTGGCATTCTTCCCTGTGGAGTTCATGCATACACCCTCCATGTCAAGTTTGCGTACCCGCTTTTTTTCCCCGCAGCCTGAAAAGGCCTGTTGTTTTCCAAAGGGTGTGAGTTCATATCTTCTTGTTTTTGCATTGTTTCTGAACTCCCTTGGCAGTGATGCCGATGTACCCCACAACGTCAATCCCTTTTTTTAAGGCAGAGTCGCAAAGCTTGTTTTCACCGTTCCTGTATTTTTTTTACAGACTGGGCTGGAAGACTACTTGGCTTTTTTTTCTGAATACATAAATAATTTCTGATGGTTAATCCGGGTATAGGGAATGGCGATAAAAGAAAGCCTCCAGGTAAAGGAAGAGAAAGTGAAGGCTCTGGCTGCTGCAGGACGGCAGGCGGAAGCCATGGATCTTCTCTTTGCCCTTGTGACGGCCTGTGCCGCTGCCCGAAGATTTGATCATGCCGAAAGGTTGCAGCAGCAGATGATGGAGGTGGACGCCATGGCCATCGGTCTCATTGTTGCGGCTGCGGAACGAATCGAAGAAGAAAAAAACAAGGCCATTGACAAAGACCATCTGGAAAACTGGCGTTCCTGGTATGCCCGTCTCATGCCCGAAGAACGCAGTGCCTTTTTTTTTGCCACAAAAGCCCGGCCCTTTGTGGCAGGGGAAGTACTGTTTCGAAAAGGGGAAGAAAACAATACGCTTTTTTTTGTGGATCAGGGGTCTCTGAATCTGGTTTCCCTGTCCGATGGGGGTGCTGAGGTGGTGGCACGTCGCCTGGGGCCAGGAGAGATCGGAGGGAAAGAAACCTTTTACAAGAGCAGCCTTTGTACAACATCCCTTGTGGCTCTTACAGGAGGGCTTTGCCGTACCTTTACACGGGAAGCCTTGTTGTCCCTGACGGAGAAGCTGCCGGGGCTTGGCCCCAAGCTTCGGGATTTCTGCATGGAAAGCCGGTCTGCCAGTGATGCGCTGAAAGCCAGGGGCATTAACCGCAGAGCCCATAAGCGTGTACCTGCCCAGGGGGTCATTGTTTTTCAGGTACTTGCCGCAGAGAATAAGAATGGTGCGGCGTCCCTGCTGAAAGGACGTATGGCGGATATTTCTGCAGGAGGCCTGTCTTTTTATGTTAAAACCGCCAATGGGAGAGGGATCCGGCAGCTTCTGGGACGCCCTTTGGGAATGAAATTTTTACTTTCCACCGTAGCCAAACCCCACTCCATGGTCTGCAAGGGCTCTGTGACCTGCGTGTTGTGCCACATGGATAATGAATACTCCATTCATGTGAAATTTGATAAACTTCTGGATCCCATGTATTTTGTCTGATGCAGCAGGAGAGTAAAAAGGCCATCCGTGACTCCGGATGGCCTTTTTCGATTCAGTATAGCAGGAATGTCATGCCGATTCCGCCTTTTTCACGGGAATATCGGCATATCCCTTTTTAGTGTGTGCGTATCGTCTCTTTATACTGAAGAACCAAGGAATTCAGTTCCTGAATCTTTGCGCTGACCAGACGACGCTCTTCCTGGGAAGAGGCAAACGATTCGGCTGTCTTCAGAAGGGATTCAACTTTTTTGAAATTCGGGAATCCGGGTTTGTTCGCCTCCTCGATGGCCTGTTCCATATAATACGTGAAGGCAAGGGGCATAACCTCCCTGCGCTGGTAGACATCCTTCACGGTCTCAGGTGCAGCTGTGGCCGGCAGGGTCAGAATATGTTTCTGCCCTCTGGGAGAGAAGGAACCCTGCCAGATTTCCAGGGATTTTTCCGTAGATTTGAGATAATACCGTCCCGTATTCAGGGCGCTGGTACCGATAATCAGGACGAAAATCGCGGCAATTCCCATACCGGCAACAAAAAGATTTTTTGTCATGGCTGCGGCCTTTTCCATTTTTTCAGTTTTGATTCTGGCTTCCTCTTCTTCTGCCCTGATCCGGGCATCTTCCTCTGCCCGGATACGCGCCGTTTCTTCCGCCAGAATACGCGCCTCTTCTTCCGCTTTTCTGCGCGCTTCTGCCTCCGCCTTCTTGCGGGCTTCTTCCTCGGCCTTTTTACGAGCCTCTTCTTCCGCCTTGATGCGGGCTTCTTCCTC
>NZ_JCANVJ010000015.1:0-53029 GCF_059569355.1 Desulfobotulus sapovorans DSM 2055 | reverse complement strand
GCCTTTTTACGAGCCTCTTCTTCCGCCTTGATGCGGGCTTCTTCCTCGGCCTTTTTACGGGCTTCCTCTACCGTGTCTTTTTTTGTCTGCGGAGCAGGGGCGCTGGAAGCTTCTGTGAAGGATTTCAGAAGCAGTTTTTTGACCCGTAAAACCGCATCTTTGTCCGCTGAGGTGAAGAAGGGAGGGGCAGGGGGGAGGGATGAAGATTCCTGGACAGGTTGGAATGAAGTTTCCGGTCGCCAATCACCAAAGTTACGAAAAAGAATTCCTTCCTTCTGGTCTCCGGAGGCGACAGCTTTGCTCTTTGAAGAAGACGTCGTTTTTTTTGAGGTACTGTTTTTTTTTGCAGCAGCCGTTTTTGTTGTGGCTTCCGCTTTTTTTGTATCTTTTGTATCGCTGCCAGGATTTTTTGTGCTTGTTGCAGGTTTCTTTTTGGTAATTTTTTTTGCCATGATGACCTCTCTGTTTTTCGGCCAATCCCTGTGGGGATCACGCTCGTTTTCCTTTGTAATTATGGACATCGCAATGTAGTTTGCTTCCTTATAGGATTACAGGATTTTTGTAAACACCCTTGATGGGCCTGGGTAGAAAAAGCGACGGAGAGCGGAGGGGCAGGTGCGGGAATAGAAAATGGTTTGTCTGCAATGAAAAGGGAATGGCGGTCTATTTTGGGGAAAGTTCTAAAAAAAAGCTTGACGTAAAGTGAAAGATGATAGATTTAATTAAGGGATTTGTTCCCATTCCCAGTGGTTTTTCCTGTTGTCCCGGGTTTTATGGTCAGCCAACCCGATTCACCCTTCTCCCTTGATCTGAATAAGAATCTCTGTGCATCGTATACGATGGAGTCCCCTCTTCAACTGTGGGAGGGTGGACGGGAATGCCGGACAGGAGGCAGGATACTTTTTGGGCAATGTGGAATTTTATCCATGGGCAACAAGCGGGTTCCCTTCAGATTGTGTCCGCAGTGAGAGTCCAACACCTTAGGTGCAGGGCAGTGAATGCCCTGCATGATCGGTCTTTGCCGTTCAAGACCCTACCCCTTTCCAGAATCAGGAGGTGTCGCCATGTTGAATCAGCATATGGAACATAAAAAAGTGCTTATGGATGGCTTGAATGCCATGCAGCACAGGGAATCGATTCGTCAATATCAGGAGCGTGGCTGGACCCTTGCAGGTGTGACGCCCAATACCAGTGAGATGAAGATGGAGTATCGTTTTAAACGCCCAAAGTAAGGGCGTCCATACGACACGAAGGGAACCTGTAGTACGGCAGAGGTAAAAACGATCCTATCCCGCAACAAAGACGGGGAGGAACGATTCAGAGGGGGAGGAGGTGTCCTGTCGGGATGCTCCTCCCCCAATGCGTATGGCCGGGAGGGGGGACAACTGCCCGGCTGTGTGGAGCCTTGTCTGGGTTCCTGCGAGAGCTTCCCCCACGACACGGCAGGCCCTTTCCGGTTGGTTGTTTTCTTCACTCAGATGGGCAAGGATGACATGGGAGAGCTGGTCGTGGATAACTTCGCCCAGCAGATCCCGTGCATTCTCATTGGAAAGATGGCCTGTACGGCTTTTAACCCGCTGTTTCAAGGCCCAGGGGTAGGGACCTTTATCGAGAAGTTCCGGGCAGTGGTTGGCTTCGAGAACCAGGGCATTGCAGGTTTTGAGATGGTTTTTGATGAGGGTGGTGGCTACCCCCAGATCCGTGGCAATACCGATTTTGATCTGGTCTCTGCTCACCGTAAAGCCCGTGGGATCCGCAGCATCGTGGGAAATGGAGAAGGGGTGGATAAGAAAACCGCCGATGGCAAAGGGAACCCCGCAGGTAATGTCCCTGCGGCAGGCCAGCTCTCCGGTTCTGGTCTTTGCCGCATCCAGAGTCCCGGAGGTACCATAAACGGGAATTTTGAGTTTTCGGGAAAGGACACCTGCGGCACTCACATGATCCGTGTGCTCGTGGGAGAGCACAATGGCGGAAAGACGCTGGGGGCAAATCCCTGTGCTTTCCATGCGACGGAACAGTTCTTTGCAGGAAAAGCCCGCATCTACCAGAATGGCGGTTTCTCCATCGTCTATGTGCAGACAGTTGCCCCTGCTGCCGCTGGCCAGAACGGTGAGGGTCAGGGCAGGGGAATCTTTTTCGGGAAAACCGTCTTTCATGGGGCCTTTTCTCCCCCGGCTCCCGTATGCCCAAAACCGCCTGTACCTCTCAGGGTTGTGTCCAGATTTTTTACTTCTTCCCACTGGATTTGCAGCACAGGAGCGATCACCATCTGGGCGATACGATCTCCTCGCTGTATGGCAACGCTTTTTTTCCCGAGATTGATGAGTGCCACCTTGACCTCTCCCCTGTAGTCCGCGTCTATGGTACCCGGTGCGTTGACAACGGTGACGCCGTGGCGGATGGCCAGCCCGCTTCTCGGGCGGATCTGGGCCTCAAATCCCGGAGGCAGGGCTATGGCAAAGCCTGTGGCGATCAGAGCAATGTCACCGGGATTGAGGGTGCAGGCTTCCGCCGCAGGAAGATCCATTCCTGCAGCGAGGGGGGTCATGAAGGTGGGCAGGGGCAGATCTCCGGCGTGGCCCATGCGGAGAATGGGAATTCTCAGGAGAGACATACCTTTTTTTCTCCGTTGCTGTCTTTATTTTCAACAATACCAAATTTTTCACTTAAGGCTGCCGCATTGTCCGAAGGCCCAAGGACGGAGACAAAGAGGTGGTTTTCTCCAAAGGACAGTCTGGAAAGATTCAGGATATCTTCCCGTGTGACCCCATCTACCTTGGCCAGGGTTTCTTCCACAGGAATGTAGCGTCCAAAGTGGATTTCATTCTGAGCCTGTTTGACCATGAGATTTTCCGTGTTTTCCATGGAAAGTAGGATGTTGCCCTTGGTATAGGCCCTGGCCCCTTCCAGCTCTTCCGTGGAAACGGGCTCATCACATATTTTTTTCAGTTCCCTGTGAATCAGTGTTGCCGATGTTTCCACTGTACCGGGAGCCACTCCGGCATAGATACCCAGCATCCCCGTATCCATATGGCCTGATGAAAAAGCGTAGACCGAATAGGCCAGCCCTCTTTTTTCCCGGATTTCCTGAAAAAGGCGGGAACTCATATTGCCCCCCAGAATGGTTGTCAGCAGGGAGGCGGAAAAACGGTCTTCATGGGTGATGGGAAGCCCTGGTGCCCCAAGGCAGAGGTGTACCTGTTCGATGGGGCGGGCCGTAACCCGGACGCCTTTTTGAATGCGCGGCGTGCGTCTTTCGGATCGTCCGGAGCCAGGAGCAAGCATCTCAAAGGCAGGTGCCAGAAGATCCACCACGCTGCCATGTTCCAGGTTCCCCGCAAGGGAGATGATGACCCGGGAGGGACAGTAGTATTTGCGGAAAAAAACTTGCAGGTCTTCGGATCGGACGCTCTGGATATTTTTAGGGGTTCCCAGAATGGAACGCCCCAGAGGATGCTCTCCCCAGGCGTATTTTTCAAGAAGATGGTGGGCAAAATCTTCGGGGCAGTCCTCCAGCATGCCGATTTCCTGGAGGATAACCGGTCTTTCATTTTCGATCTCTTCGGAATCGAGGCAGGAATTGAGAAACATGTCCGAGAGAATATCCACCATGACAGGCAGGTGGGTATCCATGACACGGGCATGGTAACAGGTCGTTTCCATAGTGGTAAAGGCATTGGACTGCCCACCAATGGCGTCAAAGGCCTTGGCCAGCTCATAGGCGGAACGCCTGCGGGTGCCTTTGAACATCATATGTTCGAGGAAGTGGGAGTATCCCGCTTCTTCTTCGGATTCATCCCGTGTACCGACATCCACCCAGATCCCCATGGCAACAGAGCGCACATGGGGAACCTTGTGGGTGAGAATCCGGACACCGTTGGCAAGGATGGTTTTTTGGGTCATCGGATCCATCATGGGGTCGTCTTATCTCCGACGGGGTCTGCTGCCGTTGGAATCGTCCCTGCGGGGCCGATCACTGCGTCTTGCTTCCCCGTTATTTTCCGAGGGGGGAATCTCACTGCCTGCGGGAGGTTCCAGAAGGGCTTTGTGGCTGAGACGAATTTTACCGTCTCTTGAAATTTCAAGCACTTTTACCTGAAGCATATCCCCTTCACTGACCACATCCGTTACCTTTTGTACCCGCTGGTGCGCCAGTTCCGAGATATGTACCAGACCATCGGTTCCGGGTTTGAGCTGCACAAAGGCTCCGAAGTCTGTGGTGCGTACCACTTTGCCCGTATAGATTTCTCCCACCTCAGGCTCAAGGCAGATTTCAAGTACCAGTTTTTTGGCAGCTTCCGCATCTTCAAGATTAGCGGCTGAAATCTTTACGGTACCCGAATCATCCACATCCAGGTTGCAGCGTGTATCCGCCTGAATGGCCCGGATCATTTTACCGCCAGGCCCAATGAGATCCCGGATTTTATCGGGATTGATTTTTACGGTAAAGACCTTGGGGGCATAGGGAGAGAGGGCACCCCGGGTCTGGGGCATGGCAGCCAGCATTCTGTTGAGAATATGGATACGGCCTTCCTTGGCCTGGGCCAGGGCTCTTTCCATAATCTCTCTGGAAAGCTCAGGGATCTTGATATCCATCTGTATGGCTGTGATTCCCGCTTCACCACCCGCTACCTTGAAGTCCATATCGCCGGTATGGTCTTCGTCTCCCAGAATATCGGAAAGGATGACCACCTTGTCACCTTCCTTGACAAGACCCATGGCAATACCGGAAACGGGAGCCTTGATGGGGACACCGCCGTCCATGAGCGCCAGGGTTCCGGCGCATACCGTCCCCATGGAGGAAGAGCCGTTGGATTCCGTCACTTCGGAGACGATACGGACGGTGTATTCAAATTTGTCCCGATCCGGAAGGATGGGTTCAATGGCCCGGGTGGCGAGGGCTCCATGGCCGAATTCCCGGCGTCCGGGAGCGCCTACCCGCTTCACTTCCCCTACACAGAAGGGGGGGAAATTGTAGTGGAGCATGAAGGGTTTGCTTTCGTCTCCGGAAAGGGTCTCGATGCGCTGTTCATCCTGTCCGGATCCCAAGGTCAGGATCCCCAGAACCTGGGTTTCCCCCCGTGTGAACAGGGCGGAACCATGGGGGCGGGGAAGGCTGCCCACTTCACAGCTGATGGGACGCACCACATCAAAGGCTCTGCCATCAACCCGTGTACCTTCTTCAAGAACAATTTTCCGGCTGACTTTTTTCATGAGACTTTCGAAGAGACTGCCAACTTCCCCTTTACGTGCAGCGCCGTCTTCGCCGAGGCTTTCCAGGAGCTGTTTTTTAACGGCACTGACATTGTCCTTGCGCACCATCTTGTCATCGGCTTTGAGCGCCGCATTCAGGGGGGCTGCGGCCAGCTCGGCAATTTTTTCGGCGAGGGCCATGTCCACAACGGGCGGGGTGAAGCTGCGCTTGGGTTTACCGATGTTTTCCCTGAGCTGTTCCTGAATCTGGATCAGGGGCTGCATGGCAGCATGTCCCTGGAAGATGGCGTCCAGAACATCCGCTTCACTGGCAAAGTCCGCACCACCCTCCACCATGACAATACCGGTTTTGGAGCCAGCCAGGACAATATTCATGTCACAGCCGGGGGCTTTGAGGTCTGAGAGGGTGGGATTGAAAACAAATTTGCCGTCAATCCGGGCTACCCGGATACCGGCAATGGGACCTTCAAAGGGAATATCCGAAAGGGTCAGGGCTGCGGAGGCACCGATGATGGTCAGTACATCCGGATCATTTTCCCTGTCCATGGAAAGAACGGTGCCAATCACCTGGATTTCGCTGCGGTACCCTTTGGGGAAGAGAGGACGGATGGGACGGTCAATGAGGCGGCAGGTGAGGATTTCCTTTTCACTGGGGCGTCCCATTTCCCTGCGGAAATAGTTGCCGGGGATACGGCCTGCGGCATAGATTTTTTCCTGGTATTCCACGGTGAGGGGCAGGAAGTCAATATCCCGTTCCTCGCTTGATGAAACCGCTGTGACCAGAACAACGGTTTCACCGCATTGTACCAGAACGCTGCCCGAGGCTTGTTTGGCAATTTTACCTGTGCTGATGGAAATAACTTTTCCGTCGATGTCTGCGGAATAGGTGAACTGCATCTGAAAACTCCTTTTGCGGGGGCCGTGACCGGACAGATATGGAAACGGACTTACGCAGAAACATCTTTACGGCTCATTTTTTTGGGGAAGTGAGGATAGAGACGTGAAGATGTTTTTGCGGAAGTCCCCTTTGTCCGTTCACAGCAATTTGGGGATAGCTGCCAGTCAGAAATCATTCCGAGTCCGGTGATTTGCTGTTTTCGGCAGCGGACGGCAGCAGACCCTTGCCTGCTGCCGCCGTGTTGTTTGCTTCGAAAAGAAAGTGTGGCCTGGCTGCGTGGGGCGTTTCGGGGAAAGGCGTTTCTGCCCCTTTCCCCTGAAACATTACCGGCGAAGACCGAGGGTGGCGATGAGGTCTCTGTAGCGCTGCATATCCTTGGTTTTAAGATAGTTCAGCAGGCGCCTGCGCTGACCGACCAGGATCAGCAGACCCCTGCGGGAGGCGTGATCCTTTTTGTGAATCTTCAGATGTTCGGTCAGATACAGAATGCGGTGGGAAAGCAGGGCAACCTGTACTTCCGGAGATCCGGTGTCCGATTCATGGGTCTTGAATTTTTCAATGATTTCTTTTTTCTGCTCGTTGGTGAAAACCACGGTACGTCTCCTTCGTTTGGAATAGTGTTGTTTTCCCTTCAACGTTTTCGATCCGATATTCCATTCAGACCGTAAGCCAAGGCTTAAAGGGCGTGTCAAAGGGGGTAAAAAGATTTTCCTGTCCGGAGAAAAAGCTTTTCCGGATCGGAAAATAACTGTCAGGATTCAGATATCTGCATGAGCCAGCACAGCATCATAGGAAAAGGACACCGCATCTTCTTTTTCCTTTCGGATGACGGCAATCAGTCTTCCCGAAGCATCCAGTACACGCAGGGGTGTTTTTGCGGGAAGCGTTCCGGGCAGATCCGCTGTGAAGAGCACTTTGCCATGAAAGACCTTTTCCGTCAAAGTATTATTCGCATGGATTTCAGGCATGAATCCCAGGGCCGTGCCCATGGGGATGGGCAGGTTTTCAGGAAGCCTTCCTTCCGTTCCATCCAGAAGTTTTTCCGGGAGGAGGGCCTCCTGTACGTTAAAGCCACAGCAGGCCGTGCGTCTCAGAGCGGAAAGATGCCCGACCGTGCCAAAGGCTTCGGCCAGATCCGCAGCCAGGGTACGGATATACGTACCTGCCGAACAGTGTACCTCAAAGCGGATCTCAGGAAGAGGGCTTTCCAGCAGTTTCAGGCTGTGTATGGTGACGGGCCTCGCTGGTTTTTCCACGGCCTTTCCCTGACGTGCCAGACGGTAGAGGGGAACGCCCTGATGCTTGAGTGCCGAATAGATGGGCGGTCTTTGCAGAATGGGGCCTGTAAAACGCTCAAAAGTTTCAAGAATCTGTCCTTGATCCAGAAAAGGGACGGGGGCTGTGGCCGTGATCTGGCCCTCAGGATCCAGGGTGTCCGTTGTGCTGCCCAGCAGCAGGCTTGCCTCATAGCACTTGTCACCTCCCAGAAAATAGCGGGAAATGCGTGTGGCCTTGCCGAGACAGATGAGCATGAGTCCTGTGGCAAAGGGATCCAGGGTTCCCGCATGTCCGCTTTTCGGGCCCCCCAATGCCCTTTTGATTCTGGCCACAAGACCTGCCGAACTCACGCCCCGGGGTTTGTCCACAAGGAGGATACCATCCGGATTCATGCCTGGAGACTCCGGGGGGCGATTTGGGAAAGGCTGTTTTCCAGCAGGGTCAGAATGTCCGGAAGGTTCATGGTCGTGGAAAAGCCCGCAGCGGCTTTGTGCCCGCCACCGCCGTGGGCCATGGCGATGACTGTGGCATCCATGCGGCCGTTGGTTCGCAGACTGACCTTGTAGGAGGGGGCGCCTTCAGAGGTATCTTCCTTTTCCCGGATCAGGGCTGCCATCTCCACCCCTTCGATATTGCGGGCATAATTGACAAGTCCGCTTGCCTCTTCATCGCTTGCGCCGCTTTCCGCCAGCATGGCCCGGGTGAGCACCATGGTGGCCAGCTGTCCATTGGCAGCCAGTTTTATGGAAGCCAGCGCCCTCTGAAGGAGCTGGATATGGGAAAAGGCGTATTTCCCGTAAATATTACGGGCAACGGTTTCCGGATGTACTCCGAGGGTGGTCATTTCTGCGGCCATGGTAAGGGCTTCGGTAGAGGTGTTGCTGAATCGGAAGCCTCCCGTATCCGTAAAGATTCCCGCATAGATTCCCCACGCCGCCTCCAATGGAATCTCCCAGCCCATTTCTCTGAAAATTCTGTAAATAATGGCGGTGGTGGAGGCTGCACCGGGATCCACAAGGTTGAAGGTGCCAAAATTTGTATTGCTGGGGTGGTGATCAATGTTGATGCGCTGGGGAATTTTTTCCAGTTCTGACGCGAGACGGCCCATCCTGTCGGCATCTCCGGAATCCAGTACAATCAGGGTATCCATATTCTGGAGCGGGCCGGGATCGCGGGTGATCCGCCGGATACCGGGAAGAAAATCAAAGGAGGCGGGCAGGGCATCTTCATTGTACAGGACAACCTGTTTTCCCCTGGCTTCCAGGCCAAAGCCCATGGCGAGAAGGGAGCCGATAGCGTCTCCGTCGGGCTGTACATGGGAAACCACCAGAACATGGCGGCTTTTTTCAAGTAGATTCCGTAGCATTGTCGTCTCCCTCCTCCCTGGCTTCTTCTGCCGGTCTGTCCGATTCCAGAACCGTGCGGATCATTTTGTCCATGCGGGCACCGTAGTCAAAGGAAGGATCATGGCGGAAACGCAGATCCGGCATGTACTTCAAGCCCAGATCCCGTGCGGCATTCCGCTTCAGAAAACCTTTGGCACTCTGAAACCCCTTGAGGGCATTTTCCTGGGCTTCGGGGCCACCTGCCGTGGTGAAAAAAACGGTGGCGATACGCAGATCCTGGCTGAGTTCCACCGCCGTAACGGTAACAAGGTGCAGACGCGGATCCTGTACATTCCGGGCAAGGTGAGTGGAGATGACCTCACGGATACGGCCCCGGATCCGGTCGGATCTGGGAGAGGCTTTCATGTCAAAGCTCCTTTTTTGGGGCAGATGTGCAGCAAATAAAGCCGCCCGGTGACAACAGGCTTACCGGGCGGCTTTGATTTTTCCGATAAAGAAAGACTGGCTGGATCTCAGCTCAGGCTGGGCTTGATTTCAATAATCTCGTAGGACTCCATGATATCTCCAACTTTGACATCATTGTAATTTTCAATGCCAATACCACATTCATAGCCCCTGGCCACTTCTTTGGCGTCGTCTTTGAAACGCTTGAGGGAAGACATGCGACCGTCATAGAGGATGACACCATCCCGGAGCAGGCGTACCTTCTGGTTTCTGAAGACCGTACCGTCGGTGATGAAGCAGCCTGCAATGGTGCCCACCTTGGGAATGACAAAGGTCTGGCGGACTTCGGCCCTGCCCAGTACTTTTTCCTCAAAGGTGGAAGCCATCATACCCACCATGGCGTTCTGGATATCCTTGAGGGCATTGTAGATGATATCATAGAAGCGCATGTCCACGTTTTCTTCCTTGGCCATGTCGTGTACCTTGGCACCAGGACGGACGTTGAAGCCAAGGATGATGGCATTGGACACCGCAGCGAGAGAGATGTCGGATTCTGTCACCGTGCCTGTGGCGGCATGGATGATGCGGATCTTGACCTCCTGGGAAGACAGCTTGGCCAGCGAATCCCGGAGGGCTTCAATGGATCCCTGAACGTCAGCCTTGAGGATGAGGTTCAGCTCTTTGGCTTCTCCCTCTTCCATCTGCTCAAAGAGTTTTTCAAGGCTCATACGGCTGGTTTTGGCCAGTTCCTTGGCCCGCTGTTTCTGGGATCTGTGCTGGGAAACCTGCCTTGCGTCCTTTTCATCCTTCAGAGCCACAAGCTCATCCCCGGCTTCGGGAACACCGGAAAGCCCCAGAATTTCGACGGGTATGGACGGCCCGGCCACGGAGAGTGCGCTGCCCTTGTCGTTGATCATTGCCCGGATTTTACCGTGGTGAATACCGCAGACCACCGCATCCCCGGTTTTCAGGGTTCCTTCCTGGATCAGTACGGTGGCCACAGGGCCACGACCCGTATCCAGTTTGGCTTCCACCACATGGCCCAGGGCCTTTTTATCCGGATTGGCCCTCAGGTCGAGTACTTCGGCCTGGAGGAGCACCATTTCCAGAAGGGTGTCAATCCCCATATTTTCCTTGGCGGAAACATAGGTGAAGATGGTGTCCCCCCCCCAGTCTTCGGCAAGAACGCCCTTTTCTGAAAGCTCCCGCTTGACACGATCGGGTTCGGCACCGGGTTTATCCATTTTATTGACGGCCACAATGATGGGAACATCAGCCGCCTTGGCATGGTTGATGGCTTCCACGGTCTGGGGCATAACGCCATCATCCGCAGCCACCACCAGGATGACAATATCCGTTACCTTGGCTCCTCTGGAACGCATGGCCGTAAAGGCTTCATGACCGGGGGTGTCAAGGAAGGTAATGCGGCCCCGATCCGTTTCCACGGAATAAGCACCGATGTGCTGGGTGATCCCGCCGGCTTCCCCTGTAACCACCTGGGTTTTCCGGATGGTGTCCAGCAGCGAGGTTTTACCATGGTCAACATGACCCATAACCGTCACAACGGGCGCACGGGTGATGAGTTCTTCGGGTCTGTCCTCATGGGCCTGGAGGATGTGTTCCTCCTCAAACGAAGCCCGTTCCACCTCAAAACCGAATTCCGTTGCCACCAGTACAGCGGTATCATAATCAATGGTCTGGTTGACGGTGGCCATGACCCCCATCATCATGAGTTTTTGGATCATGAGGCTGGATTTGATCCCCATACGCTTGGCCAGTTCTGCAAGAATGATGGTTTCATCCACCTTGATGCGGCGTTTGATGGCCTTTGGCACAGTGATCTGGGTTTTCTGGTGTGCTTCCTGTTTTTTACCTTTTTTGCCCTTCTTACCCTTGCCATAGAGGGCATCCCCCTCCACAACGGAGCGCTTGCGGCCTTTTTTCTTGCCCCTGCGATCTCCCTCTTCTTCACGGGATTCGACAAGATCTTTGGAAAGGCTGTCTTTCCCTTTTTTCTTGCGGCTGCCGCTGGAGGGGGTGTCTGAAGGGGTTTTTTCCGGCATCAGGAGCGCTTCCAGGGGATCCGGTTCAACGCTGACCGGTGCGACGGGTACCGTTGTCGTTGTGGGGGTGACCACAGGAGGACGGCCCGAAGGCTTGGAGGGGCTGCGATCCGATTTCATCTGTTGCAGTACAGCAGGATCAATGCGTTTGATGATTTTGGCGGCCGTATTTTTTTTCTTTTTATTTCGGGCCGCACGGGCGGCTTCGTCGTTCTCTTCGGTTTTTTCCGCAGAGATGACACCTTCCGGCCCTTTTTTATCCGGCTCCGTTACCTGCTCTGCGTTTTGTCCTTTTTCTCCCTCTGTCCCAACATGTTTTTCCGTATCCGGAGAAAGTACAGGGGAGGAGACCGTTTTTTCTGTTTCCATGGCAAGGGCCTCAGGGGCGATCACGTTGATCTCCGGGGCAACAGGGGGAGGGGATACCGGTGTCTCCGGGGGCCGGAAAATAATTTTGGCAGCCCCGTTACCCCTGGGGGGTTTGGGAGAGCGGTGGGAAGGTCTGGTGCCATCGTTTTCGGCTCCGGGCAGTTGGGTTTCTTTTTTTTCTGCAGCTTCTGCTGGAGAATGACCCGGATCTGCAAGGGGAGGGGCCGGTGTCCCCGCAGCCGCCTGGGCTGGCGCATTCGCATTGCCGGAACGACCGGAACGGCGTCTGCGCCGACGGACGACGGAGGGCTGAACCCGGCTGTTTTCTTCTTCCGTGTCTTTTCCAAGTACAAAACGCCTGATGGCTTCGATTTCACCGTCTTCCAGGGCACTCATGTGGCTCCGAACTTCGACGCCATCCATTTTTGCGATTTTGTCGAGGATCGCCTTATTGGTCATATTTAATTCTTTGGCCAGCTCATACACTCTGATTCGTCCCATCCATATCCCCCTTCTCACCGGTAGCAGAGGTTTTTGCCTCTGAAGCTTCCGAATTACCGCGGTTTTCCCGGTCCGGAATTATTCGTTTTCCGATTCCGGTGTCGCCGCTTCGTCTGCGGGGACCTTCCGGTTTTCTTCCATTACAGGTATCTCCGCCATTTCTCTGTCCGTGTCTCCCGGATCTTCTTCGAGAGAAACAGAGGTTTCAGCGTCAGATTTGTCTTTGTTTTTTTTCTGTGCTCTGGACGCAATGGCCGAAGCAATGATGCTTTTTGCCAGCTCTTCGTCCAACCCTTCAATATCCAGCAGATCTTCCAGCTGGGCATGGGCCACATCCCGAACTGAAGAAAAACCTGCGCCATACAGGGTTTCCGCCAGGGTCATGCCCACTCCGGGAATTCCCATGAGGGCGGCATACCCCTCCTTCATAGCCTGACTGTAGGAGGCCTCACTTTTCACATCCAGATGCCAGCCTGTAAGCCTTGAGGCCAGACGTACATTCTGTCCTTTTTTCCCAATGGCAATGGACAGAAATTCATCGGGTACAATAACCTCCATGGCCCGGTTGTCCTCGTCAATCACAACCCGCAGAATTTCAGCAGGTGCAAGGGCATTGCAGACAAAACGTGCTGCATCCGGATTCCAGGGGATGATGTCGATTTTTTCGCCGCGGAGTTCCTGCACAACAGCCTGTACCCGGGATCCCTTCATTCCCACGCAGGCACCTACGGGATCCACGCCGGAATCCTGAGAGGATACGGCGATCTTGGCCCGGATACCGGGTTCCCGTGCAGCGGCTTCAATGGAAACCGTACCTTCTGCCACTTCGGGGACTTCACTGCGGAAAAGGGCAATGAGAAACTGGGGATGGGTTCTGGAAAGAACAATCTGGGGGCCACGGCTGTCCTGCATGACCTTCATGATGCTGGCCCGGATACGGTCGCCCCTGCGGTAGCTTTCCCTTGGAATCTGTTCCCGTGCCGGGAGGAGGGCTTCGGTCTGCCCGAGATTGACAAGAATATCCCCCCGGTCTACACGCTGAACAATGCCGTTGATGATTTCTCCCTTGCGGTCGATAAAGCCGTCGTAAACCGCATTGCGTTCCGCATCCTTGACTTTCTGGATAATGACCTGTTTGGCGGACTGCGCAGCGATACGACCGAAACTTGCCGTATCCAGTTTGGTACCCAGAGAGTCTCCGATTTCACAGTCCGGATCCAGCTTGCGTCCTTCTTCCAGGGGAATCTGAAAATCGGGTTGGCTTACTTCCGCCACTACCTCCCGGAACTGGAAGACTTCTATTTCGCCCAGTTCGGCATTGTACTGAGCCTCCACATCAATGTGGGATCCCAGTTTTTTTTTGGCGGCGGACTCCAGGGCTTCTTCCAGGGTATGGATCAGGGTTTCCATGGGAATTCCCTTGTCCCGACTGACCTGTTCAATAACCCTTTTGATATCGCTAAACAGCATAATATGCTCTCCCTTAGTCCCGGCAGATCCGCGCCGAGTGGATTTCCCCATAGGGAATGGCAACGGTTGTTTCGGTAAGCTTGAGGGTTACCAGGCCGTTGGTGATGCCCAGCAGTTCGCCCTTGTAGTTGCGTTGTCCATTCATGGAGGTGCGGGTCTTGATTTTTACCACTTCCCCGGAGAAACGTTCGAAATCCTGGGGGTTGACAAGGGGGCGATTGATGCCGGGAGATGAAACTTCAAGGCTGTACTGTCCCGGAATATTAATATGTACATCCAGGAGATAAGCGAATTCCTTTGCAAAACGGGCGCAGTCATCAATGGTGATGCCTCCTTCCTTGTCCATAAGAAGGCGCAGTATCTGTCGTCCGTTTTCATTGACAAATTCAACAAGGACAAGCTCCAGACCCAGGTTTTCTGAAAGGGGCAGGGCAAGATCCTGAATACGATGGATCAGGCTGTGTTTTTCCGTTTGCAAGCTTTTTCCTCCAAGGACAAAAGGAAGACCGGAATTGCATAAAGAAAAAACGGGCAGTGGCCCGTTTTCCGTGGCGATTCCGGTACTGTTGGCATGGCAGTGTGCAATGTCCTGAAATACGGATGCAACTCTGGAAAATGCCAGACATACCAATTAGGCTATTTTTACAGGTTTGTCAAGGCTGCTTTCACGGGTAAGGGATTCGGCCTTTTGCCGGAAAGCGTGGAAGAAGCCCCTGGCCGATACCGGACAGGGGCTTTTGTCTCAGGCGGGCAGGGTGGCGTCAAAACATTTCAGGAGGTTTTCCGTAATTTTTTCCTGAACTTTATTGACCTTTTTGTCTGCAAGGGTTTCGCTGGGGGAGCGGTAGACCATGCGCAGGGTCAGGCTTTTTTTGCCTTTGGGAATTCTGTCGCCCTGGTAGAGGTCGTGGACGCTTAAGGATTCCAGGATGGCAGGTCTGTCCTTTTCTACTTCGGTCAGAATATCCCCAGCGGCTATTTCTGTGTTCAGAATCAGGGTAAGATCCCTGAGCGTGGCCGGGTATCTTGGAATTTCTCTGGAGAGCTGGAGGGGTTCCTGGCTATTCAACAGAGCCTTCAGATCCAGCTCGGCCATGAAAACGGCCTGCTTGATGTCAAAGAGGCGGCAGGTTTCCGGATGTACTTCGTAAATATGACCGATGGGATTTTCTTTAACGGTGATGCAGGCTGAGGCACCCTTTCGGAACCAGGGGAAGCGCGCCGGGTCTTTGGGAGTCGCGTAGCACGCAGGGGGAATTTTAAGGTTTTCCAGCAGGGCTTCCAGGGCTCCTTTGAGGTCAAAGAAATCACAGGGGGCAGGGCGGGTATGCCAGCCTGTCGTACTGCGGTTTCCTGTCCATGCCAGAGCCAGCAGTTCTTTCTCCTCGGGCAGGTCATGACCTTCAAGGGGGGTAAAGGTGGTTGCAATCTCAAAAATCTTCAGATTTTTTTCCTGCTGGGCGATGTTGCGGGCCAGGGTGGTCAGCATACCGGGAACGAGACTGGTACGCATCACAGCAAGGTCTTCGGATATGGGGTTTTGCAGGCTTACGACAGACCGCAGGGTATGGTGCCCGGAAAGACGCATCTTGTCCGCGCTGTCTTTGGCTACAAAGCTGTAGGTGATCACCTCGTGGAACCCCAGGCCGCAGACCTGATCCTGGAGCAGGCGACGGAAGCGGATGCTCGGGGGGTCAAAGCGGGTTTCAGCAGGCATTTCCGGAAAGGTGACGGGAATATTGTCGTATCCGAAAAGTCTTGCCACTTCTTCGGAAATATCTTCTTTTCGGGAGACATCCACCCGGAAAGGGGGAACCTCCACCGAGAGGATCTCTCCTTCTGCTGTGACCATGAATCCCACTTTTTGCAAAAGGGAGACCATGGCTTCTGCGGTCAGGCTGAGTCCGATACGCTGGTTGATGAAATCTGTGCTGACGGTAACCCTGCGGGGTACAGGAGGGGAAGGGTGTACATCAATGAGATCCTCCACCCGCCTGCCCCCCCCCACTTCCAGCATGAGGCTTGCGGCGCGGTTCAGGGCATAGAGGGTTCCCAGGGGATCCACGCCGCGTTCGAAGCGGTAGGAGGAATCGGTGGAAAGTCCCAGGATTTTGGCCGTTCTGCGGATGGAGGGGGGATCAAAGCAGGCGCTTTCGATGAGTACTCTTCGTGTGCTTTCCGTTACTCCGGAATGCAGGCCGCCCATGACACCGGCGATGGCAACGGGTTTTTCACCGTCACAGATCATCAGCATGTCCGCGTCCAGCTTGCGTTCTTTCTCGTCCAGGGTGATGAAGGTCTCCCCTTCCTTGGCTCTGCGTACCAGGATACGATTTTCGGCCAGGGTATCAAAATCAAAGGCGTGGAGGGGCTGGCCCGTTTCCAGCATGACAAAGTTGGTGACGTCCACAATATTGTTGATGGGCCGGAGGCCTGCGGCGATGAGGCGGTTTTTCATCCATGCAGGGGAAGGCCCTACGGTGATGTCCACAAGCAGGCGGGCTGCATAGCGGGGACAGCTCTGGCTGTCCTCAACGGTCACGCGGGTATGATCCGCCATGCTTCCCAGTGCGGGGTCGGCTTCGGGCATTTGGACGGCCGGGGCCTGGAAGACCGTATCGCCAAAGGCGGCCACTTCCCGTGCAAGGCCCATCACGCTGGCACAGTCCACCCTGTTGGGGGTGAGTCCGATGGTGAAGACCATATCGTCCATATCCAGGGCCTTGTCCAGGGGCATACCTGTGGGGGTATCGGGAGGCAGGGCCAGAATACCGGAATGATCCTGATCCAGATTCAGCTCTCTGGCACTACAGAGCATGCCTTCGGAGAGTTCTCCCCGGATTTTACCCTTTTTGAGAACTGAGCCGTCGGGCATGGTGGTGCCGGCTATGGCCAGAGGGGCCAGCATGCCGTTTGCAATATTGGGCGCACCACAGACAACATGGAGGATGGTGTCTCCCGTATCCACCTTGCAGGTTTGCAGCTTGTCCGCATTGGGATGAGGGGCAATGTCAAAAATACGTCCCACGCGGATACCCTCAAGGTGGGCAAAGGGGCGCTCCACGGCTTCCACTTCCAGGCCAGCCATGGTCAGGGCGTGGGAAAGGGCATCCGGTGTCATGGATACGGGTATCAGGCTTTTAAGCCAGTTGAGACTGAGTTTCATGACTAGAACTGCTCCAGGAATCGGATATCGTTTTCAAAGAACTTCCGGAGATCGTCGATGCCGTACTTGAGCATAGTCAGACGCTCCACCCCCATGCCAAAGGCGAATCCCCGGTAATGTTCCGGATCAATGCCTGTGTTTTCAAAGAGTACGGGATGTATCATGCCGCAGCCCAGAACCTCCAGCCAGCCGGTCTGGGAGCAGATGCGGCAGCCTTTTCCCTTGCACATGACGCAGCGGATATCCACCTCTGCGCTGGGTTCCGTAAAGGGGAAAAAGCTTGGTCGGAAACGCAGGCTGGTATCTTTGTCAAAAAGGGCATGGATAAAGGCGGTGAGAATACCCTTGAGATCTCCGAAGCTGGCCTTTTCATCCACAAGCAGCCCCTCAATCTGGTGAAACATGGGGGTGTGGGTGATATCCGAATCACAGCGGTAAACCCGGCCTGGTGCAATGATGCGGATGGGAGGGGTATGGCTTTCCATGAAGCGGATCTGTATGGGCGATGTGTGGGTGCGCAGCACCACCTTTTCGGAAACATAGAAGGTGTCCTGCATGTCCCTTGCCGGATGGTGGGGCGGGATATTGAGGGCCTCGAAATTGTACCAGTCCAGCTCCACTTCCGGGCCTTCGGAGATTTCGAAGCCTAAGCGGCTGAAGATATCGGAAATTTCCCTGCGGATGCGGTTCAGGGGGTGCAGTGTACCTGTGGGTACCGGGCGACCCGGGAGGGTGATGTCCACATCTGCCGCCTGATCTGCGGCAGCTGCCTCCAGAAGGGCTTTCTTTTCGGAAAGGGCCTGCTCAAGGGTCTCCTTTGCCGCATTGATCCGCTGGCCAAAGGCGGGGCGCTCTTCGGGAGGAAGGGAGGCCATGGTGCGCATGTGCTGGGTCAGTAGGCCTTTTTTGCCCAGATAACGCACGCTGAGGGCCTGGAGTTCCCCGGCATCTTCTATGCCTGCAAGGGTGGTCAAGGCCTCTTCTTTCAGTTGTTCGATGCTGGTTTCCACGTCGTATGCCCTGTATCGGTGGGTTGGGGTTTCTGGTCGCTTTGGGGAAGCAGTTAAAAAAAGCCGGAACTCCCGTACCCGGAAGGGGCGGAGGTTCCGGCTTTCTGTGCGACCGGTCATACGGTCATCAATAAAAAAACGACCCGAAGCCGGGACGTCATGGCGTTAAGCCTGCAGCTTGTCGGAGGCGGTTTTGGCGATGATGGCAAAACCCTCGGGATCGGAAATGGCAAGTTCCGCCAGAACCTTGCGATCCAGATCGATGTCGGCCATTTTGAGGCCGTGAATCAGCCGGCTGTAGGAAAGTCCGTTCATCCGGGAGGCGGCGTTGATACGGGCAATCCAGAGACGGCGGAAATCCCGTTTTTTCTGGCGGCGGTCGCGGAAGGCATACATCAGGGCCTTGTCCACGGAGTCTGCGGCTGTGCGGAAGAGTTTGCTGCGACCACCACGGAAACCTTTGGCGAGCGCGAGAACTTTTTTACGTCTGTGTCTGGCTTTGAAGCCTCTTTTGATGCGCATGGGTGGATCTCCTCAAAAAAAGAATAAAAAACCGGTTTTTCCACCGCGTTCCGGATTCAGGGGCACCCCGGAGGACAGGGCCATGGCGACCCTTGTAATAACGAGGTTCGGAGCGGAGTGCTGGCTGTCAGCACAAAGGACAAGCCGGAGACAGAGGCTTATGCGTAGGGCATGAGCCGGAGAAGCTGAGACTGATTGGTCTTGTCAGCAATCTGACCCTGACGCAGATTCCGTTTTCTTTTACGGGTTTTTTTGGTCAGAATGTGACTGGAATTGGCCTTCCGGATTTTAAATTTACCGGAGCCAGTGCGGGTAAAGCGCTTGGCTGCGGCCCGGTTGGTTTTCATTTTTGGCATGAAACGGCCTCCTTTTTGCCATCCTTGATGAGAATTGTCGATCTCTGTCCGGGGATTGCGCTGCAAACAATTCCCGGGGCTTTAAAAAAACAAAAATACTGGCGCATGAAGACATGCGCCAGAAAAATAAACGCCATCTGGTCTGAAAAGCAAAAGGTCAGGCTTTGGGTACTAGAATCATCATCATGGTTCGCCCTTCAAACTTGGGTGTGGACTCGGCAACAGCGATGTCTTCCACCTGGGCGATGATGCTTTCAAGAACGCTGCGACCCCGGTCACTCATGGTGATTTCACGGCCCCGGAACATGACGGTGACCTTCACCTTGTTTCGTTTTTCAATGAATTTCCGGATATTCTTGAGCTTGGTTTCCAGATCGTGATCGCCGGTCTTGGGGCGCACCTTGACTTCTTTGAGCTGTACCACCGTCTGCTTTTTACGGGCTTCCTGCTGTTTTTTGGTCAGTTCATATTTGAACCGGCCATAATCCATGATCTTGCACACAGGAGGCTTGGCCTGGGGGGACACCTCTACCAGATCCAGGGCCAGGCCTGCTGCAATGTCAAGGGCTTTGGGAACGGGCATTATGCCCAGTTGTTCTCCGTCGGGATCAATCACCCGAACTTCCTTTGCCCGGATGTTGCGGTTTATTCTGGTACGGCTCTGGCTTTGTTGCGGGGACTCGGGTCCCGGCTGACGTCCGTTGGTAATTATACCGGACCTCCTCGTGCTGCGCGTTATCCGTTGAAATCACTTCGGATGGGAAAGTGATCGGTTCATGTTGGTCAGCGTGAATATATAGATCATCTTCCATGGCTGTGCAAGTAAATAATCACTGTGTGCAATAAACATCATGAAAGGAAAAAGGGTATAGGCATTTTTATTCCGTCAGGAGGGTATAGCTGGCCAGAAGGCTGCCCTGCCAATAGCTTTGGGACGGATCCCTGAAATAGGTACGGAAAAGTGTCAGGCTTTCCTCCCTCCGGAAGCGGGGACGGATTTCAAGGGTGCTGTGGGCGTAGAGGGGGGGGAGGCCAGCAAGGTTGCAGGTGGTGCCGCCGCCCATGGCATCTTCATAGGCCCAGACCAGTCTGCCGATACCGGACAGAAGAATGGCGGCATAGCACATCAGGCAGGGTTCCAGGGTGACGTAGAGGGTCGTGAGCTGACGTTCTTTCCGGTCAAGACGGGTTTCCAGTTCCCTCAGAGCCAGGATTTCGGCATGATGAATCTCACTGGGCCGTCTGCCTCTGGAGTCCTGTCTGCGGGACTGCACGAGGATCTGATCGTTCAGGGTTACAACACAGCCTACGGGAAATTCTCCTTCCCAGAGGGCTTCTTCGGCAAGTTTCAGGGCCTGGCCCATAAAAACATGATCGTGGTGCATGTCAGGTCTCCGGGTTCAGGTGACAGACGGCGTCGTCGCAGGGACAGGCGTCGTTGACCTCAAAGGCATAGAGAATCCGGTGGCAGCGATCTTCCAGAACGGGATTCAGGGGTTCCTGTAAGAGGGATGCCTCATTCAGTATGGCAGGGCCAGGAATCCTTTCGAGTCCCTGTGTCAGGAGGACACCGCTTCTGGTTTCCAGGATTTCAGCATCTTCACCGTTGGTGACCACAAAAAGGGGGGCGCTCATGAGAAGGGCTGCGGCACGTGCCGGAGTGCGGCGGGTGACCAGGGAACCAGGTCCGTATCGGATGAGGAGGGAGGCTTTACCCTTGGGTTGAACCAGAAAGTCCAGGCGGATTTCCGCCCTCTTTGTGTCACATTTCAGAACCAGGGGGATGTTGGATGTAATTTCTTCTGCATCATACCCCAGTGTGAGAAGCAGGGCGGCTATTTTCTGGCGATAGCGGTTGTCATGGGTGTCCGCGATGATTGTTCCGCTGAGAATATCCTGCATCTGTCCAAGGATAAGATGGTGTCCGCCCATGATTCCCCTCATCGTAAAAGTGGTGTCCGCCCTTTACAAGGCGGGGTGTCTTGTGCATAGGATGGAACCCGCTGAAACTGGATCATGGTTGAAGAGTATACCGAAATTGCAGCAGGCAGGCAACGCATGTCGATACGGGAAGATTTTGAGAGGCGGGAAGCAGGGTTTATTGCAGCTTATGGATGCCGTGCTGCGGCGTCCAGAGGGCGGAGGCGTCCAGAGGACTTTTGTCCTATCCGGACGGTTTTTCAGCAGGATAGGGATCGCATTGTTTTTTCAAGCGGTTTTCGTCGGTTGAAGCACAAAACCCAGGTTTTTCTTTCTCCTTTGGGAGATTATTACAGAACCCGCCTGACCCATACTCTGGAGGTGGCGGAGGTGGCAAGAACCATTGCCCGAGCCTTACGTCTGAACGAAGATCTGACGGAGGCTGTGGCTTTGGGGCATGATCTGGGACATACCCCATTCGGACATTCCGGCGAGACGGTACTCAAGGAAATTTATTCCAGGCATTTTTCCCATGCGGCCCAGAGTCTCCGAGTGGTGGATCTTTTAGAAAAACGGGGGGAAGGGTTGAACCTTACCTTCGAGGTTCGTGATGGTATTCTGAAACATTCAAAGGGTTTTGGTAATATTATTCCCACGGAACCCGGTGAGAAAGCTGTGACAGTGGAAGGGCAGGTGGTGCGTATTGCGGATATCATTGCCTATCTTAACCATGATCTGGACGATGCCGTGCGCAGCGGCGTCATTGAGCGCAGTCAGATTCCCGAATCCTGCCGGAAGATTCTTGGGGAAACCCATTCCGCACGGGGGACTACCATGATTCGGGATATTGTTTTTAACAGCAGCATGGAGGGTGGTGTTTTCTGTCTGCGCATGAGTTCTGTCGTATACGACACCATGGCGGAGCTGCGACAATTTCTTTTTGAGAATGTGTACCGCTCTCCCAAGGTACACAATGAATTTGTGAAGGCCAAGAAAATTCTTGAAGAGCTTTTTGCCTATTTTATGGACGATATCAGGGGATTGGAAGTGGAGTTGAAGCGTATGGAGCTGCCTCCCTTTGATCCGGACAGGGATGTGCGGGAGCAGGTGGTTTGTGATGCCATTGCCAGCATGACGGATCGCTATGCGCTGAACCTTTACCACAGAACCTTTATGCCCTTTCCCCAGTTTTGAAGGGGAAGAGGGGGCTTGCAGAGAGAGGAGTTTCGGAAAAATGGAAGGTTTGGAGACGGGGCTTGCACCGGAGGTGCTGGCTTCTTTTTTTTCCAGAATTGCAGGACTGTATGAAAATATGGACAGGGCGTACGGGCTTGTGGCGGAAAAGGCGCTCTTTACCTGTCGCGGATGTCAGGATAACTGCTGCGAGACGCGTTTTTATCATTATACCCTTGTGGAGGTGCTGTATCTTCTGAAGGGGTTTTCCGTCCTCCCGGAAGAAGAGCGACGGCGTATGGAGGAAAGGGCCGAGGCTTGGTATCAGTCCATGAAGAGTCATGATGCTGAAGGAAATGCCATCCCTTTTCGGGGACTCTGTCCTTTGAATGTGGAGGGGCGTTGTCGGGTCTATGCCCAGAGGCCCATGATCTGCCGACTTCACGGAGTGCCCTGGAAGATGCTGGGCAGAAGTGGTGAGGTCACGGGGCCGGGGTGTGAGGTGTTTGGGGATGGGGTGGATTCCCCTTGCCTGGATCGTACCCCCCACTATCGGGAGCTGGCCCTGCTGGAGCAGGATCTGCGGAAAAAATCTGGATTTGACGGACGGATCCGCCTGAGCATTGCTGAAATGTTGGGGCTACCCATGCCCGATGTGGGGAGGGAGGAAAAGGGATGAAGCATCTGGACGTGGAAGCCCTGGAGACGTTGCCGGGAAAGCGGATTCTGCCAGGGGAACATTTTGCCTTCCGTTGCCATGAGGGGGTTTCCTGCTTTAACCTCTGCTGTCGGAATTTGAATCTTTACCTTTATCCTTATGATGTGCTGCGGTTGTGCAAGGCCCTGAAGCTTTCTTCCGAGGATTTCATGGAGCGCCACACGGATGTGGTGATGCGTAAGGGAGAGTATTTCCCCGAAGTCCTGCTGCGTATGGCGGAAAATGCGGAAAAGACCTGTCCTTTTCTGACGGATGCGGGGTGTTCCGTGTATGTGGACAGGCCGGATACCTGTCGAACCTTTCCCATTGAGCAGGGGACTGTCCTGAAACCGGACGGTTCTGTGGTGGAAACGGTGGCTTTTTTTCGGCCTCCGGAGTTCTGTATGGGCCAGAAGGAGGAGAAAATCTGGAGTCTGGAGGCCTGGGCTCAGGATCAGGATGCCAAACGTCACAACCAGATGACCCGGGAATGGGGAGTGGTTCGGGCGTTGTTTTCCCGGGATCCCTGGGGGCTGGAAGGTTTTTACGGGAAAAGGGGAAAGATGGCCTTCATGGCTGCCTATCACGTGGTCAGTTTTCGGAAATTTCTTTTTGAATCCAGTTTTTTCCAGCGCTATAAAGTGCATCCGGATCTGAAAAGGAAGCTGAAGAAGGATGATGTAGCCCTTCTCCGTTTTGGTTTTGACTGGATACGTCACAGTATCTGGGGGGTTGGCGTATCCAGTATGCAGCTGAAAAAATAAGGCTATACCACCCCGGAGGGCATGGGAGGGACTTTTTCCCCTCCCAGTACATAACCGCCATCCAGACGCAGAGTGCAGCCCGTCATATAGGGGGCTTCCAGGACAAGAAAGCGAACGGCGCGCACCACATCCTCCACAAGGCCGATCCGCCCCATAAGGGTGTGGTCTGTGAGAGCCTTTTTTTGATCTTCGCTGAGCAGCCCCCATCCCCGGGTATGAGGGCCGTGGCGGGTTTCTATAAGGCCCAGCATCAGCTCATTGACCCGAACCTCCGGGGCGCCGAGGCGGGCCCAGGTTTCCGTGAGGATGGAGATGCCCCGGTTGGCTGCAGCATAGCCCTCATTGAAAAGCAGCCCCACCGGGCCGGAGCGTCCTGTGAGGGCGGCGATGGAGGAAATGTTGACGAGGCAGCCTTCTCCTGAGGCCTTGAGATGGGGAAGGGTGGATTCGGCCAGCCACTGCTTGGCCCTTAGGGTGGTTTCCTGTTCCAGATCCCACTGCTCCTGAGAATATTTTCCGTGTACAATGGGCATGCCGCCCCGTTCCATGTTATTGATGAGAATGTCCAGGCGGCCAAAATGGGAGATGATTTTCCGGATCAGTTCCGGGATGGCTTCGGTATTGCGCAGATCCACGTCAAAAATCCGGAAAGGGACGCCGCTTGCGGCAATATCCCTTTCCATCTCTGCAAAATCTTCAGGCCAGTCCATGCGGGTAAGGGCCAGGCACGCCCCCGAACGGGCCAGATCGAGGGCGATGGCCTTTCCGATACCCCGGACAGATCCTGGAACCAGGGCCACCTTTCCTTGCAGGGGCATGTTGCTCTCCTTATACAGCTTTTCCAAAAATTCTGTGGCGTACCCAGTCCAGGGCGAGGAGGAGGCGCTCTTCGTCATGCGTTTCAGCGGAGAGGAGGCGTTCTTCCGGAAAGAGTCCTGTCAGTTGTCCCGATGCATAAATCTTCCTGTCAAATCCATCTAAATCATAGCATCCGGTGATGAAAATTTCCTTTTCGTGTGGCTGAAGGGGGCCGGGGAGGAGTCGGTTTTTGAGACTGATCAGCATCATCATGGCATCGTTCATATGGTTGTAGCGGTGGAGATCCTGATCCGTGAGCCAGTCTTTCAGGGTCTGGGTTTTTTCGGAAGCAAATCCCTGGCATGAGGGGTCGGGAATGCGGGCGTAGTGGGCCTGGATTCTGCCCGTGGCCCGATTCCGCACCAGTCCCCGGGCCAGAGGGAAAATACGGCAGGATGCGGGTCTGTCATCATATACGTGGCAGCCGGATTCCGTAAGGAAAGGGCAGGCCTGTTCCCGATTCGGATCCAGTTTAAAGGATACCACGGGCAGGCCGCTGCTTTCACCATCATATAGGATGCAGTAGGCAGTGAGAAAGTCGGCACTGTTCATTTTAAGCCGTTTTTTGAGGCGAAGGATGTCGTAGGGGTAGAGGAACTGGCACATGTCGTGGCAGCAATGGTTGAAGCAGGCCCGCTCCCTGTGACATTCAAAGCAGAAGGGCTGATCCTGGGAAAGGGTTTGCAGGGTTTCTTCGGGTAAGGTATCCACGTTTTTTCCTTGCGGGTTATGGGTTGGGATGCGGGGCTGCCGGCGAGGTATCCAGTGTCTTGTTTTTTTAGTTAAGACAAAAAAAGTATGGTTTTCGCGATATGCTGCGAATTCAGAAGGGGTACCATCTGTGGGGCGGATGTCAATCCAAAAAGAAGTTTGACCCGGAAACACTGTTCTGGTGGTGCGGGTGGTGTTGGCAACATATGGTGTTTTTAGATTTTATAAGCCGATGATATTGTATTTTTCCTCTTTTTTTTTGGGAAAAAGAAAAGTTGAAGAAAGTCTCAGGGAGAAAATCCTTGACAAATCTACTGGGCCGGTGTTAACGTCGCTGTTCAATTGGTCTGAGGGTATCTCATTGATATCAAAGTAAAAAATTGTGTTTTTAGATTAATGTGCTGAAAAATCATGGTTTTTCGGCTCGGGGCAGAAAGTGCTTTTGCTGAGGATGTGTGCTGACATGCTGTTCATTTGAAGAAGCTCATATCGGATTTTTGCCGTATGACTCTCGCCAGGATGGCATGTTGCTTGTTTTATAGGGTTCTTGGTCTCCGGTGCGGTGTGTGCATCGGCCGGATTGTTTATCGTCAGGAGTTTGGTTCAACGTACAACTTAGGGAGGTATTGTAAATGCCAAGCTTTGTAATCGCAGAAAAATGTGACGGATGCAAAGGCGGAGAAAAGACTGCTTGCATGTACATCTGCCCCAACGACCTTATGGTGCTGGATCCCAACGCCATGAAGGCCTACAATCAGGAGCCGGATGCATGCTGGGAGTGCTTCTCCTGCATCAAAATTTGCCCGAACCAGGCTATCGGTGTTCGTGGCTACTCTGACTTCGTTCCCATGGGTTCCGACCTTGTCCCCATGATGGGTACCGAAGACATTATGTGGACCTGTAAGTTCCGCAACGGCGTTATCAAGCGCTTCAAGTTCCCCATTCGTACCACGGCTGAAGGTACTGCCAATGCATACGATGGTGCCAAGGGTAAAGACCTGAATACTGAATTCCTTTTCACTGAAGAAGAGGCTGGATTCAAGCAGGCTACTCCCGTAGCGCCCCCCGTATGGAAATCCTGATCTTTTGACTGGGGTTTTTGTCCAATTTAAACATCATTCCTTAACTAGAAACGTTTAGGGAGGCTATACAATGGCATTGCCGAATCAGCCGCATGGCGAACTGAAATGCGTTGAAAATCCTGAAATCATCGAGAAGGAAGTGGATATCCTGATCGTTGGTGGTGGTATGGCTGCATGTGGTACCGCTTTTGAAATCAAAAAGTGGGCCGACGAAGGTACCAAGATTCTTCTGGTGGATAAAGCTGCCATGGAGCGCTCCGGTGCTGTAGCACAGGGCCTTTCCGCCATCAATACTTACATCGGTGACAACAAAGTTGATGACTATGTCCGCATGGTTCGCAACGACCTGATGGGTATTGTGCGTGAAGACCTTATCTTCAACCTGGGCCGTCACGTGGATGATTCCGTTCATCTGTTTGAAGAATGGGGTCTGCCCATTTGGAAAAAAGATGCGGATAACAAGAACGTTGATGGTAAAAAAGGTCTGAAGCTGGGCCTTCTTAAAGATGGTGCCAAGCCTGTACGTACCGGTAAATGGCAGATCATGATCAACGGTGAATCCTACAAGCGGATCGTTGCTGAAGCTGCTAAAAAAGCCCTCGGTGAAGAAAACATCATTGAGCGCGTATTCATCGTGGAACTGCTCCGCGACAAGAATGAACCCAACCGCATTGCCGGTGCCGTCGGTTTCTCCACCCGTGAGAACAAAGTATACTACATCAAGTGCAATACCATGATGGTTGCCTGTGGTGGTGCGGTTAACATTTACCAGCCCCGTTCCGTGGGTGAAGGTAAAGGCCGTGCCTGGTATCCCGTATGGAATGCCGGCTCCACCTACACCATGGCGCTTCGTGCCGGTGCTGAGCTTTCCATGATGGAAAACCGCTTCACGCCTGCCCGTTTCAAAGATGGTTACGGCCCCGTTGGTGCCTGGTTCCTTCTGTTCAAAGCCCATCTGGAAAACTCTCTCGGCGAAAACTATGCAGCTTCTCAGGCAGCCAAGGATGAACTGGCCAAGTACGCTCCCTACGGTACCGCCCCCATCACCCCGACCTGTCTGCGTAACCACCTCCTGATGAACGAAGTGAAGCAGGGTCGTGGTCCCATCATGATGGTAACTTCCAAGGCTCTCCAGAAACTGGGCGAGACCATGGACAAGAAGGAACTCAAGCACCTTGAAGCAGAAGCTTGGGAAGACTTCCTGGATATGACCTGTGGTCAGGCCAACCTGTGGTGCGCCACCAACACCGAGCCTGAGAAAAAAGATTCCGAAATTCTGCCCACCGAACCGTACCTGCTGGGTTCCCATTCCGGCTGCTGCGGTATCTGGGTTTCCGGTCCCAACGAAGACTGGGTTCCCGAAGATTACAAGTGGGGCGATAACGGTGTGGTGTACAACCAGATGACCACCGTAAAAGGTCTCTTCACTGCTGCGGACGGTATCGGCTGCTCCGGTCACAAGTTCTCTTCCGGATCCCATGCAGAAGGCCGTATTGCTGCCAAGATGATGGTAAAATGGGTGAAAAACCATGCCGACTTCAAGCCTGAGCCTGAAATGAATGCTCAGGAAGCTGCAGATCTGGTATGGAAGCCTGTAAAAACCTGGTTTGCCAACAAAGATTACTCCACCATGGCTGACGTCAACCCCAAATTCTGCAAGCCTGCGGGGATGACCATGCGCCTGATGAAAGCCACCAACGAATATGGTGGTGGTGTAGGTTCCTACTACTGCACCAACCAGGCTTCCCTTGAGAACCTGATGGAACTCTTCCAGATGATGCGCGAAGACTGTGAGTTCCTGGCAGCAGGCGACCTGCATGAACTGATGCGCTGCTGGGAAATCTTCCACCGTATTTATACGGTAGAAGCCCACACCCGCCACATCATGTTCCGTAAAGAATCCCGTTTCCCCGGATTCTACTACAGAACAGACTTCATGGGTCAGGATGATGAGAACTGGTTCTGCTTTGTTAACTCTACCTATGACAAAGCCACCAACCAGTGGAACATGAAGAAAGTGCCTTATCACCGCATTATCCCGATGTAATCCGCTTGTGGGCGTGATGTAGTCGGATAGCCTTTGCCTCCTGGTCTCCGGATTCCCGGGGCCAGGAGGTTTTTGTTAAGACACCCCTTCAAAAGGGGCGGGCGGTCTTGCGGGAACGTGCCCAATTATCCGAGGGTTTTTTAGAAGAACCTTGGGATATCTGGGCACAGGGCAGGCAGAATCTGCGTGTTCACCCCTTGCGTCCGATGCACATATTATAAAAAAGCGTTTTTATCTTAAATTTAGGGAGGGAAAGCATGACGTTGGAAAATTCAGCCCCTGCCGGGAGTATTCTGGTTGTCGGGGGGGGGATCAGCGGTCTTACCACGGCCCTCGAAGCTGCCGAAGTCGGCTATGACGTGTACATTGTGGAAAAAACGGCTTCTCTGGGGGGGCGTGTTGCCCAGTTGAACCAGTATTTCCCCAAGCTCTGTCCGCCGACCTGTGGCCTTGAAATCAATTACAGAAGAATTCGTGACAATGCCCGGATCAAGGTGCTCACTCTGGCTGAAGTGGAAAGTGTGACCGGTACTCCCGGTTCCTATTCCGTTCAGGTGAAGGTGGCCCCCCGGTATGTCAACGAAAACTGTACCTGCTGCGGCGATTGTGCCAAGGTTTGTACCACGGAAATTGACAACGCCTTTGATTTTGGTATGTCCAAAACCAAGGGTGCTTATTTGCCCCATGCCATGGCGTTTCCCCAGCGGTATGTGCTTGCGCCGGAAATTATCGGCACCAATGATGCTGCAAAGGTCGCAGAAACCTGCAAGTACAATGCTGTGGATCTTTCCATGCAGCCCAAAGTACTGAATCTTGTGGTGGGTGCTGTGGTCTGGGCCACGGGGTGGAAGCCCTATGACGCGGCAAAGATCGATAACTTGGGTTTTGGCCGCTATCCCGACATCATCACCAACATGATGCTGGAGCGTCTGGCTTCCAAAACGGGGCCGACAGAAGGTAAAATTGTTCGTCCCTCCGATGGCAAAGCTCCGGAAACAGTGGCTTTTGTTCAGTGTGCAGGTTCCAGGGATGAAAACCATTTACCCTACTGCTCCTACATCTGTTGCATGGCCTCTCTGAAGCACGCCACCTATATCCGCAGCCAGTATCCCGATACGGAAGTGTATATTTATTATATTGATCTGCGGGCTCCGGGGTATCGCTATGAGAAGTTCTACAAGATGCTGAAAGAGGATCCCAAGGTCTTTTTCATTAAGGGCAAGGTTGCGGAAGTGGCCGAAGAGGATGGTAAAATCCTTGTGACCGCCGAAAATGCCGTAACGGGTGAAAAAAGCCGCCGTGCCGTGGATCTGGCTGTTCTGGCCACAGGCATGGAACCCAGCCTTGCAGGGGCCAAGCCCAGGGCGGATCTGGTCTTCACGGAAGATGGCTTCATTGTCAATGATTACGCCAAGGGCGGACAGTTTGCCTGCGGCTGCGCCAACAAGCCGGCGGACGTGGTCTCCAGTAACCAGAATGCAACCGGTATGGCTCTCAAGGCAATTCAAACCCTGGTGAAGCGGTAGGAGGCAGATAACATGCAGAAGAAATATGGCGTATACATCTGCACCGGATGTGGCATCGGTGAGATGTTGAATATTGAAAAACTGGAATCTGTGGTGGCGGAAAAACGTTTTGCCTGCAAGACCCACGCCTGTCTCTGTGGCCAGGAAGGTCTGGATCTCATCAAGGCGGATGTGGCCGATGGTACCAATGCCCTGGCCATTGCCGCCTGTTCCCGCAGGGTGAACTTTGATATTTTCAAGTTCGACGGTTGCGTTGTGGATCGTGTGAATCTGCGTGAAGGTGTGGTCTGGAGCCACAGCCGGGATGTGTTCCCCGGGCCTGTCACCGATGATGAGAAAGCGGACGAGTATTTTCTGGATCGTATCCAGCAGATGGCCGATGACTATATCCGCATGGGGATGGCCCGTATTGAAAAGATTGCCATTCCAGAACCCTACAAGCTGGAGAATTACTCCAAGAAAATTCTTGTGATCGGCGGCGGTGTCACGGGTATGAGTGCAGCCCTGGATGCGGCGGCTGCTGGGTATGAAGTGACCATTGTGGAAAAGGACGACGCTCTGGGGGGCTATGCGGCAAAAATGCGCAAGCAGATGCCTGTTGCCATGCCCTTTGAGTCTCTGATTCCGCCTGTGGTGAACGACAAGATCAAGGCCATTGAAGCCTCTTCCAAAATTGAGGTGAAAACCGGTACTGTGGTGGCCCGTATTGCGGGACAGCCCGGTGATTTTACCGTCACCTTCAAAAAGCCAGGTGAAAAAATTGAATTTGATGTCCCCCTCGCCGTTCCTGAAGAGCAGCGGGTGGATGCCAATGGCAAGGCGCTGGATGTGGATCAGATCCGTGTGATCTACAACCAGATCAATGAGGGGCGTGCGGATGTACTGACCTTTGATCCCAATGGTGTGAAGTATGGTGCCGTCATCCTGGCTGCCGGCTGGAAGCCTGCGGAAGTGGATACCGAAGCCTGGGCACACCTGGGTGTGGGCCATGCCGACGTCATCACCAACCATCAGTTTGAAATGATGGCCAAAGAGGGTAAGGTGGTGCGTCCCTCCGACGGGCGTCCAGCGAAAAACGTGGTTTTTGTCCAGAGTCCCGGCAAGGATGGGGATGATGCGGATTTTGACTACTGTGGATCCGTTACCTCCATGGTGGCCTTAAAGCAGGCCAAGTATGTGCGTGAAGATTATGCGGACGGCAAGGCCTATGTGATTTATCAGCATATGCGGACTCCCGGTCTTCAGGAGAACTTCTACAAGTCCATGCAGCAGGATCCCGGCGTTTTTCTTACCAAGGGGGAAGTTACAGCTGTGGAGCCTGGTGCCGACGGCCTTGTGGTGACTGCGGGCAACACCCTCCTCGGGGATGAGATCCAGATCCGGGCCGACCTTGTGGTTCTGGCCACGGGCATGGTTCCTGCCACCAAGGAAGATCCTGTCGTTAACCTCGCCTACCGCCAGGGACCCGGTTTCCGGGATATCAAAACCTTTGACGGGTACGCAGACTCCAATTTCATCTGTTTCCCTTACGAAACCCAGCGTACCGGTGTGTATGCTGCCGGTGCTGTCCGCAGAAGCCAGACCATTGAAGAATCCATGGAAGATGCGGCGGGTGCGGCCCTGAAGGCTATTCAGTGTGTGGAGTCCGCCAATCGGGGTGTGGCGGTTCATCCCCGCTCCGGTGACATGACCTTCCCGGATTTCTTTTTCCAGCGCTGCACCCAGTGCAAACGCTGCACGGAAGAATGCCCCTTCGGAGCACTGGACGATGATGAGCGTGGTACGCCCAAGCCCAACCCCACCCGCTGTCGCCGCTGCGGTACCTGCATGGGAGCCTGCCCTGAACGTATCATTGGTTTTGCGGATTACTCCATTGACTCCGTGGGTTCCATGGTGAAAAGCATCTGGGTGCCTTCGGATATGGATTTCACCGAGCCGCCCATGCGTATTCTGGGGCTGGTCTGTGAAAACGATGCTTACCCCGCACTGGATATGGCGGCCATGAACCGCATTTCCTACCATGCGGATGTGCGTATCATTCCCGTACGCTGTCTGGGTTCCGTCAACGTTATCTGGATCAAGGATGCCCTTTCCCAGGGGATGGACGGCGTCTTTATGATGGGATGCAAGCACGGTGACGATTACCAGTGCCATTTTGTCAAAGGCTCTGAGCTGATGGATGTCCGCTCCAGCAAGATGGGGGATACCCTGACCAGCCTTGGTCTTGAGAATGAGCGTGTTGCCCAGTTTGAGGTGGCCATTGACGAATTCGACAAGGCACCGGAGCTGATCAATAAGTTTGTGGCAAGAATTGAAGAACTGGGTCCGAACCCCTTCAAGGGCTTCTGATAAGGACACCCCACACCGCCCATTGCATATTTGAGGAGGTAGGTCAGATGACACAGAAATATATGGTAGAGCCGGATCTTGGCTTTATCAACGAGGTGATAGGCCTCGGTGGAGATACCTTAAAAAAATGCTTCCAGTGCGCGACCTGTTCGGTTGCCTGCCCCATTTCCCCGGAGAACAAGCCTTTTCCGAGAAAGGAAATGATTGCTGCATCCTGGGGTCTGAAGGATAAGTTGGTGGGAAGTGCGGATATCTGGCTCTGCCATCAGTGCGGGGACTGCAGCACCCTCTGCCCCAGAGGCGCTGCTCCCGGTGATGTGCTGGGTGCTATCCGTTCCTACGCCATCATGGAATACGCCCAGCCCAAGATTGTGGGTAAAATGGTCAATGACCGCAGCAAGCTGGGGATACTGACAGCTGTGCCTGCGGCTATCTTTGCCTTTTTTGCCTTCCTGACAGTGTTCGGTCATGAATTCTTTGCCCGTCTTTTTGGGGGGGAGTTCTGGTATCACACCCATGACGGTCTGCCTGTTCCCGGCATTGCTGCCTCCAACTTTATCTCCAGTTGGTTTGTGGATATGGTATTTGTTCCCTTGGCTTTGGCCATTGTGGTGGTCTTTGGTCTGGGACTCAAGCGCTTTATTGCCGACATCCATGCCAATGCCGTTCTTGAGGGGAAAACCGAGAAGACGGATTTCAACTGGAAAGAGTATGGTCAGGCCCTCTGGAAGGTGCTGCCCACCATCGGTAAACACAAGAAGTTTTCCGAGTGTGGTGAAAACCGTGAACGTGCCACAGCCCATATGATGGTACTTTTCTCCTTCATTGGTCTGGCCGTGGTCACGGGTCTGGTTTTTGTAGGGGTTTACTTTCTGCATCAGGCAACGCCTTACAGCCAGCTTAATCCCATCAAGTGGGTGGCCAACGTTTCCGGTGTAGCCCTCATCCTCGGTATTTTCCTCATGATGAAAAACCGTCTGGCCAGACAAGACCAGAAGTCTGCCTATAAAGACTGGTACATTCTGGGAGTCATTCTGCTGGTAGCGGTTACGGGTATGACGACGCAGATGTTCCGTCTGGGTGGGGTGGCTTTTCTGAGCTACCTTTCCTACTACATCCATCTGATCGCTATTTTCCACCTGTTTGCCTACCTGCCCTTTTCCAAGATGGCGCATCTGGTGTATCGCACCGCAGCCATGGGCTATCAGGAATACAGTGGACGCAAATAAGTTTATTTTAGAGATGTGAAAAAACGGCGGGTCTTTCCTCATTACAGGATCCGCCGTTTTTTGTTCATTTCAGGAGGTGTTATGCGTATCCATCCCCGTATTGTGCGCCTTCTGGCTCTTGCTGTGCTGCTGCCTGCACTTTTTATCGTATACGGTCTCCTGTTCTATGGGCTTCCTGAACCCCGACTGCCCGTGGAAGTTTGTCCGGATCAGGCTGTGGATTTTCGCCCTTTACGTTATGTGGATCCTGTGACAGGCCTTGGGTTTGTATCTCTTCCTCCAGGGTGTTTCTGGATGGGAAGTCCCGAAAGGGAGGAAGGGCGTATGCCCCATGAAGGCCCCCGGATTTATCAAAAGGTAAATGCGCTTTATATGGGGGAAACCCCTGTCACCCGAAGGGCCTTTGCGATTTTTGTGGCGGAAACGGGCTACGTGACGGATGCAGAAAGGGAGGGGTTTTCATGGGTATATACCGGTACTCAGTGGGAAGCCCTGTCTGGGTATTCCTGGAAAAACCCAGGGCATCACCAAACCGAGGAAGACCCTGTAGTGCATGTTACGCTGGGGGATGCAAAGGCCATGGCGGCCTGGATGAGTGGCTGGCACCGGCAATACCGTCTGCCTTCGGAGCCGGAGTGGGAGTATGCAGCCAGAGGGGGGAACGGGGCCGCCCGTTTTTGGGGTGAGGATCTGGCATTCATGGCTCGTTACGCCAATGTGGCGGATCTCAGCGCCAGAAAACGTTTTTCGGGTTGGGCGGTGGCGCCTGTGGAGGATGGTTTTGTATACACGTCCCCCGTGGCCTCCTTTTTGCCGAATCCCTATGGACTTCATGATATGCTGGGCAATGTCTGGGAATGGTGCAATACCCGGTATGCAGCATCCGCATATCAGGAGGAACGATTTTTACGGCCGGGTAGACGGGATCCTGTCGCGATCCGGGGGGGCTCGTGGTATACCCGGCCCGAGAGTGTACGGTCTGCAGCCCGTGATTTTATGGGGAATCCGCGCCGGTCGGGGCAGGATGTGGGCTTTCGGCTGGTTCTGGAAAAGAGGGATTGACCGGGACAGTGGGATCGCGTATAGATATCCGGTGTTTTTGGCATGAAATCCAGCCTTTGTTAAGTCATGGACAGGGTGGGGGGGGATGGAAGACCGTTTTTCAAAGATATACTCCCGACCAAGGGATGCATTTTCGGGTATTGCCAGACTCTTTACCGGTGATGAGGTTAAATCTTTTTTTCAGCGTTATATTTTTGTCATTGTTCTCATTGAAGTGGGTATTTTTATTGCCTGCTGGATGTATCAGCTGGGACTGGTCGGAGAGGATCGCTTTGGGCATATCACCCGCGCTTTTCCTTGGAAAACCTATTTTTTGATGGCTTTTCTGGCACCCGTAACCCTGACCTTTCTCTTGGGGCTTGTGGTGGGCGCTTTTAATATTTTTTTACATGGAGAGTTACAGCAGGATGCAGAAGGCATAAGGGCAGGAGGGCCACGTTGGCTGCGCTCCCTGTTGCAGATTCCTTTTTTAGTTTTGCTGCTTCTGCTGGGTATGGTGGCAGGGCTTGTCTATCGCATGGATGAAATTCTTTATTTCATGGATCATGCGGGGAGTGCCATGCTGGATGTTGTACGGGTAGTGGGGATTCTGGCTGTGATCTGTGGTTCCGGAGTTGGCGTTCTCTGGATGGTGTTGAGCTACAGGTTGAAGAAGAAGGCGCTGGAATGCCATTACAAGGCCGAGGTTTTACGGTGCCTGCCCCTGTCCGAAGAAAAGGGGATTCCACCAGCCGTTTTGTCCCGGATACTTTCCGATCCATCTCCTGTGGCACCGCCGGCCAAGGAGAGGAAACAGAAAAAAAAATCCTGACAGGGACAGGGCGATGCAGAGGAACCCTTCTTTTGAAAAAGGGCCTTTTGAGTATTTTTTTGGATCAAGGAGAAAATCTGATGACGTATGCTGTGATTGCAACGGGCGGTAAACAGTACCGGGTCGCTGAAGGGGAAACCCTCAGAGTCGAGAAAATCGCCGGAGAGCTTGGCGCCGAAGTTGTGCTGAACTCCGTTCTGCTTGCCAGGATCGGAGATGCACTGAAAATTGGCCAGCCCATGCTTGAAGGTGCAGCGGTTCATGCCACCATCGTGGAGCAGGACAAGGCCAAAAAAGTTCTGGTATTCAAGTATAAACGGAGAAAGCGTTACCGTAAGATGCAGGGCCATCGTCAGCCCTACACCGCGTTGCGCATCAACCGTATTGAGGCCTGATCTGATTTTGGGTATGGACTTGTTTGAATGATAAGGAGTTTTGCAGATGGCACATAAGAAGGCGGCGGGCTCTACCCGCAACGGTCGCGACAGTAATGGTCAGCGCCGGGGCGTAAAACGTTTTGGTGGTGAAATCGTGAAGGCGGGTAATATTATTGTCCGTCAGGTGGGAACCAAAGTTTATCCCGGTGAGAACGTGGGCATGGGCAAGGACTATACCCTGTTTGCCAAAGTAGATGGCAGGGTGGCCTTTGAACGCTACGGTCGTGATCGGAAGAAAGTCAGTGTATACCAGGCGTGAAATTCGTCGATGAAGCACAAATTACCGTTGAATCCGGCCATGGCGGCCGGGGTTGTGTCAGTTTCCGAAGGGAAAAATTTATTCCCAAGGGAGGCCCTGACGGCGGAGATGGTGGTGACGGTGGTGATGTGATCCTGAAAGCGTCCGATGCAAAACGGACGCTTTACCGTTTTCGTCACCGGGAACACCATGCCGCAGAAAGAGGGCAGCCTGGTGAAGGGGCTAACCGTTCGGGGCGCAGGGGGGAAGATCTTCTTCTGGAAGTGCCTACGGGTACCGTGGTCTGGAACAGTGAAACCGGAGAGCGTATCTGTGACCTTGATCTTCCCGGCTCTACCTTCATGGTGGCCAAGGGAGGTCAGGGGGGCAAGGGGAACCGCTTTTTTATGAGAGCGACCCATCAGGCTCCCCGCTTTGCCCAGCCGGGTACAGAAGGGGAATATCTGACCCTGCGTCTGGAGCTGAAACTCATTGCGGATGTCGGGATTATCGGACTTCCCAATGCGGGGAAAAGTACTCTGATCCGGGCCATCTCCGCAGCCAAGCCACGGGTGGCAGATTACCCCTTTACCACCCTGGTGCCCAATCTTGGTGTGGTGAATCCCCCTTGGGGCGAACCCTTTGTGGTGGCGGATATCCCTGGGCTGGTGGCAGGTGCCCATGAGGGGATTGGTCTGGGGCATCGTTTTTTGCGTCATGTGGAAAGAACCCGTATTCTGGTGCATATGATTGATGCCATGGCCATGGATCCGGAACATCCCCTGGAAGCCTTTGAGACCATCAACCGGGAGTTGCGGCTTTACAGCGAATCCCTGGCCGAAAAGCCCCAGATTGTGGTGCTGAACAAGATGGATCTGGGGGAAGCCAGGGAAAATGCTCTCCAGTTCAAAGACCTCTTTCCTTCCCATAAGGTGGTGGGGATTTCCGCTGCAACGGGAAAGAATCTGGACGCCTTTCTTGAGATCCTGACGCGGGAGATCAACAGCGAAGATGAAGGATAGATTCCAGTGGTTTTCCAGAACCCGTCGGGTGGTGGTCAAGGTGGGCAGCAATGTCCTTACCGCCTCCGACGGGTTGAATCTTGATGTGATGAAGGCGATCAGCCATGAGATTCATACGCTCATGACCGGTGGCCTTGAAGTTATTCTGGTCTCCTCCGGCGCAATGGCTGCGGGCATGCGCCGACTGAAGCTTGCCAAAAGGCCGGTGGAGATTCCCAAACGTCAGGCCACCGCTGCGGTGGGACAGGCGGGTCTTATTATGGAGTATGAGCATATTTTCGAGGCTTTCGGAAAAACCGTGGCCCAGGTGCTGCTCACCCAGGAAGATCTTTCCAACCGCAAGCGTTTTCTCAATGCCCGTAACACTTTAAACACGCTCATTGACTGGGGGGTTCTGCCCATCATCAATGAAAACGACACCGTGGCCGTGGAGGAGATCAAGTTCGGAGACAACGACAACCTTTCCGCCATGATCACCCTCCTCATGGATGCGGATCTCCTCATTAATCTTACGGACATCGACGGCCTTTTCACCAAAGATCCCCGCACCAGCAGCGATGCAGAGCTGATTCCTGTGGTGGAGCGCATCACCCGCAGAATTGAGGCCCTGGCAGGTGATATCCCTGGTGCTCTGGGCACAGGGGGCATGGGCAGCAAAATCCGTGCGGCCAAAAAAACCACCCTGGCGGGAATTCCCATGGTCATCGCGCGGGGAAGTCGGCCTGGGGTGCTTACCGACCTTTTTGCGGGCAGGGAGCTTGGTACCTTTTTTGTGCCGGGGAACAACCGTCTGCGCAGCAGAAAGTGCTGGATCGCCTTCAACCTTAAGCCCAAGGGCAGCCTGTTTCTTGATGCGGGGGCTTCGGCTGCTCTGTGTTCCCAGGGAAAGAGTCTGCTGCCCGGAGGCATCATCCGGGTGGACGGAGAATTCTCCATGGGTGCTCCGGTAAGTATCCTGGATGCGGAGGGGGCTGTGCTGGGCATGGGACTCTGCAATTATGCCTCTGCGGACGTGCGGCGTATTATGGGCCGCAAAACGGCCCAGATCCGGGATGTGCTGGGCTATAAGCCCTATGATGAGGTGATCCACAGGGACAACCTGGCCATCACGGCGGGAGAAGACAGCCCCTGATCTTTATGGGGAGAAAGGAAAAGGCTTCTGAATGGAAGAAAGCATCCGGATCATGGCGCGTCAGGCGAAGATGGCCTCCCGAAGGCTTGCCGCAGCAGGTACCGCCCAGAAAAATCTGGCGCTGGAGAAGCTCTGTGACCAGCTGGTGGCGGACAAGGCCCGTATTCAGGCGGAGAATGGCCGGGATGTGGAAGCTGCCCGGAAAAACGGCCTGTCTTCTGCCATGGTGGATCGCCTCATCCTTTCGGACAAGGTGATGAACGCCATGATTCAGGGCGTTCGGGAGGTGATCCAGCTTCCCGATCCCGTGGGTGCCATCCGGGACATGGTGCTGAGGCCCAGCGGCATTCAGGTGGGCAGGATGCGCATTCCTCTGGGGGTGATCGCCATGATCTACGAGTCCCGGCCCAATGTCACCGTGGATGCGGCGGCTCTGTGTCTCAAGGCGGGCAATGCGGTGATTCTCCGGGGCGGTTCCGAGGCCATTTATTCCAACCGGGTGCTGGCGGAGACCATCCGGAAAGCCTTAAACGATGCGGGTCTGCCTGAGGAAGCGGTGCAGGTTCTGCCCATGACGGATCGGGCGGCCCTTCCTTTTCTGCTTCAGCAGGAGGAGAGCATTGATCTTGTCATTCCCAGAGGGGGCGAGGGGCTGATCCGCTTTGTCACGGAAAATTCCAGAATCCCCGTTCTGAAACACTACAAGGGAGTCTGTCATATTTTTGTGGATGCGGATGCGGACTTTGGCAAGGCCCTTCCCGTCCTCCTCAACGCCAAGTGCCAGCGGCCTGGTGTCTGTAACGCCCTTGAGACCCTTCTTGTGCATGAAAAGGTGGCGGCGGAATTTCTGCCCCTTGCGGCCAGGGCGCTGACGGAGGCGGGCGTTCGACTGCGGGGTTGTCCGCGCACCTGTGCCCTGGTGGAAGCGGAGGCCGCCACGGAAGCGGACTGGCCCGCCGAATACCTCGATCTCATCCTTGCCGTGAAGGTGGTGGATTCCCTGGATGCGGCCATGGCCCACATCAGCCAGTACAATTCCGGGCATACGGAAAGCATCATCACGGAAAACTGGGGCAGGGCTTTGCGCTTTATCCGGGAAGTGGATGCCTCCGCCGTGATGGTGAATGCCTCCACCCGTTTCAACGACGGCGGGGAGCTGGGTCTTGGGGCGGAGATTGGTATTTCCACATCCAAGCTCCATGCCTACGGTCCCATGGGTCTTGTGGAGCTGACCACGGAAAAATTCGTGGTCTTTGGCGATGGCCAGGTGCGGGCCTGAAAGCTCCATGGCCGCACGTCTGAAAACCGCCATCCTGGGCGGTACCTTCAACCCCGTGCATATGGGGCATCTTGGTATTGCAGAAGAAGTGCTGCAAAGCCAGGGACTGGATCGGGTGCTTTTTGTACCTGCGGGTGTGCCGCCCTGGAAGGCGGGAAGGGGGGATCTGGTTTCCGCCGAAGACCGCCTTCACATGGTGACTCTTGCCATTGCAGGAAATCCGGAATTTAGGGTTACGGATCTGGAGCTTCGGCGAGAGGGGCCGTCCTACACCTGGGATACGGTCTCCTTTCTGATGGAAGCCCATCCGGATACGGATTTCTGTTTTCTGCTGGGCATGGACGCCATGGCCGGTATTCGCTCCTGGCATCAATGGGAGGCCCTTTTGTCGAAAATACCCTTCTGGGTCATGACCCGGCCGGATACGCCTTCTGAAGTGCTGGAAGGGGTGCTGCCGGAATATGCCCCTGCGGGGGATCGTTTTTTGTATCCGGGGCGGCCGGAGATCCGAAGAATTTCCGTAAGCCCCCTTGCGGTGAGTGCCACAGAGATTCGAAGGCGGATCTCTGAGGGGCGCTCCGTCACCGGTCTGGTTCCGGAGGCGGTCTGTGACTATATCCGTGACCGAGGATTGTATTGCCATGCATGCTGAACTTGAAAAATTGCTGACGCCTTTTCTGGAAGCGGCCTGTAGCCGCAAAGCCGAAAATATTGTGGCGCTGGATTTAAGAAAACTCATTGCTTATGCCGACGTCTTTTTGATCATGACAGTGAACTCCACCCGTCAGGCCAAGGCTGTTGCGGATCATATGCGCAAACAACTCAGGGACGTCAAGGTTAAGGCCCTGAGTATTGACGGGGTGGAAGAGGGCCAATGGGTACTCATGGATTACGGGGATGTGATTGTGCATATCTTCCATGAACCTGTACGGGACTTCTATGATCTGGAGGGACTCTGGAGCGATGCGCCCCGCTTTGGTGAAGCACTGATTTCGGAAATGGTGCAGAAGGCTTTGACCCATCCGGATCCCGAGGCGGAAAAGGACGTCTTCTGGGAGTGGGAGGATGACGAGGCACCGAAGTGGGATGAAGGGGATGGGAGTGATGCCTGAGGTACAGCCCTGTCTGCTGATGATTCTGGATGGCTGGGGGCTTGCCGATGCCGGGCCGGGCAATGCGGTTCAGAATGCCAGGACACCGGTGCTGGATGAACTGATACGTACCTTTCCTGCCACCACCCTCGCCTGCAGTGGCCCGGATGTGGGGCTTCCCCAGGGGATTATGGGCAATTCCGAGGTGGGGCATCTCAACCTTGGGGCGGGTCGCATTGTGTATCAGGATCTTTTGCGCATTGACCGTTCCATTGAAGACGGCTCTTTTTTCAGCAATCCCGTCCTGATCCAGGCCATGGAAAGGGCAAGGGAGCGGGGAAGTACCTGTCACCTCATGGGGCTTCTTTCCGATGGAGGGGTGCATTCCAGAATGTCCCATCTCAGAGCGCTCATTGCTCTGGCAAAGGATCGGGGATTTTCCTCCATAGCCCTGCATCCCATTCTGGATGGCCGGGATACCGCGCCGAAGTCCGGGCTGGGGTATCTTAAAGAGCTTCTGGATTTTACTCAGGAGATATCTGAGGCTTTTGTGTCCACCCTCTGCGGCCGTTTCTACGCCATGGACAGGGATACCCGCTGGGAGCGTACGGAGCGGGCCTTCAGGCTTTACACCTCTGGCGAAGGGGCGGTGGCGGAAGATCCCTGCGCTTTTGTGGAAGCATCCTACAGCCAAGGCGTGACGGATGAGTTTTTGGAGCCTGTCCGGTTTTCCCATGGCAAGGGTGAAGCAGGCCAGATTCGTGACGGGGATCTCGTAATTTTCTGTAACTTTCGGGCAGACAGGGCCCGTCAGATCACCCGTGCCTTTACGGATCCGCAGTTTGAGCCTTTTGTAAGAGCGAAAAACCCTTCCGCGGACTGGGTCTGCATGACCCGGTATGATGAAAAATTTGATCTCCCCGTAGCTTTTGGCCCCCAGCATCTTAAGAATATTCTGGGGGAGGTGGTGAGCCGGGCAGGATTTTCCCAGCTGCGTATTGCGGAAACGGAAAAATATGCCCATGTCACCTATTTTTTCAACGGAGGGGAGGAAGCGCCCTTTGCCGGTGAAGAGCGTGTGCTGGTGCCTTCTCCCAGAGAAGTGGAAACCTATGATGAAAAGCCGGAGATGAGTGCCGCTCTTGTGGCGGATCGTTTTCTGGAAAAGGTGGCTTCAGGGGAGTATGCCCTGATGGTGCTGAATTTTGCCAACATGGACATGGTGGGCCATACGGGGAATCTGGAGGCGGCCTGTGCGGCCTGTGAGGCTGTGGATCGGAATGTGAGCCGCATTGTGACTGTTATGCGTCAAAAACATATTCCCGTTCTCATCACAGCAGATCATGGCAATGCTGAACAGATGCAGGATACTTCGGGTAAGATGCATACGGCCCATACCTGCAATCCTGTTCCCCTGATCCTGGTGGATGAAACGCGCAGACAGATTCGCTTGCGATCCGGGCGGCTTGGCGATGTGGCTCCGACCCTGCTTGAGATCATGGGGCTTGAGATTCCGGAAGAGATGACAGGCATAAGTCTGATCACAGACTGAGGAAAATTTCAGGGTCTTTTGACGGGCCTGGGGGAGGAAACCATGCAGTGCAGGACTCTTTGTGATTTTATCACAGGTAAAGAGGTGCCCAATGTGGGGGCTGAGGAAAACCGTCAGTCCGTGGAAAAATATCTGGTGAACGGTAAGGGCTACCCCAGAGAGACCATTTCCGTGGACTTCCCCCTGCATCTGGATCTGGATGGAGAGAGCTATGATACGGAGCTGGATCTTGTCATTTCTGTGGATGACCTTCCTCTGATGCTTGTCAAATGTGCGGCAGCATCCCTGGATTCCAGGGTGCGGGAGGCGGTGGCTGCGGCCCGCATTCTGAGTCCCTCCCATCAACTGCCCTTTGCCGTGGTTTCCGATGGCAGTACAGCCCTCATCCATGACGGCATAACGGGAAAAAAGCTGGGGGAAGGGCTTTCCCGGATACCATCCTTTGAAATCCTGGCTGCGTGGAAGGGGGAAAACGTCCTCACGCCCCTTGCTGGAGACCGGGTACTGCGTCAACGGCTGGTTTTTCGTACCTATGATACGCTGAATGTGAATGTGCAGCGCCATGTAAGCTGATTGGCATACGAGGCTTGTAACAATGAAAAGGGACACTCCTTTTATCGGGAGGTGTCCCTTTTTTGTTTTTTTGGGGGGGAGATTAGACCAGCGGGTCTACAGTTTTGCCACAGTGCTTGCAGATGTTGGCCCTGCGCTTGATGATTTCCATGCAGAAGGGACATTCACGGGTAAAACAGCGTTTGTGGATTTTTTCGATGGCCTCAGCAATGGCCTCCCTCATTTTTTCGTTATAGGGAGAGACATTACGCATGGGTTCCACCACCTCATGGGTATCGCAGATGTCCCCCAGCATTTCCAGAGCCTTGAAGCGAACCCGTACCGGTTCGTTGTGATCGGAAAACATGGAGACAATTTTGACGATGTCCTTGTTTACATAACAGTCTGCCAGGGTGGAAAAGCCTGTTTTGATGGCTTCCTTCAGTTTTTCCTGATCGTCGAGGGATTCCTGGGTGATAAGCCCATCCGTCCCGCCTTCGTGACCAAAGACGGTCATGAGTTCAAAACGGTCTTCAAAGGGATAACGGAGACAGCGGTAAGAGGATTTATGACCGTAATTGTTCTCAATATTTTCCCAGCCCTGGCTGAATACAGGGCAAAGATTGTTGTAACAGACATAGACATAGGGAGATCCCCAGCCTAAGCCATCACTGAAGGTATAGGGGGGGACTTCCCATATGTGCATCTCTTTCTGGCAGTGCGGGCAGAGGGGTTTGGTCTGTGCCAGCATCTGCGCCAGAAATTCTTCTTTGGTTTCCATGCAGTTCCTTTTTTTTGTCAGGGGTTTGGTGGTTTTTGTTCTGCCACACAAAAATTCTTCTTCATAATAGGACGCATTTTCTGTCTGTCAATTCATCGTGCCTGTCTGGGGTGGGGTAAGGAAGGCAGTCAGGCAGGATTGTCGTTTTTTTGACGGACGACGGAATAACGACGTTGGTTTGGGGAAAGCAGTCCTGCCCGGAGGTGTGGTTTTTTGAAATGACAGACTTTTTTGTGATGGCATCTGAATTGCAAGGAATTCTTTTCAGTTTTAGAGGCGATACCGTATGACATGAAAAGGAGGCAGCCATGAGACCCCATCCCCCCCTACAGCTTAAGATCAAAAACGGCATGCGAAGCATTGGGCGCATGATGGGATGGGTTCGGGAGGCAGATTACCGTCTGCTGAACCAGCATCTTCTGGCGATGCAGGAAAAGGAAGACCTTGATGGTCTTCTTGCTGAAGTCGCCCGCTGCCTTTCGGGAATGCTGGAATATCGTCTTTTTGGTTTTGTTATACGGGATGAGGCGGGTGTGGACGTCTGGATTGATCCGGATACCTTCCGGGATGCCTTTGCAGGTATCGTAATGGAAGACTTGGGCCTGGATGCCGATACCAATATCCGTTTCATGGGAGGATCGGACAGCGAATCTCTTCAGGAGAATATTTTACGGGAAAATCTTGATGTACGGAGTTTTCAGGAAAAGGATTTTACGGCTCATCTTTATCTTTCCACGGGACGCCGGATGTTACCCTACCATGACGAGATTCTGGGAACCCTGCTTGCCGGTATGCGTGCAGCTCTTCTGAATCATGTCCGTATCCGCAGGCTGGAGGGTGCTGTGTCTGAGGATACCCTGACCGGCTGTTATAACCGCAGGGAACTTGACCGGCAGATGACCCGTTTCCTGGCAGCCTCCCAGCGTCATGGAAAGGATTTTTCCCTCGTATTTTTTGATCTGGATCATTTTAAGAGAGTGAATGATGTCCATGGGCATCTTGCCGGAGACGCCGTGTTGCAAGGTATTGCAGGAGAGATTCGTGGCAAGATTCGTGCTGGGGATATTTTTTGCCGTTACGGCGGTGAGGAATTTGCCTTATTGCTTCCGGAGACCGATGGGCAGAAGGCTGCCGACCTGGCGGAACGTCTGAGACTTGCCATTGAGGCCCTGCAAATTCATGCGGGGAAAGATCTTTTTTTGCGGGTTACTGCCAGTTTTGGTGTCACCATGGCCTCCCAAGAGGACAGGGACGGGGCCAGCCTTCTGGCCCGGGCGGATGCCATGCTGTATCGGGCCAAGGCAGAGGGACGGAATCGCGTGGTTTTTTGATCTATTCTAAAAACAATAGAGTGCCTTATCACATCCGGTGAAGGTTTTCCTTCTCCGGATGTGTCTTTTTATGGCCCGTTTTCGTTTAGGTTTTCCTGAATTGACAGGGGAAGGGAAGTCGCCGTATAGTAACAGCAATCTGTACTGTCGTCTTGCTGTGTTTGTTCTGCTCAGCACTCCATTACTGCCTGTGGCGGTGGTTTATCAAAAAGGGCATCCCGGTACGGGATTCCGGTTTTACCGTGACGGGCTTGGATATTCTGGGGGACAAACATGTTTAAGTGCCCGGATCCGTATCGTTTCAGGGAGTTCCATGACAGGCATCCCTACCTATGAATTGAATGACAAAGATTTTTCCCTGTTCAGTCGCCTGGTTTATGAAAAATGCGGCATCCATCTGCATGAGGGAAAGAAGGAGCTGGTACGTTCCCGGCTTTCCAAGCGTCTCAGGGAATTGCGCCTTCCGGGTTTCAGCCATTACCTGAAACTTCTGAAAGCACCGGATGCGGAAGATGAACTGGTGCATATGCTGGACGCTATTTCTACCAATCTCACCAGTTTTTTCAGGGAAAAACGGCATTTTGAGTTTTTGGAAACCGAGGGATTGACATCCATCCGGGAGCGTATGCAGCGGGAAGAACGCCGGGATCTGCATGTATGGAGTGCCGGGTGTTCCAGCGGGGAGGAGCCTTACTCCCTGGCCATGTGTCTGCAAGAAGCGCAGAGATCGGGGCGTTTTCAACTCAGAATATTGGCCACTGACCTTTCAACGCGGGTACTGGAAACGGCTCAGGCAGGCGTTTATCCCCATAGCCGGGTTGCCGATCTTCCTCAGGATCTGGTACACCGTTATTTTTTAAAGGGTAAGGGGCGTATGCAGGGACGTGTCCGCATTTGTCCTGAGATCCGGGATCTGGTGACCTTTCGCCGCTTCAACCTCATGGATGTGTTTCCTTCCAGCCTGTCCTTTGATGTTATTTTCTGTCGTAATGTCATGATTTATTTTGACAAGCCTACCCAGGAACTTCTTGTGGGAAAATTTTTCAATGTTCTTCGCCCTGGTGGTTACCTCTTTATCGGCCATTCTGAAAGTCTCATGGGGATTCAGCATCGCTTCCGCTATGTGCAGCCTACCATTTACCTTAAAAGCTGATCCGTTTCGGGAAGGAAGTCTATGGAAAAGACGGGGTTTGCTGTTCAGAAGGTTTTGGATGAAGTCGCCTTGCGTGTGGTGACCCTTGAGGTGGATGATGTGCCGGGGTTAGGGCAGCTGCTTTCCAATCTGGAGGCTTTGGGGGATGCCTTGAAGACGGCAGAGGCGCCGGAGTCTATGGTGCGGGTGCAGCAAGGTATACGGGCCTTTGTCGAACGTCTTATTCTGAGCGAAGTGTTGAATTCTGAGCCTCTGGAGGAGGCTGTGGTACTGCTGCAGGAGATGGAAAGGGCCAGGATCCAAGGCGTTGCATGGTCAGGCGAGATTGTGGACATTCTTCTGTTGCTGGAGGGGAAGGAGTCGGGAGAAATCGAGAAACCTTCCGAAGGGTCTTCCGAAAAGGCAGAAAGTGCTGAAACAGGAAGTGCAGAGCGGGTTTTTTCTGCCCAGGATATGGATATTCTTTCCGATTTTATTCTGGAATCACGGGAGAGTCTTGAATCCATTGAAGTGCGCCTCATTGATCTTGAGGAAGATCCATCGGATATGGAAATTCTGAATGCCATTTTCCGGCCTTTTCATACCATTAAAGGTGTTTCAGGTTTTCTTGATCTTTTTGAGATCAACCGTCTTGCCCACAGTACCGAAAATCTTCTGGACAGTGTGCGGCAGGGGAGCTTGATGGTGGATCCTGAAGTTGTGGATATGGTTCTGGCTTCCGTCGATATCCTGCGCAGATTGCTTTTTTGTGTGGAAACCAGTCTTGGAGAAGGGGGGAGGATGGCTCCATGCGATGTTGATATCCACCCTCTGATTGATCGCATGGATCAGTACAAGGCCTTACCCGTGGAGTGCCGACTTGGAGAAATTCTGATAGAAAAAGGGGTGGTTTCCCAGGAGGATGTGGAGCGGGGGCTGGAGTACCAGGGACTTGAAGGACGGCCTCTGGGGGAGATCCTTGTACGTGAGGCCCAGGTGGAACCTAAGGAGGTCATTGCTGCCCTGCGGGATCAGAAACGGGGGCGGAGTGCCGGGAAGATTTCGGGGCAGCAGGTAAAGGTGGACACCGTAAAGCTGGATAACCTTGTGGATCTGACGGGAGAGCTGGTGATTGCCCAGTCCATGTTGCGTCAGATGGTTCTCGTCAAGGAAAAGAACTGTACCCAGCAGATGGGGCGTATGGGGCAGATTGTTTCGGATATCCAGAAGCTGGCCATGGGGATGCGTATGGTACAGATCGGCACGACTTTTCAGAAGATGGTACGCCTGGTGCGGGAGCTTGCCCGAAGCTCTGGAAAGCATGTCTGTCTTGAGATGTCCGGGCAGGATACGGAAATCGACCGCAATGTGGTGGAAACCCTGTATGAACCCATGGTGCATATGATCCGGAATGCCGTGGATCATGGCCTGGAAACTCCGGAAGAGCGCAGGGGTACGGGAAAGCCGGAAAAGGGCCTGATACGCCTGATGGCGTATCACAAGGGGGGCAATATTGTTATTGAGATGGAGGATGACGGGCGGGGGCTTGATGCGGAAAAAATACGGCAAAAGGGGGTTGAGCGGGGGCTTGTCTCCCAGGACGCGAACTTGGCGGAGTCCGAGATCTTTGACCTGATTTTTCAGCCGGGCTTTTCCACAGCATCCAGGGTGACCGATGTTTCGGGTCGCGGGGTGGGGATGGATGTGGTGAAGAAAGTGGTGGAAACCCTGCGCGGTCGTCTGGAGATTCACTCTCATTTGGGTTCGGGGACGCGCTTTGTGATGACCCTGCCCCTGACCATGGCCATTATTGAAGGGATGCTGGTTCGGGTAGGGCGGGAACGCTATATTATACCCGCCATTGCCATTGTGGAATCTTTCCGGCCTGCACGTAAGGATGTTTTTACTGTGGCAGGGCAGGGTGAGATGGTGATGACCAGAGGGGAGCTTGTTCCCATCATCCGCCTCGGGCGTCTTTGCGGTGCTGATGCCGATGATGTCAATCCCTGGGAGGCGATTGTGGTGGTTGTGGAGAATAAGGGACGCAAACGGGCCCTTCTTCTGGATGAGCTTCTGGGAAAAGAGGAATTTGTCATCAAAAGTATGGGGGTAACTTTTCACCGTCTGGCCTTTTTGGCAGGAGGATCCATTTTGGGAGATGGGCGTGTGGGGCTTATTTTTGACATGGCAGGTCTTTTTGAGATGGCAGATGGGGAGAGCGGAGAAAAAGCAGGGTGGGAAGGTTTGAGGTCTGAAACCGGGGATGAGGAGGGCCCGTGAAAGTGATTGTAGGTGTCTCCGATATGAAGGTCAGTGCAAATACGGGCGATGAGTTGGTCACCTATTCTCTGGGATCCTGTATCGGGATTGTGATTTATGATCCTGTGGTGAGGGTTGGGGGGATGCTGCATTACATGCTGCCGGAATCCTCTCTTGATCAGGAAAAGGCCAGAAAAAATCCTTACATGTTTGCAGATACGGGGATTCCCGCTCTTTTTAAGGCCACCTATGCCCTTGGTGCCCAGAAACAGCGCATGAAAGTGGTGATTGCCGGAGGTGCCCAGATTCTGGATCAGCAGGGCTTTTTTAATATAGGCAAGCGCAATCACATGGCTGTAAAGAAGATGTTTTTTCGCAACAATGTGATTGCAAGCCATGAAGAGGTTGGGGGGAACGTGAACCGCACCGTACGACTGGATATTTTTTCCGGAGATGTCCATATCAAGGTGGGCGGAGAAGGGGAGAGAAAGCTATGCGTGCCATCTCGGAACTGATCCGTGAAGTTGACAGCCTGAAACCCATGCCGCAGATTGCCCAGCAGGTGATGGCACTGGCCCAGGATCCCAGGGCAGATACGGAAAAAATAGCCAGCCTGATCCGTTTTGATCCCTATATTACGGCGGACTTATTGAAAATGTGTAACTCTGCCTATTTTACCCGGGGACATGCCATTGATTCCGTGCATGATGCCGTAAATATTTTGGGAATGGATCGTATTGTGGATCTGGTGGTGATGAAGTGCGGTGCCGCCAATTTTTCAGGAGAGCAGAAGGGATATGGGCTGGATGAGGGGGCTTTATGGAAAAAAGCCGTAAGTTGCGCCATTATCGCCAGAGATCTTGCCCTGCGTGTCGGGATTCAGGATCGCCAGCTTGTCTTTACTGCGGGCTTGCTTCGGGATATCGGTAAGGTGATTCTCAGTCGTTTTGTGGGCGAGCGTCTGGATCGGATTCAACGCCTGGTTACTGAGGATGGTTACAGTTTTCGGGAGGCGGAAAAAAAAATTCTGGGTGTGGATCACTCTGAGCTTTCCGCAGTGGTGGCCAAAAAATGGGGTTTTAGTCCCAGGCTTCAGAATCTGATCTGGAATTCCCATATTCCTGAAGGTTATGCCTTTACCGATGCTGCTACCAATGTGATTCATGTGGCCGATCAGGTCTGCATTATGTTGGGAATTGGCGTGGGAACAGATGGTCTTGCCTATCGTTTTCATAAGAAAGCCCTGAAGGCACTGGCGCTGGATGCAAGGGATCTACAGGAAATTATCGCAGGTTTTGGTGAACGGATTCGTGAGGTGGAAGACCTGATCGGGTCTTTTGGATGAAGGGCAGAAGGGAGAACTCATGGCATTTAAAATTCTGGTGGTAGATGATTCCCAGCCCATGCGGGCTGTGATTATCAAAACCATCCGTGCTGCGGGCTATGGGGATGGTGAATTCCTGGAAGCCGCCAATGGCAGGGAAGCCCTGGCCCGGATTGGAGAAAATTGGCTGGATATTGTGGTCACGGACTACAATATGCCCGATATGAATGGCATGGAAATGATTGCGGCATTGAAAAAAGATTCCCTTCTGGCCACAATCCCCGTTCTGGTCGTGACAACGGAAGGCAGTCGGGAAAAAGTGGAGTCTTTTTTGCGTATGGGGGCTTCGGGGTATATCAAAAAACCCTTTACCCCCGAAAAAATAAGGGAAAAACTGCTGGCAATTTTAGGAGCTCCCCATGGAACAGCGATTGAAGAAGGCGATGCAGGACTCGATTTCTGAAGTTTTGGGAACGATGTTTTACATGCCCCTTGAGTTTGACCCGGAGGAGAGTCTGGAGGGAAGTGGTCTTTTTCGGGAAGCCCGTATCTGTGCGGCAAAGCTTGATTTTAAAGGGCCTGTTTCAGGTTCTCTGCTGATGCTTATTCCTGAAAAACTGCTCAAGACCATGACGTCGGATTTTATGGGGAGTACGGAGGTGGGGCCGGAACAGATGGCTGGTACCCTGAAGGAAATTGTCAATATGGTAGCGGGGAATACCTTCAGTATCTATGACAGCAGTGCAGATTTTTCTCTTGGGATACCCGAAATGCTTTCGTCATCCTCCGTGACGCCACATTTCTTTGCGGGGGAAGGGGTTTTTCTTCTGGTGGAATCCCTGGAGGCTCCCATAGGTGTATGGATGGAAATTCGCTCCTGAAAGGAGCAGTACCGGGAGGGTGCTATGGGATCTGGATCTATCCGTGTCCTGGTTGTGGATGATTCGGCCATTGTCCGCAAGGTCTTTACGGAAGAATTGTCGCGGGAGCCGGGGATTGAGGTGGTGGGAACAGCTCCCGATCCATATGTGGCACGGGACAGAATTGTTCATCTGAAGCCGGATGTGGTGACGCTGGACATTGAAATGCCCCGTATGGATGGTCTTACCTTTTTGCGTAAGCTTATGCATTATTATCCGCTTCCTGTCATCATCGTCAGTTCCCTGACCCCCAGAGGGAGTGAACTGGCCCTGGAAGCTTTGGCCAGTGGCGCGCTGGAGGTGATTTCCAAGCCGACATCCGCCTATTCCGTCGGGGATATGAGTGTTCAGCTTGCGGAAAAGATCCGGGCCGTTGCGGGTGTGCAGGTGAATCGGCGTTTTTCTGAATCCGGAGGGGAACAGAAAAAAATGGTACATCCTGCTCCTTTGGCGTTGCGCGTAACCACACACAAGATGATTGCCATTGGGGCATCCACCGGGGGGACGGAGGCCTTGCGGGAAGTATTGATACGTATGCCCGCAAATGCTCCGGGTATTCTGGTGGTACAGCACATGCCCGCCCGTTTCACCACAGCGTTTGCCAAGCGACTGGATGATCTCTGTACCATTTCCGTGAAGGAAGCGGAGGATGGGGATGCCGTAACACCGGGGCAGGCCCTTATCGCGCCGGGGAATTTTCATATGCTGCTGCGGCGCAGTGGGGCGAGATATTATGTGCAGGTGAAATCAGGCCCCCTGATACATCATCAGCGTCCTGCTGTGGATGTGCTTTTTGATTCTGTAGCCAGCTATGCAGGAGCCAATGCTCTGGGGGTTATTCTGACGGGTATGGGGGCGGATGGTGCTGCGGGTATGAAAAAAATGCGGGATGCTGGAGCAAGAACCCTTGCCCAGGATGAAAAAAGTTGTGTGGTTTTTGGTATGCCCAGGGAAGCCATCCGGATGGGAGGGGCGGAGTATGTTCTCCCCCTGGATCAGATTGCGGAAAAGGCCCTGATGCTTTTATGATTTATTTTGGATGCATTTTTTATTCAACACTGAGGAAAAGGGGTTGTATGCGTTTATTTTCTACGGTCTGGTGCAGATTCTGGCTTTTTGTTTTTGGTTTGTGGGCCTGTTTTTTCATGCCCTGTACACTTGTAGCAGGGGAGACGGTAAAAGAAAGTTCCGGTCTTAATCTTGAGAACCTCAAAGAAAGTATTGCCAGACGTACCCGGTTTTCCTGGGGAGAAAGGGATGAGAGGTTTAAAACCTTTTCCAGGGAGAATGTTCGGATTGTCCAGCAGGTGCCTGTAGAAGTGAATGGAAGTGTTCTTTTTGCCGTGAAAGTGAAACTCAGGATGCCGGCTCCGGACACCCATGAAGAACAGCTTCTACTGGTTGTGGATGGCGGCGGTCAGTTGCAGTTCACGGATATTCAGGATTTGTCTACAGGGCGCAGCCTTATGGAAGACTCCATGGCTGTTTTGCGTAAAATTGATAATCTTCCCAAGGATTTCGGCACAGTTCTCTTCAGGGGAAAGGGCAAGCATGAGATGGTCGTGGTTTCCGATCCCTTTTGTCCGTACTGCCGTAAGGGGTGGGTTTTTTTGAAAGGACAGCGGGAGAAGATCAAGACCCTGCGGTTGGCGCATTTTCCTTTGAATCGGATTTCCGAGGTTACCTGCATGGTGCTTACAGATGTGGAAACCCGAGATTTCAGGGTGCTTGAGGTCGTGGATTTTGCTTATGAAAATCTGACTTTTACGCAGGATCCCCAGGTACTTTTGCAGCAGTTTTTAGCCGCTTTTCCGGAGCTGAAAAAAAAATGGGGGGAAGACGGTGCTGCCGCGTTGGCCTATCTTGAATCCCATTACCAGGAAAAAATTCGGAAGGAACGTATGGACGCCCAGACCCTTGGGATCAGCTCTACGCCGGTTTTTTTTGTAAACGGTCATATGGTAGAAGGTTTTCAGGCGGAAAAACTGGGTGAGCGTCTTCAATGAAAGCTGGAACACGGTGGACTTTATCTTTTCTGGGGTTTTCTGGTTTTATTTTTTGCCTTCTGTCTTTTTGGGGAATCAGCGATCCTTTCTGCCTGACTTCCGGCTGTGATGTGTACAAAGGGTATCAGGTTTTCGGGATTTCTCTTTATCTCGTCGGCGCTCTGGTTTTTCTGATGATGGGGGGGCTTGCCCCTTGGTTTTTCGAGACCCGCTGGTTTCGCCTGTTTACGGCCCTGGTACTGGGGTGCAATCTTATCTTTCTTGTTTTTCAGATTTTTTTATGGCCCTGTATATCCTGCCTTATTGTGGCTGCGTTTTTTGGAATGTTTGGATTTTGGTGTTTTCGTAACGGCGTTCTGCTCTATCGATGTCTCTTATGGGTGTGGTTTCTTTTGTTCTTTGGAGCTCTGTTGGGGGCAGCCCGGGAGGGGATTGCCCCCTGGCCTCTTCAAGAAGGAATCGTTGGAGAGGTTCAGATTTTTTTCTCTCCGTCCTGTCCTTCCTGCAGGAACCTTTTGGAAAAATGGATACAAGATCCGGATGGTTTTAAAACAATAGCTCTCTATCCCATTGCTAAAGACCATCAGGATCGTTACCGCATCCTGAGTCTGAAGAAAAATCTGGATCAGGGTATGGCGGTCACAGAGGCTTTTTCCCGTTTTTGGGAGGAGGCTTCTTATGGAGAGATCTCTTTTTCAGAGGGAATCGGATTGAACCTGAAGCTCTGGAGAAACAGGATGGCTCTGGCAAAAATGGGAGAAAGCCGTGTTCCTCTTGTGATATCGCGGGGGAATGTTGGCGTTCCGGTGCGTTCAGTGTCGGAGTTTTCGGATGCTCCTGCTACCGGATGCACCATCATTCCCAATGGCTCGGGGCTTTGTGGCGACGAAAGGGAGCAGGATTTTTTTCGGCGGGAGTGGTAGGGGCACTGCGTTTTTTGTATGCTTTCCCTGTCGGATGGTTCTGCTGTAGAGCTTTTTGTGAGCTGTTTTTGGGTATGTTCTGAAAAAACAGTTTTTAAAATTCTTATGTTTCAAGCAAGTTAAGAAAAAAGAAAAAAGATGGAAAAAAAGGTGTTGACACCCTTGGGTCAAATGGGTAGTTTGC
>NZ_JCANVJ010000014.1:0-82445 GCF_059569355.1 Desulfobotulus sapovorans DSM 2055 | reverse complement strand
GGAAGCGGAATCAATTTCAAACGAAAAGGTCTGCGTTCCCTTCTGGAACGCGCAATGCGGGGAGACAAGCTCACAGTTGTATCTGCCCACCGTGACCGACTATGCCGATTTGGATTCGATCTCATCGAGTGGATTATCCGTTCGGGCGGCGGTGAAGTCGTGGTTCTTGACGAAACTCAGCTCTCACCCGAGCAGGAACTTACTCAGGATCTTCTTGCCATCCTGCACGTTTTCGCCTGCCGGATGCCCGGACTCCGAAAATACCGAAGCCAGATTGCAGAAGATCCAACCATCCCCGGAACAGAAGAAGCTCTTCAAGAGCTGGACGGATGCGAGCCGCTATGTCTTCAACAAGACCTTTGACTACCTGAAATCCTGCGTGAATTTCACGCCCTCCTGGATGGATGTCAAAAAAGACCTGCTCAAACAGCTACCCGCCTGGTGCGATGCCGTTCCTTTTCAGATCAAGGGCATGGCTGTGAAAGAAGCCTGCGGAGCCTTCTGGGCAGCGGATAACCGGGAGCCGAAATTCCGCTCCCGGAAAGAACCTGAACAATCCTGCTTCATCCCGAAATCCGCCATTTCCGAAAAAGGCATTTACCCAAGAATCTCCGGGAAAGGACTTCGTTTCACAGAACCTCTTCCGGCAAACCATCTGGACTCCCGCCTGATCTGGCGGTTCAACGCCTGGTGGCTTTCGATTCCGCACAAGTGCAGCACAGCGCAATCCGAGAACCAAGGACGTGTTGTTGCCTTAGACCCCGGAGTCCGAACCTTCATGGCCTTTTACTCTCCCGATTTCTCCGGAAAGATCGGAGAAGGAGACCTTGGCAGAATCCAGAGACTGTGTTTTCATCTGGACAAACTGTTCTCAAAACGCAGTCTTTCAAACAACAGCCAGAAGAAGCGCAGTCTGACAAAGGCCATCCGCAGGATGCAGCAAAAAATCAAAAACCTCATTGACGAGCTGCATCACAAAACAGCCCGTTTCCTGACGGACAATTTCGACTGCATCCTTCTCCCTACCTTTGAAACAAAGGACATGGCTTCAAAGACCAAACGAAAAATCCGCTCTAAAACTGTGCGCTCCATGCTGACCTTTGCCCATTACCGCTTTAAAATGTTCCTGAAATGGAAAGCGTCTCAGCGTGGAAAGACGGTTCTGGATGTCACGGAAGAGTACACCAGCAAAACCCACCCGCAGACCGGAGAAGTCCGGAATATCGGTGGCGCAAAACGTATTCCGCTGCTCAACGGGTCTTGGGCAGACCGGGACGTAACAGGCGCTTTCAATGTTCTGCTGAAAGCTTTGACAGATTCGTCCACACCGGTAACGGTGTGCAGTTAATGTTAGCGAACATTAAGAAAAAAGGATCGGCTTACAATGGGGTATTTTCATCTTCTGGAATTGCAGCAGGAACCCTTTTCCAATGCGCCGGATCCGGATTTTTTCTACCTTTCCGCCCCTCACCGGGACTGTTTGCAGCAGATTGAGCTGAGTCTCAGGTTGCGGCGGGGCTTAAACCTTGTTCTGGGAGAGGTGGGCGCAGGAAAAACCACCCTCTGCCGCCATCTTTACGCCGCTTTTTCCAAAGATCCCACTATCCGTATGGTTTTTGTGCCCGATCCCGCCTTTCGGGATGTACGGGCTTTTTTATGGCATGTGGCCACAGGTCTCGGGCTTTCGGGTCTGGAAAGCGAAGACGATCTTAAAGAAGCCCTCTGTGACTTTTTTCTGAAGGAAGCCGGAGAAAAGGGGCGTATCATCGTTTTTCTGCTGGATGAGGCCCAGAAGCTGAAGCCCGATATCGCGGAAGTGCTGCGGGAGTTTCTCAATTTTGAAACCAATCACCAGAAGCTGGTGCAGATGGCGCTGGTGGGCCAGCCGGAGCTTTTATCGGAAAAACGCCTGCCGGAAAATTTCATGGACAGGGTGCATCTCTGTCATCTTCTGAAGCCCCTGGGCTTTCGGGATACCTGCGGGCTGATCCGCCACCGTCTGCGCATGGCGGGCCGGGAGGATGCGGGGCTTTTCAGTCTGGCCGCCCTCTGGGGGATTTACCGGAAAAGTGGAGGCCACCCACGAAAAATCATTCACCTCTGTCACCACACCCTGCTGCTTCTTCTTGTACAGAATCGTAAAAAAGCAGGATGGCAGACGGTGGGGCAGGCGGCAAAGCGTCTGCCTCTCGGGCTGAAGGGAAAAGTCCATCCTGCCTTTTCGAAAAAGGGCGGGCTGCTGGGCGGGCTGCTGGTTTTGAACCTGCTGCTGCTTTCGGCTCTGGGATACGCCGTCTGGGGGCAAAGCGGACGGGCACAGGAAAATGGACAGCCTCAGGTGGCTCGGGTTTCCCCCCCATCTTTTTCCGATGGGGAAACAGGAGAGGGGGCACCGGAGGACAACGGGAAGGCAGGAGAGACGGAAAAAGGCGGGGAAACAGCCGATCCGGCAAGAGAGCTGAAGGAAGGCTCTTCCGTAAAAAATGACCCGGTCAAAAAAGAGGTGGTCAAAAAAGACCCGGAAGAAGGAAGTCCGCAGGAAGGGGGCAGGGAAGAGGCCAGCCCGCCTCCGGCCCTTCTCGGCAGCCTTGTGGTGCAGCCCGGAGATATGGCAACGGATATGATATGGCGGATGTATGGGGTTTCCAACCCCTTGCAGGTGAAAGCCCTGGCTGCGGCCAATCCCCGTATCCGGAACCTGAACCGTCTCCGTCCCGGAGAGCGTCTTTTTTTTCCGGCCCAGCCTCTGGCATCTCAGCCCCGGTACCCTTTTTTTCTGCTGTATGAATCCGAAGCGCTTTCCGATGCCTGGAAGGCCTTGAAAAAATTCGATGCTGAGGATCTGCCCCTGCGTCTCATTGCCTTCTGGCGGGAGGATCTGGGCTTGCGTTTCCGTATCGTGCCCAATGCCTGTTTTAAAGACTGGCAGGCTCTGGAAGCCTGGCAGTTGCGGCTGAAGGATGTTCTGGAAGACGGCGAGGCCCCCCTGCCCCGATCCTGGGAGACGGGGCTGGTCTTTTATGCCGACCCGGAGCTGATCTGTACCCTTGAAAGACGGGAGTAAACCCCATGGCAGGCAGGCGTAAACGGCTTGGTGAAATGCTGGTGGAAGAAGGTCTGATCACCCAGGAACGTCTCAATGAGGTGCTGGAAGGTCAGGCCCGGTCCGGCCTGAAGCTGGGGGAGTATCTGGTGCGGGAAGGGCTGGTTCGGGAAGAGGATATGGTGTCCGTGGTGTCCCGCCAGCTCGGTATCCGTCGCTATGTGCCGGAACTTTTTCCCGTGGATGCCAGCCTTGCCGAATACCTGCCCACCGGTCAGGCCATGAAATATCAGGCTGTTCCCCTGGCCCGTAAAGGCTCTGTTCTGGTCATGGCCCTGCGGGATCCTACGGATATCTATGTGCTGGATGCCCTGGAGGTCTTCACCAATCTGGAGGTGGAGGTGGTGATCTGCACGGAGCAGGAGTTCAACCAGCTTCTGGCTGCCGTGTATGGTGCCAGCTCCGGTCTGGTGGGCGCCCTGGAAGAAATCCGGGAAAAGGTGGCCGAAGAGGATGCGGAAACGGGGATTGAGACCGCACCCGTCACCCGGGATCTGGATGTCAGCTCCCTTCAGGCCATGGCCGAGGATGTGCCTGTGGTGAAGCTTGTCAACACCCTCTTGTCCCAGGCGGTTCGGGAGCGGGCCAGTGACGTGCATATCAGCCCGGAAAAAGACCATGTGCAGGTTCGTTTCCGGGTGGATGGCAAGCTTTTTGAGGTACCGGCTCCGCCCCAGCGTCTTTTTCTGCCCACGGTTTCCCGCCTTAAGGTGCTGGCCGGTCTGGACATTGCCGTATCCCGTATCCCCCAGGATGGCCGTTTCACCATCCGCATGGGCCAGAAGGAAATCAACATCCGTGTTTCCAGCCTGCCCACCATCTATGGTGAAAATATTGTCATGCGTATTCTCGACACGTCCGCAGCCGTGCAGTCTCTGGAAAATCTCGGTATGGACGCCCGTATCCAGGAAACCATCCGGGCCGTGATCCGCAAGCCCTACGGCATGATTCTGGCCGCAGGCCCCACGGGAAGCGGCAAGAGCACCAGTCTTTACGCCATGCTCAAGGAAATCAACAGGCCGGACATCAACATCATCACCCTGGAAGATCCCGTGGAATTCCGGGTGGACAAGATCCGCCAGGTGCAGCTGAACAAAAAGGCGGGTATGACCTTTGCCAGTGGCCTGCGCTCCATTCTGCGTCAGGATCCGGATGTGGTCATGGTGGGAGAAATCCGGGACGGGGAGACGGCTTCCATCGCCGTTCAGGCAGGACTGACCGGCCACAGGGTGTTCAGCACGGTGCATACCAATGATGCGGCAGGGGCCATCACCCGTTTTCTCGATATGGGGGTGGAGCCTTTTCTGGTGTCTTCGGTGATGCTGGCCACCATTGCCCAGCGGCTTGTGCGCCGCATCTGTTCCCACTGCGCCGAGCCTTATGAACCGGCTGCGGCTGTGCTGGAAAGCTGGGGGATGTCCCGGTATCAGGGCCGCACCTTCATGAAAGGGAAGGGCTGTCCCAACTGTATGCAGACCGGCTATCAGGGCCGGGTGGGGATTTATGAGGTGCTGGTCAACGATGAAGATGTTCAGGAGATGATTCTTCAGAACCGGTCTGCCAAGGAAATCAGCCGGACACTTCAGGAGGCGGGGAAACTCAAAAGTCTGAAGGAAGACGCTGCGGAGAAGATTCTTGCCGGAAAAACAACCTTTGAGGAGGCCGCATCTGCGGTGATGGTGTGATATGGGCCGCTATGCATACAGGGCACTGGATGAGTCCGGGAAAAAACTGAAGGGGATTCTGGAGGCGGAAAGTCCCGAAGCCGCAGAGCGGATGCTGCTGGAGAAGGATCTCGTTCCCATGGGCGTGAAGGCCCTGGCCGGAAGCGGTGGTGGAGGCGAAGGGCTGGGGCGGTTCATGGGGGTGAAGGCCGAGGAACTGATTTTGTTTACCAAGCAGTTCCGCACCCTGCTGAAGGCGGGGGTCGGCATTCTGCGCATTCTGGAAGTGCTGGAAAAACAGACGGAAAATGCCAGACTCCGTTTGGTCTTTGTCGCCATGGGCCGGGACATCCGGGGAGGGGCCAGTCTTTTTGACGCTTTTCACAGCCATCCTTCGGTCTTTTCCCCCTTGTACTGCAACATGATCCGGGCGGGAGAGCAGAGCGGGAGCCTGCCCCAGGTGCTGGAGCGTCTCACCTATATCATCGAACATGAGCACAAGGTTAAATCCGATATCAAAAGTGCCTTGCAGTATCCCATCATTGTCAGTCTCTTTCTGGTGGTGGCTTTTTTTGTGCTGCTGACCTTTGTCATTCCCAAATTTGTCTCCATCTTTGAGAAGGTGGGGATCGACCTGCCCCTGCCCACAAAAATCGCCCTGAACCTCTACGCCTTTCTGGAAGCATTCTGGCCCTTTCTTCTTCTGGGTTCCGTGGGCGGGGTTCTGGGGCTTGTTTTCTGGTTCCGGACGGAAACGGGGGGACTGATGCGGGATCGCTTTCTTCTGGCCCTGCCTCTTTTTGGCAAGCTTTTTTCCAAGGCGGCCATGTCCCGTTTCGCCAGCATTTTTTCCATCCTCCAGGCCAGCGGCATTCCCGTGCTGGATACCCTGAAGATTCTTTCCGGTGCCATCGGTAACGCGGCGGTGGCCTATGAATTTGAGCAGATCGGTGAAAAGCTGAGCGAAGGCAAGGGCATTGCCGGGCCTTTAAGTGAAGCCCGGTATTTTACGCCCATGGTGGTGAACATGGTGGCTATCGGTGAAGAATCCGGAAATCTGGAAGAGATGATGCAGGAAGTGGCCGTGCACTATGACGACGAGGTGGGCTACGCCACCAAGCGCCTTGCCGACGCCGTGGGGCCGCTTCTGACGGTGGGGCTGGCGGTGGTGGTGGGCTTTTTCGCGGCAGCGATTTTTCTGCCCATGTGGGATCTCACAAAGATGGTGAAATGATGGAAGCTAACACAAATCACGCAAAAGGGCAGGCCGGTTTCACCATGATCGAGATCATCGCCGTGCTGGTGATTCTCGGGATACTGGCGGCGGTGGCGGCGGTCAGGATGACGAATACGGATGCTTACGATCTGACATCCCAGATTGAAGTGGTTAAAACCCATCTTCGATATGCTCAGATAAGGGCCATGAACACAGATGCCCAATGGGGTATCGATTTTACCGGGGACTCATACTATCTTTTCCGGGAAGGGCAGGAGAACCGTGTCACCATACCGGGAGAGAACAGCGATACAGTCCGTTTCAGTGGTAAGGGTTCAAAACTCAGGATAGAAAAGGACGTGACTGTTATTTTTGATTCCTTCGGAAGTCCCGGAAAGGAAAAAATCACCATCCAAACCAATGGCGGCAACATTGTTGTTACGCCCAATACGGGGTTTATTCCATGACACTGAATCAAAGGGGGACAGTTCCCTTTTTCTCTTCTTTTGGTTTTACCCTGATTGAGGTGGTTGTCACCCTTATGGTGGTTGCCATTTTGGGGACGATGCTTGTAATTTTTACAAGAAGCAACCTTTCTGAGAGCAGCATGACCTTGCTGGGGATTCGGCAGACATATAATCTGTCTGGCGTGATGGACAATATCACGGCTGATTATAAAAGAATTCTTTCTCAGGAAGATAAGGGGCTTGGTGATTTCAGGGACGCAGTCGGATCCGTAGGGGAACATGCCAATGCATATGGTTCTTATAAAGTCATATTTAATAAATTTATTACATTTAGTTGCAGTGAGAAGAATGTCTGTTCAGAATCAGTTTCTGAAGATGCCACAAATATCCTGAAGATTACCATTGCAGATATTGCAGAACAGCAGAAAATAACGGCTTTGTTTTCAGAGTAGCCCGGAAATGCCAGAGGAGAATATCATGGAGTCAGAAAATGGGTTCACCCTGATAGAAATCATTGTCACCCTTGTCCTGGTCGGTGTGCTGGCGGCTGTTGCCGGTACCGGGATTGTATCCATGACTCAGGGCTATCTGTTTGTTAAGGATAATACGGTGGTGGCAGGGAAAGCGCAGGTGGCTCTGGAAAGAATTACAAGGGAGGTGTCCGAACTCCGCACGATCCGAACTCCGGTTACAGACGCAAAGGAGGATTCCATTGTTTTTGATAAGGTTATTGGATCAACAGCCATTGGGTTGGTTCAAAATGAAATCAGACTGGCAACAGGAAGCGTGGGTACAAAACCGGACTTTAAAGAGGGCGATGTCCTGGCAGATCAGGTGAGCCTCCTGAGATTCGATTACAGAAAAGGGGATGGAGATCCCTGGACTTCGTCGGACAACATACCCGAGTTGTCCCATGTACGTGTCACCCTCACCATGAGAGGCTCGGGAGCGGGCACTGATTTTACATTTTCTTCTGTGATTCATCCCAGAAATAACGGCAATATGGGAGGCGAACCCGTGGAAAACGGGGGGGGTGAAAACGGTAATGGCGGCTGCTTCATATCCACCGTCTGTCACAGGGGGGGCTTATGAAAGAAGCATTTGGGTTTGATGACAACAGTGGATTTCTTCTCATAAGCACCATTGTAGTCATGGTTATTGTTTCCATTCTGGGCATAGCCATGTTTTCCATGACATCCTCTTCCCGTATGACCCATGTGAGCGGAAAGATGACAAAAGATGCTTTTTATATGGCTGAATCCGGGTTCAGGTACGTTGCAAGTGAACTGTACCATGTGACGGAGGAAAAGGGCAGTGTACGGGACAGGGCGCAGAACCAAGAAGCCCATGACATTAACGGGCGTACTTTAAATCTGGCGGAAGGCTCCATAGAGATTACCCTTACGCCTTTTCACTTTGTGACAAGTCAGGAAATAAAAAAAAATGATAAAAATATTCCCGTCTGTTTTCCGGGAGCAACCCCATCAGGCTTTGTCACTCCCTATCCGGGAAGAATAGAGATCGATGGCATCCGTATGGATTTTTCCAGTTTTTCCAACAATGTTTTTACCCTTGAAAATGGTATGCCCCGTGTTATTCCGGAATGGACCACCGTCACCATACTTGCCAGCCCCAAATCAAAACAAACCATCACGCCGGGATCAGACAGCTCGGCACTGACATTGGCGAATTCTAAACATGCAGAAGGTTTTTTCATGCCCGAACGCAACGGCAAATTTGCCATACAGGGCAACCCCTTTATTTATCAGTATGATTATCGGGCAGACGGTAATTCCACCACCTTGTACGGTGTCCGGAATTCGCAAAATCCTCTGGATAATACGCCATTCACAGTGACCACGGACACAATCATCATCCCCCAGAATTTTTTCCGGGTGGAGAGCAGGGGAACCGTTGGGAATGCCAGCAGGAGATTGACATTTATAGCGCCTGTGGATCTTGTGCGGGGTTCCGGCACCTTTGATGAGACCACCTCTGTGGATACCTTTTCTGATGGAGTTAACCCGGGGAATGCGGATAGTGGTTGGGAAAATAAGCGTGGTACCTATAGAGTGATGTCTATTGGTGGTAATAATGCTTTAGAACTTTATCGGACATATTCGGCTCAAGGTTTTCAATATAGTTTTTTAAGCCGAAAATCTGAAAGTTTAGGAGATTTCCGTGGGGCTTGGCTGGGAAGTAATCGTACTTTGAGTTATGATACTCAAGTTAAAATGAAGTTACCATCTCAAAATTATTATATGGCAGGATTGCTTTTTCGTGCGGAGTTGGAAGAGTCAGATTGGAAAAATTATTCAATGCTTGGCGTTTCTTTACTTAGGAGTGAAGGAAGCGATGATGGAATACAAGGTGTTGTTGTACCGGTTAATCACCGGCCATTGATTGTTTTGTGGAGAAAGGAAAAGACAGAAAATAATATAACTTTGGGTATGAACTGGATTGCCTATAAGAATCTGCTGACGCTTTATTATAAGGAAGATAGCAGTAATTTTTTCTCCAATAAAAATAATTTTTTTATTATAGGTGAAGTTAGCCGTGCCCGTGCCCATGTAGAGTCGGTAACGCCGGTAAGTGGTGGCCGTGGTGAGCTTTCCTGTTCAAGCATTTACTCGTCTTTTGAAAGAGATGAAGAATTTGATTTTTATGAATTAAAATTTACCACTAGTGAAATTCGTTCTTGGAATGAAAACAGCGAGCGTATTCGATTTAAAAAAGATTATAGTCATGGAATTCAAGTTGGTGATATTGTTCAGGGTACAAATTCAGGGGGAAGGGCCTATGTGGATAGCGTAGATGGAAAAGATGTTTTTGTCAGTGACAGAGAAGGTGATTTCTCAAATCATGACCATTTAAATGTGTATAGGCCTAAACCGAACAATAATGCTCCAAAATTCGATTATGCCCTCACGGATATTCTGACCGGAGTAAACAACCGCCACATCAAGGACTGGACCACCCTTTTGGTAAGGGTCGAGGAAAAGCTGGAGAACAATAGCCCTGTCAACCATATCCGGGTCTATGTGGGAGATACCCATAATCAGGGCGGCACACCGGACGGTTCTCCTCTGGACACAGACAGACGCGCCAATCCGAGACGGGCCTCTTCCATCAGTCCGGAAGACGTCAAATGGCCGCCGGATGAGGGATGGGCTGGGGTCTTGCAGGATGGAACGGAAGAAGAAAAGAATGATATCAAGGCACGGGATCATTTTACCCTCATCCGGGGCTGGACAATAAATTCGTCATTCAGCAGTTCCTTCACGCTTACAGGCAGTGCTGAAGAGCCGAATGCCATTATCGAAACAAAGCTGTTTACCACCAGCGGGTTTGAGAATTTCAACCGACAGGAGCTTGGGCTTTGGACAGCAGGAGAGGGCATGGATGGGAATACATATTTTGACGATTTTGCAGTAAGGCTGAAGGGTGGGGTGCGTACCGGCACCCGGAGCGGCCTGTCTTCTCCACTGATGTATTGAGAAAAGGGAGACGGATGCTTTTTTGCTGCTAAGGGGGATATTTGGAAAATTCATCAGGTTTTTTCTGGAAGAAAACCGGCCTTCTTCTGAGCATGAGCCGTCCTGTTTTCTGGCCTGCCTTCCCCCTGATCTTTTTTATGGGCGTGGTGTATGGGGGGGACGCATCCTTTTTCCTGACCCTGCCCATGCTTTTGCAGGCCATTGCACTCTCTTTTCCGGCCTGTCTCTTTGTTTTCGGTGTAAATGACATCTATGATCATGTATCGGATGGCATCAATCCCAGAAAAAAGGGTCTGGATGGCATACGCCTTGCCATCCCTGACCACAGGCTTGCCGCTGTGGGGGCTGCGGGAGGTGCCTTTGCTCTGACCCTTTCTTCCCTTTTCACCCTGAATGTTGTTAATGGATTTTATACGTTGAGTTTTTTTGTGCTGGCTTTCTGCTACTCAGCCCCTCCATGGCGCTTAAAAACCCGCCCACCCATGGACTCCATTGCCAGCGGTATCATCGGTGTGCTTGCTCCCGTCGGCATGGGTTACAGTTTTACGGGGCAGGGCTTTGGATTGCCGTCACAGGCCTATGTGTTCTGTTTTTCTCTCATGGGTTTTCATGCCTACAGTACCATTGCCGATCATACCGCAGACAAGATCAGTAAAGACAGAACCTTTGCCGTGGTCTTCGGCAAAAGAACTGCCGCTGTTTTTGGCGTGTTGGGTTTTGTGGCAGCAGCCATGGCTGTGTATGCCACACATATTGCTGTATTTTTTCTCCTCTGCGCAGCGTGCTGCACGGCGAGTTGTTTTTGGTCGTCGGAAAAAATGGTTCGATATATTTCCATTGGTGTTATTGCAGGAGGCATACTGCTGCTGGCTGGGTGGCTGATGTCTTGCTGAGAGAAAAAGCGTCACGTTTTTTCAGGGAAATCACAGAGCAGGAGGAAACCCATATGCTGGCAGAATACATCCGGGAAAAAGGCCGTACGGAAGGCATGGCTCAGGGCATGGCTCAGGGCATGGCTCAGGGCATGGAAAAGGGCATGGAAAAGGGCATGGAAAAGGGCATGGAAAAGGGCATGGAAAAGGGCATGTAAAGGGAAAAATTTGAAACCATCCTGAATCTCAGGAAATTCAACATGCAGCCCGCAGACATTGCCCAGATCACCCGCCTGACTCCGGAGACGGTGGAGGCTGTTCTTGCGGCTGGGGAGAAGGGATTTGACCTGTTGATCCGCAAAGAGGACATCACGCATTAACAAACAGGAGGAAAAAAAGGGCCCGTCTCTTTTTTTACGGTATGGAAAATTTCGAAACTCTCATTCAAACAACCATGCAGTCCGGATATTCCGATGTGCATCTGACGGGCGGGCACCCCCTGGTGTTTCGCAAAGAGGGCAGAATCGGTTTCCAGCCGGAAATCCGGTTCTCCCCCGGCCAGCTGGACACCTTTGCGGAAAGCCTGCTGACATCCAGGGAAAAGGCCATCCTTCAGGCCCGTTTTTCTGTGGATCTTGCCCGTTCCATGCAGGGGGTTCGGGTACGCATCCATGTCTTTTCCACCTCCAGGGGCTTGAGTTTTTCCATCCGGCTTCTGCCCGGTCATCCGCCCACCCTCAGCCAGCTCAATCTCCATCCCCTCATTCGGGAAGCCTGCCGTCTGCCCAAGGGACTGGTTCTGATCTGTGGTTCCACGGGATCAGGAAAATCCACCACCATCGCCGCCATGGTGGACGAGATCAACCATACCCGGAGTGAACACATCGTTACCCTGGAAGATCCCATCGAATACCGTTTTTCCTCGGCAAAATCCTATGTGGAGCAGAGGGAGCTGGGTACCCATATGCCCTCCTTTGACCAGGGGCTTCGGGATGTGCTGCGTCAGGATCCGGACGTCATTGTGGTGGGCGAGCTTCGGGAGCCGGAAACCATCCGCCTGACTCTGAACGCCGTGGAGTCCGGGCATCTCGTCATCGCCAGCCTCCATGCCACCCACTCCGAGGATGCCCTTTACCGTATCTGCAACTCTTTTCAGCCGGAAATTCAGGATCTTGTGAGAAACCAGCTGGCTTCCACCCTGGCACTTCTGGTGGTGCAGCAGCTGGAAAAGGAGTCGGGTATGGGGTTCCGGGTGCCGGTGCTGTCGCTTCTCCGGGGGACTTCGGGGGTGAAAGGGCTGATCCGGGAAAATCGTTTTTCCCAGATTGAAAGCGCCATGCAGATGGGTAAGGATGGCGGGATGATGACCCAGGAACAATATCGCAGAGACTACCTGCGCCAGCAGAAAAACCTGACACCTCCTTTCCGGATTTTCCGTCCTTCTCTGGAAGAGGTGCAGGAACCTTTGCATGCTTCACGTCTTCTGGCGGAGACCGGGAGTCCTTTCAGACCTGAAGTGTCCAGAGCACCGTCTCCCCTGCCAGAGGGGAAGACTTTTGCTCCGGGTTCGGGAGAAATCCGCTCGCCCGGTGATGCTTACGAAATTGATGAGGACGGACTTTCCCTGTCCGATGTGTTGAAAAACCTCTAAAGTCTTTGCCGCGCCCCGGCGCTGTGAATACAAAAGAACTGAAAACCCAACATTCTCCGTTTTTAAATGGGGATGTTGGGTTTTTGTTTTCAATGTGGGAGCGAGTATTTTGTATGCGGTGTGTTTATGGTTTTGGACGTTTTTTCATTTTTCCCTTGATGTCTACGATTTTTTTCTTTATAGGTTCAGCATTATTTTTTTCAGGGTTTCCAGAATGTCTTATCCATGAATGATTAATTTTTATTGATTTCATGGAGTTGTTCTGTGCCGTTTCTTTTTTTGAAGACTCGGTTGGGAGAGATTCCGTTTCGCATGTATGTTTTGGCGATGTGGGCCTGCCGCAAGGCATTCGGATAAAATTTTCATGGGGGAGTGAAAATGTATAAGAAATCCAGGTATCAGTCCCGTTGTTTGATGGGCGATCAGGGGCTTACTCTGATGGAGCTGATTATCGCAATGGCTGTTTTTGCGATATTGGGCGGCATCGCTGTCCCGAAGTTTCAGGAACAGGTGCAGCGGCATCGTTTTCAGTCGGCCTCCATGGAGCTGTACAGCATCTTCATTTTTACCAAGTCTGAAGCCATACGTCAGGGCAGGGATGTGGGGCTTTCTGTGGAAGGGGATACGGTAACGGTTTTTCTGGATGCGGATAAAAGTAAAAAGCTGGATGAAGGCGATACGATTCTGCGAACCTTTGCCCTTTCCAATGCCATCCGGATTCTGGACATAGGGGAAGGCAGCAATAAAAAGGCCTATGTATTCAACCATCGGGGAATGACAACCCATTGGGGAACCCTGGCCTTTGAAGGTGGGGGGGGAAGAAAGAAAATTGTGGTGTCCAGCCCAGGTCATATCAAAATTGATGCGGTGAGTGCAGGGTAAGGAGTCCGGGAAATGGAAGGCCGAAAAAGAGGGACGGGCGTTTGGGCCGGGGCCGGGTTTACTTTGATTGAACTTGTCGTTGCCATGGGGATTATGGCGGTGCTGGGAGGGATGCTCAGCATACAGTTCATGCGGCACATGGATATGCATATGCAGCAGAAGGCAAAGGTGGATACCCAGCAGCAGGTTCGTACGGTTCTGGGGTGGATGGAAGACGAATTCCGGATGGCGGGGTTTAATCCGACCAGTTCTTCTGAACCTGTTGTGGGAGTGGTTTTTGCCAGCGCCACACATTTTGCCTTTTCTTTCAGGCAGGAGGATGCAGAGGATAAAAACGGGGTCTGGGAAGAAAAGGACTGGAAATGCCTTGATTATTATATTGATGCCAATGACAAGGGGCTGCGCCGCAAGGAGCGCAAGACGCTGGCATCCCAAGGTTCCACAAGTATTATCCTTTCCGATGCCCGCCTGAATTTTGTGTATCTGGATCGTCATCAGAATGTTCTTCCTTCGCTTAAGCCTGAAGAGTATGCCCGTATCCGGGCCGTCCGCATTGAGCTTGGGGCGGTTTATAAGGATCGCAAGGGCGGGGAGGAAAGTGTGGATCTTGTCACCACCGTAAAATGCCGGAATCTGGGAATCGGGTCATGAAAAAAAAGAGCACTTTCTTTGTGGGAACATCGGAGGGGTTCACGCTGATTGAACTCCTGATCGCCCTCTTTCTTCTCTGTGTTGTGGGAATGGCCATTTTTTCCGTGCAGGTTCAGAGTATCCGCGCTGCTGGCCGGTCTGCCGTTCTGACGGAGGCTGCTGCCCTGGCTTCCCAGGAGCTGGAACGGTTTCAGAATGCTCCCATGAACGCTCTTTTTTCCGGCCTTGCCCAGCCCTATCGTACCCTGGACAGGCTGAATGTTTTTCCACCCGAAGCAGAAGGTGGCTGGGATGGGGAGGGTGTCGCGGCTGGAGATGCTAACCGTACCTATCGTCTGTACTGGAATGTGGCTCCCGGTGCCCCAGGAAGTGTACTTGAGGGCACAGCCATGGTGCGTATGGAAGTGCAGTGGGAAGATCGGGGACAGTTGCGGCGTCTGCGTTTTGATCTTTTAAAGACCGATGTGATGTGAACATTGGGCGCAGGAGTGGGGGGGGTAAGAGCACGTATATAATTTTTTGATTACCTCCTTACCTCAGCTCAGCTATCGTTCCCATGCTCCAGCGTGGGAACGCAATACCGGGCGCTCCTGCGCCCAGAGCCAGTATCCTCGGGAATTTCTTCTCCAGGAACCGGGTATTGCCGAAGCGCCGGGATGATCCAGACCCAAACATGGAGCACATCCGGTTTCTGAATGCCATACAAGCGTTTGGGGCATGACAGTGTTCCGGGATTTAAGACGCTGGAGCGTCTCAAGATGCATTCCCACGCTGGAGCGTGGGAACGATGGGTTCAATGCTGCATGGCTGAGCCAGGGTGGTAATCAGATTTAATTTTATAGTGAAAAGGCTTTCGATATGCCAGAAAAACGATTTTTTTCAGGTTCAGTGCCAGAAGCAAAGCCCCTGTTTCTGTCTTCAGAAGAGGGCATCGCCATCATTACCACCCTCCTGATTCTTACCCTCATGACCCTCTCCGGCTTCGGCCTTCTCTATTTTGCCACCATGGATATCCGTGTTTCAGGAAACGACAGGGTTTCCCGAACGCTGCTGCACAGGGTAGAGGCTCAGGGACTTTACGTAACCCAGAATCTCCGGGATATGGATTCGGATAAGCTGCTGAGGGAAAGCCCTTCCCGTCCGCAGTGGATGCATACGGAGCAGGAGGCACGGGGCTTTTTGGACGAGGCGGTGCCAGCACAGAAGGTTTTCAGTATTCTTGAAGATAAAGAAATAATGGCCTTTGTGAAAAACTGGCCCGCCAATGATTCCGGAAAGGTATCGGTTTTTGAAGATTCCGATATTTTTCCATTTCTGGGTGAAGGCCGGGGGCGGGTGCTGGTGGTAGATCTGGGGCCATCCGGTGTGGGCTCCCAGGATATCGGCTCCGCTGTTTTTCATGAATATATGGTTTTTTCTGAATATGAGGACGGAAGGGGGAACGTCCGTTTTCTGGAAACGAGTCTTCTCCGGAAACAGTAACGGATACCCGCCTGTTTTCCTCTTTTTTTCTGTTGTCAACCTTTCGGGAGAACGTTTATGTCTGCAAGAAGACGGCCATGGTTCAAAAGCCTTGTCGCAGGTTTTCTGTTGCTGGTATCCGGTATTTTTTCAGCCGCCCATTCTGTGGATATCAGCGATCAGCCCATGCTCAGCGTGATGAAGCCACCGCCTGCCAACATCATGTTTCTCATTGACAATTCCCAGTCCATGAATTTTGAGATCCTTCTGGAGGGAACACCCCAGGGACTTTTTTACCGGGACTCTGATCCGTTAAAGGTCGGATTCGCCTATCTTTTCGGGTATGATGCCCTGGATCTGGGTTCTGAAGTGGATTCCATCGTGGATCTCGGTGACAACCTTAAGCGAAAGTACTACAGAAAACGGACGGATCTCGCCAAACGGTACTGGGAAACCCGGTGCAATGGCTATAACCGCCTGTATTACAATCCCCACGCCTACTATCTTCCCTGGCCCCGCACAAAAAATCATCCGGATCTGGGAAATGCCAGCCTGACGGCCCCTCTGCTGAATCCTGCCAAAAAAGATTCTCACAAGATTTCCATGAAGAAAATCTATTACACGGTTCAGAGCAACAGGCTTGATGATGACATGGCCGATTTTTCAGGCGAAGGTTGGGAGCGGAAAAATTTTGTAAAATTTCCGGATCCATTGAATACAGGCATCAATGACATAGTGGCCTTAAATGGCAGTTATCATCTTTCTAAAAATAAAAATGCCCGTGTGATTTTTCCTTTCCATCTTTCAGGCAAAGGCAAAAAAACAATCCGGATTAAGTGGGTACTGGAGCCTTTCAGATCCAATAAAGTCAGGCTGGAAATTTTAGACTTTAAAGGGAATATTTTGAAAACAACGGTTTTTAATCAGGGAATCATTTTAAAATCTACCGAAGCCGTTGATGTGGATGTGACGGAACTGAACGACCATGGGCCTGATATCTATGTGAGACTCACAAATGAAGATATAGATAAAATGGTTGTGGATACGGTCACCGTCAATGACAGGCCCCGGATTTCCAACGCCCATTACGTCACCTTTGGAGATAAGAATGAAAATGGGAGTGTGGATCCGGGGGAGAACGTCTATCTGGTCAACTTCATCTGGCGCGATGGTTTTCCCGATGCTGGCGGTGGAGATTATGACGGGGAAGATAATGATGGGGACGGGAATGACAATCCTGATGGTGATGCAGGTGTGGATGATGATGTTCAGGAAGACAGCAATTCCGGGTTGGTTGTGCGTAAGATCTATAAGATTCCCGAGGGGGCTTCTGCTGGTGACAAGAGGTGGCGTTCCGGTTTTTTAAAGGCCGTGAAAGCCTCGGATCTTCCTTCGGATCTGCGGCGGATCTATGACCCTGACTATGTTGTGGAATCCACTTCGGATACGGCCTCCCCGGACGATCCGGCCGTGAAAAATCCCTATTATGTTTCTCCGGTAACGGATCTTCAGAATTTTACCAACTGGTTCCAGTATTATCGCACCAAACTGCTGGCCACCAAGTCCGCCATTGCCAATGCGGTCTATAACCTTAACAATGTGCGGATCGGCTACCACACCCTCCATAAATCCGTTACCATGGAACCCCTTCTGGTGAACAACAAGGGAAAGGCTTCTGTGGTCATTGTGGATGACAAGGATGGTGAGGAATATTACAGGGAAACGGATAATCCTCTGATTCAATGGACGGACTCCTTTGCACCTGTGGCCTACAATGGCCGTTCTCGGAATTTTGCGGGGATTCTCAAAAGGGACGCCAAGGCCCGGTGGTTTGCGGATGTGCCCGAGGCGGGAACCTATGATGTCTACGTGCGCTGGAGCCGTTATGGCAGAGGGGCCTGGCGGGACAGGAAGGCCCGGTACAGGGTAGGGCTTCAGGATGAAGACGCCTCTGTTTCCTGGGAATATGAGACCGAAGATGTAAATCAGAACGGCAGTGAACAATACGGCTACCCGGATCGCTGGAACAAGCTTACCACCGTGACCGTCGATAAGGTTCATGGGGGCAAGGAAGTGCTTGTGGAGCTGACAAGAGGAGAGTTCTGGCTGCACAGGCTTACCAATGCGGATGCCATCAGGCTGGTGCGTCAGGGGGGCGATAGTGAGGAGGACAATTCTGAAGCCCTTCTGGATCGTCTTTACAGCATAGAAGTAAAAATGAACATGGACAAACCTCTGCGTACGGGGCTGGAATCCATCGGTAAATATTACGATACCGAGGATACTGCGTCCTTCCAGAGTGATTCCCCGGCTCTGAGCGATTCTCCCTATTATCCGGAGGACAGGGGCGGGGCCTGCCAGCAGGCCTTTGTCATCATGACCACGGACGGTCTCTGGACCCACGGGGATTCCGTGACTGTGGGTGATGCCGACGGTGACGGCGTTGCCAATACCCTCGCCGATGTGGCCAAACATTACTATGATCTGGATCTGGCCCCTGACCTTCCCAATCTGGTACCCACCAACGTCTTTGACCAGAATACCCAGCAGCATATGGTGACCTATGCTCTGGCCTTTGGTAATAAGGGAAATATTGAAGATCCCAATGACTACAGGTACTGGGAATCTGGTGCCAAAGAGCCCTCATGGCCCGTAGAGGATAAGGATACCCTCAGCTGGGATGCACTTGATAAAATGGATGATCTGTTTCATGCAACCGTGAATGGCCGGGGACGCTACCTCAATGCCGCCTCACCGGATGAGATGGTGGGGGCTATGCGCAGTATCCTGGAAGATATTCTCATGCGTGCTGAGGCCACAGGGGCATCCCTTGCCGTGGACAGCCAGCGTGTCCGGGAAGATATGACGGTGTTTCAGACGGAATACTATCCTAAGGACTGGCTGGGGGATCTGAAGGCCAAGCCCCTGAATGTGGTGTCGTCGAGTCTCACTGTGGGGAATGAAAAATGGAGTGCAGCCCAGAAGCTCAGTGAGAGACATCCCGGAACCCGGCGTCTTTTTTCCTTTGACGGGAGTCATTCCTTCATTTTCCGGACAGATACCCTTCCCGAAGCGGTAAAAACCCTTCTGGTGGCGGATTCGGGGCTGGATCGTCTTTCTCCAAAACCTGCGGTGGGTGATCTTGTTGCCTATGTCAGGGGAGAGGATCAAACCGAATACAGGGTAAGAAAGGCCCGACATGACGATGCGCCGACTTACCAGTATAAGACCGGTGATTTTGTTCATTCCGCACCGGTTTATCACAGGGGGCTTGTCTATGCGGGAGCCAATGACGGCATGCTTCATGCCTTCAATGCGGCAAACGGAGAGGAGGTTTTTGCCTTTCTGCCTTCCTTTGTGCAGCCCCATCTCTGGGAGCTGATGCGTCCGGACTATACGGACAATCACCGTTATTTTGTGGATGGCCCCATCACCATCCGTACCCTGGTGCAGGATAACGGTTTACGGGACGTACTTGTGGGCGGGATGCGCAAGGGGGCCAGGGGATATTACGGTATGACGCTTCGGGATACGAAAACGGGATGGAGTGTGGAAAAAGCGAATACCAGTGAAGCGGATCTGATGACAGGACTTTCCGTATGGGAATTTCCCCCGGTGAATGAACGGAACGCGGACACGGAAAAGGGAAAGGAGATGGGCTATTCCTTCAGCTCGGCGGCTGTGGTGCAGTCCAACGGGCCGGGGAACCCCTGGGTGGCCATTTTCGGCAACGGTTACAACAGTGCTTCCGGAGAGGCTGTACTCATCATTGTCAATGCCATTACAGGGGAAGAGATCCAAAGGCTTAGAACAGGTGTTGGGGAAGGCAACGGGCTTTCCAGTCCTGCGGTGGTGGATGTCAACCGGGACGGTACGGGAGACTGGGTGTATGCCGGAGACCTGAAGGGCAATATGTGGAAATTTGATATCTCTTCTTCCAATATTATGGACTGGGGAGTGTATTTTCAGGATGAAAATGTTCCCAAACCGCTTTTCACGGGCATTGGAAAGGCGGGGGAAGATCCCCAGCCGGTCACCACAAAGCCGGGGATTGCCCGCCACTGTCTTGGCATGGGCTATACGGTGGTCTGGGGGACGGGAAAATATCTGGACAAAGCCGATATTGAAAATTATGACCGCCAGACTCTCTACGGGGTCTGGGATCATGGACTTTCCGGAAAGACGGGATGGTTGGGCGGACTGGATCGGGACAGGACGGAAACCCAGGCCAGCGGGGCAAAACATTATGGTCTGACAGGAAGTTTTTACCGTCTTGTGGAGCAGCGGGTGCGTGTGACCTCAATGCTACCACGGGAAGGAGAAATTGCCGGGGAGGCGGGATCCAGTGTTTCCGTTGATGTCGCTTCCCACACAAGTTATCCCCAGAATTTTCTTTTCAAAAAAAACGGGGAAAAGCTGGTTGACCCTCCCGTTCTTGACGTGAACAGCACCGTAGGCTGGTTTTTTGATCTGCCGGATATGGGCGAGCGCATCGTTCAGGATCCCCTGATCCATGGCCCCTATGTCTTTGGTATTTCCTTTGTTCCCGAAGGCAGTGTTTCCACCTGTACGTCAGGGGGCTATTCCTGGTTCAATGGTGTGGAAAGCTGTACGGGAAAGCGTTCTTCCCATGCGGTTTTTGATGTGGATGGCAACGGCAGGCTGGAGACGGCAAGGAAGAATGAAGACGGGAAATGGGAGCACAACGATGGTCTGGTTTCCGCAGAGGGTGCCACCGCCGTATCGCGAACCCGTGTGGAAGGCATGATGTACACACCAAAGATTTTGCATGGCAAGGATATGGACGCTCTTCTGGCTTCCACATCCCAGGTCAATGCCACGGTGAACATGACCGTTGTCAGGGAAGGGGAAGGACTTATTTACTGGCGTATGAGATGATTTTGCGGCCCTGGGGTTGAGTGATGTTGTCTTGCTGTTTACAGGTAAAGTTTTTGTTAAAACCTGACTCTTTTTGTCTTTTTTAGGCAATTAGTGTCAGTTTTTTTTGTTTTATGGGAGTTTTTGAGGATGCTGTTTTGAGGAGAGTATAAAGTAAGGTGCCCTGGAGCAGGTCTCTGACACGGAGTTTTTCAGGAAAAAACAGTGTGGTGCAATCTTTGCTGCTGTATTTTGAGAAGGTGTCTGTGTGCCTTCTTTTTTGTATGTTGTAAACGGTGTTTTTTCTATTGTAGGATAGGAACTGAGGAATGGATTCTGGGTGGCATGGGGTATGGCAGGAGTAATTTTAATATTGATATGACAAGTGTGCCAGGTTCCGGAACCATCAGGGTTTCTGCTTGAACCGGAGTGAAGAGGAAGGTATTGGAATGGATTTGAAAACGGTATGCCAGAAAACAGGATGGGGCAAGCGGAAGCAGGAGGGGGCATCCAGAGGATTTACCCTGATTGAGGTGCTTTTGGCATTGTTCATTCTTTCTGTTGGTATGCTGGGACTTGCAGTACTTCAGAATCGTGCCTTGAAGGACAATCACAGTGCTCTCCTTCGTTCTGTAGCTGTGCAGCATGCCGAGGATATTTTAGACAGAATACGTGCCAACCGTGCCAATGTGGCAAATTATGCCATTGCCCTGGATGTTCCCAATGCCTGGGATCTGGAAAATCCCAATCGTGCCACACTGGGAACCGGGCTTACAGCCTCAGGATATGGGGGGATGGCGCATACGGATCTTCTGGAGTGGAAGTTCGGACTGGCCCAGAACCTTACCCTTGGAAATGGTTCCATTGCTGTGGCGGGCAATCGTGTGACCGTAACGATCCAGTGGAGTGAAGGGAATAACAATGTCACAGTCATCACGAATGCTCAGCCTTGAAAAACCCTGTTTTGAGAGGGCGGAAGGATGAAAAAGGATTTGAAAACCATAAAGAAGAAATCCATGGCAGGGCTGACACTTGTGGAAGTGCTTGTTGCCTTGGCCATTTCCCTCTTGTTGGGGACGGGGGTTTATCAGATTTTTGTAGGTACCACCCGCAGCTATGCCATGAATGAAGACCTTGCCCGTTTGCAGGAAAATGGTCGTTTTGCCCTGCATTTTCTGCGTTCAGAGGTGCGGGGAGCAGGGTATCTGGGCTGTTTGCAGGATGTAAGCAAGGTAACCAATGCCCTGAATGGGGCAACGGATTTTGTTTATGATTTTCAGGGTGCCATTTATGGGGCGGAGGCCCTTTCCGCAGGAGGCTGGGCAGACAGCAGCGGAGCCGTTAATCCTCTGGCAACGGGTACCAATGCCATGGCCCTGAATCCTGCCCCTCTGGCCGGGAGTGATCTTGTGGTGGTTCGGGGGATACGTTCGGATATTCCGATATCCATCATAACAGGTATGCCCCCTACCTCTGCGGATATGAAACTGACCGCAGGTCTGGCGGCACTCGGGATTTTGGATACGGGCGGAGGGGATATTCTCATGATCTCGGATTGTGAGGCTGCCGCAATTTTTCAGACCACAAGCTATACGGACAGCAATGGCAACACGGTTCACAATACGGGGACTGGGAGTCCTGGAAATGCGACAAAAGATTTGGGCAAAGCCTTTGGGGCCGGAGCCCAGATTTTTTTTCCTCAGACGGCGATTTTTTATATTGCAAACAATCCTGGCGGAGAGCCTGCGCTCTTCCGTAAAATCGGTACCGTGGCAGCGGCCATGGAAATCATCGCTGGTGTTGAAAATATGCAGGTGCGCTATGGGGAGGATACCTCGGGAAACGGGGCTGCCGACGTTTACAGGAATGCCAACCAGGTTGTGGACTGGACCCGGGTGATGAGTGTCCGTATCGGTGTACTGCTTCGAAGTGCCATCAGCCGGGATCCTTCGGCACCTGTGGACAATGCACAGTATGATGTATCCGGGGACGGGAATACCGATTTTACGGCCCCTGGGGATCGGCGGATGCGTATGGTGTTTTCCGGAACCATTGCTTTGCGTAACCGTGTCCGGTGAAAGGAGGAAATATGCATATGCGCAGGTTGCTGAACAATGAAGAGGGCATCATTCTGATTACCAGCCTGGTATTGCTGGTGGTGCTGACGCTGATTGGTATTGTGGCCATGCAGTCCACCACCATGCAGGAGCGTATGGCGGGCAATATTGAGCAGCGGGATCAGGCCTTTGAGAGGGCAGAAGCGGGATTGCGTCTGATGGAACGGCAGCTGGACAACTGGGTGGTACTGCCTTCTTTTGACGGGCAGGGTACCCGGGAGAATGGCTTTTCGGGTCTTTATACCCCTGGCGTTACCAGTACGGAAGCTCCGGCGAACTGGTGGGTCGATGATGAGGATCACCGGGATTCGGGGGATGCTGCTTGTATTGTTGAATACATGCTGCCCATTACCATCGGTGCCAGTGATTCCCTTGCCTTTGGTGCACTTCCTGAGGTGAATGCGGGAATGTACCGTATCACGACACGGGCGCAGAGTGCCAATAACCTGGCTGCTGTGATGATTGAGGGAACCTATGTCCGATAGATTTTGTCTTTTTTCACTGCGAGGATGGGGGACTGTATGCTGAAAAAAATCAGTCTTGTTATGTTATGGGGAATTGTTTTGGCGTTCCCGGTGTGGGCGGAGAGTGTTGTGCAGACAGGCTTTCTTGAAAAGATTGATCCCCATGTCAGACGGGTTGTTGTTGACGGGAATGAGTATGCCCTTGCGGACGCTGTGTACATACAGAATTCTGGGGATACGAACAGTTTTTTGAGCCTGTGGGATCTGCGGCCTGGTTATAAGGTCATGCTTGAGCTTTATCCCGATGCACGGGGAGAAATGCGTATTGAGAAAATGACAGTGTTCATTACACAGCAATGACTTTGGAAAGATCATAAAGGGGAGGTCATCATGGTAGAGGCACAGCGGAATAAATGCCGGAGATTCTCCATGGTATTGCCATTGGTACTGCTTGGGGTGTTTGCTGGAACAGGGCTTGCGTTTTCTTCCAACCTAGCCCAGGTGCCTCTTTTTCTGAACGCCAGCGTGGATCCCAATATTCTTTTCATTATTGACGATTCCGGTTCCATGCATTTCGAGGTGATGCCGGATGAGCCAAGCAGTGTCAGCTATCGTTATAATGCCCGTTATGCCTATCCGCGGACTTCCGGGGTGTATGGGGGAGGAGATTATGATAATTACGTCCCCACCTTTACGGACAATATGTATAATTCTTTCTATCGTTCTTCTGTTAACAATAAAATGTATTACAACCCCGCGATTACCTATAAGCCCTGGGTGAAGTATGACGGCAGTTCTTATACCAAAGCAACAAGTACTGCCGCTTGGCACAATCCGGAAAATACGGGGGCAGGATCCAGAGATCTGACTGCATCAACATCACAAAGTGCTCGTTGGGTTTCGTGTACGAGTCCGTCATCCTGCTCTTCTTCGGATCGCGATTCCAGTACTTTCTGGCCTGCGGTATATTTCTGGCCTAAATCCGAAAGTGAACTGGGAGCAGACGTTACGTGGGATGCCTGGAATTTTAGCCACTATCATAAGGTTGAAATTCGATCCTCAACAACGGAGTATGTGGGCCATGGTCGTGAAAACCGTTCAGACTGTGCGGACAGGGCGAACCGTCGGTGCACCTATGCGGAAGAGATTCAGAACTTTGCCAACTGGTACACCTTTTACCGATCGAGAATTCTGGCCGCCCGTGCCGGGATTGGTCGCGCCTTTGTGGATCAGAGTACGCGCTTGCGCGTGGGCTTTGGTGCCATTAACAAATCATCTTCCTATATTGAGGGGCGTTCGGATACAGGAAATTTACAGATAGGAACAATCATTCGGGGAGTACGTCCTTTCAGTGGTACGAATAAACAGAATTTTTACAGCGATCTCTATGGGTCTGTTATCCCGAATGAGGGAACTCCCCTTCGGAAGGCCCTTGATGATGCAGGCCGATATTTTTCCTGGACGAACAACAGGGGGCCTTGGGGGAAAGCTCCGGGTACAGATGACAGTTCTGCCCACCTCACCTGCCGTAGCAGTTATAGCATTTTGATGACGGATGGATACTGGTCAGAGGGCAGTAGCTATGATGCAGGGACTTCTGGAGCAAGGGAAAATACGGACGGCACCACATCTGGAAATATGTCCCCCCCTATCGCTAAACCCGGCGGCGGCACATGGGAGTATGCCGTTGAACATCCTTTCCGGGATGCCCACAGCAACACCCTGGCGGATGTGGCCATGTATTACTGGAAACGGGATCTGCGTACGGATTTATCCAACCGTGTTCCTACAACGCCCATCAATCCGGCTTTCTGGCAGAATATGGTTACTTTTGGGGTAGGGTTCGGGGTGACGGGCAGTATCCAGCCTGAGGATGCCTGGACGGCCTTGAAAAACAAGACCGCCATTGCCTGGCCTGATCCCACAGCCAGTGAACCTGCCAAGCTGGATGACCTTCTTCATGCGGCGGTTAACAGCCGGGGGGGCTTTTTCAGTGCCTCGGATCCGGAAGCCTTTGCCAAAGGACTTTCCGATGTACTGAAAGACATCACAAGCCGTGGCGTCGGAACCGCTGCTGCCATTGCGACCAACTCCACCCGTGTGCTGGATGATACCCTTATCTACCAGGCCCGCTTTGACAGTGAGGATTGGAGTGGCCAGATTCGGGCTTACAAAATCAATAATGATGGCGGTGTCGGGGCTTTGAGTTGGGACACGGACGGTAAAATAAGCCCCCATGGAAGTCGCCGGATTTATACCTGGGATGCGTCAGCAAGTGTGGGGATTTCTTTTTTCTGGGACAATCTGACGGCAGCTCAAAAAACTGCCCTGAAAGGTACGGATACCGAGGATTCCAAGGGACAGGAGCGTCTTGACTGGCTCCGTGGGGATGACAGCAAGGAAGCACCTTCCGGGTCTTTACGTAAACGAAACCTTGTGCTGGGAGATATCGTCAATTCAGATCCCCTTGTGGTGGGTACACCTAATTTTGGCTATGAGAAGCTTCCAAGTGGTACGGCCGGACAGGACAGTTATGCGTCTTTCCGGGAAGGTAACAAGAACCGGAGGAAGATGGTGTATGTCGGCGCGAATGACGGCATGCTGCATGCTTTTGATGCAAAAACAGGAGAAGAGAAGTTTGCCTATGTTCCCAATCTTGTTTTTGCGGGTCTTAAATCCTTGACAGATCCGGCCTATACCCATCGTTATTTTGTGGATGGCCCGCCTGTTGTGGGGGATGTCTATCTTGACGGTGCCTGGAAAACCATTCTGGTGGGAACCCTTGGGGCTGGGGGGAAGGGCATTTTTGCTCTGGATATCACAGATCCCGATACCTTTGGTGAAAGCAAGGTGCTCTGGGAATTCACCCATGCGGATCTGGGGTATGTGCTGGGGCCTCCCGTAATTGGAAGGATGCAGGATGGAACCTGGGCCGTTGTTCTGGGGAACGGGTATGAGGGAACCAGCAAACAAGCCTCTCTCTTCGTTGTCAAACTTTCCGATGGCAGTCTTCTCCAGCAGGTTCCCACTCCGGCAGGCAGCAGCACCAGTCCGAATGGTCTTTCCACCGTAACCCTTCTTTCCGATGAAAACCGTACCCTTACTCATGCCTACGGGGGGGATCTTCTGGGGAATCTCTGGAAATTTGATCTGACGGGGAGCCAGCCCAGAAACTGGGATGTGGCTCACAAAAGCGGTAATACGGCTGAGCCCTTGTTCCGGGCCATGGCCGGAAGCAATGCCCAGCCCATTACGGCTCCTCCAGAAATCGGTGCCCATCCGGATGGAGACTATATGGTGTATTTTGGTACGGGAAAATACTTTGAAGCAGGGGATAATCAGGGAAGTTCTACGTCACCCGTTCAGTCTTTTTACGGAATCTGGGACAAATCCGGTAATAATACCCAGATTACGAAAACGGATCGGTCTGATTTGCAGCAGCAGACCATTACCCATGAACAGTCCTTTAGCACATCTGAAAATCTTCGCGTGGTATCGGGCAACGCCGTTAACTGGACTTCGAAACGCGGCTGGTATCTGGATCTGCGATCTCCTGTTACAGGTGTGGGGACGCAAGGAGAGCGGGTCGTCAGCAGTGCGCTTTTGCGCCATGGGCGGGTAATTTTTACAACCCTGATTCCTTCCACAGATCCTTGTGATCCCGGTGGGAGCAGCTGGCTGATGGAGCTTGTGGCCCTTACGGGGGGACGTCCCACAAAGGCTGTTTTTGATGTCAACAAAGATAAGGATGTGGATAAGGATGACCTTGTAGAAATTATAGTTCAGGAGGATGGGGTAGACAAGAAGGTCATGGTTGCAGCCAGCGGTATGAAGTCAAAGGTCGGAATTATCAAAACCCCTGCGGTGATTAGTGCGGGAACTTTGGAATATCGCTACAGCGGTGGCTCTCTTGGGGATATCATGGTACTTCCAGGGGCAGGCAGTGAGGATGACAGGCTTGGGCGACGTTCCTGGCGGGAGGTTATTGCCCGCTGATTTTTTTAGGTCTTATCCTTTTGGCACAGAGGTCTGGTGCGGAATCTTTTTTTCTATCCGGTGTTGAAAAGGGTTTTTGATCGTCTTTCTGAGTGCAGGAGAAGGCAGGCATGAAAATCAAGGCTATGGATGCAAAAGGGTTTACATTGATAGAGTTGTTGATTGTGATCGCTATTCTGGGGATTCTTGCGGCCATTGCCTGGCCTCCGTACCAACGGTACCGGATGCAGTCCGGTCGTTCTGATGCACGGGCCAGTCTTATGGAAAGAGCCCAGCAGGCGGAGAGATTTTTTGTGCGGAACAGTACCTATGCCAATGCCTTTGGTGTGAATGCAGGAGACAATACCTTTTTCTCGGCTGAAGGACTTTACACGATTGTGTATGCGGGTACGGCGACAGGTTTTACCTTGACGGCAACGCCCAGGCTGGGGCAGACAGCGGATACTCTTTGTTCCCGTATGATTGTCAACAGTCTGGGGCAGAGAACGGCACGGGATGCAGCGAATAACGATACCTCTGTTCCCTGTTGGTGAGAAATTGTACTTGGTCGCGAGATGGATGGGTGTGGAAAAGCATACTTGAAAAGGGTTCTATTCTTTTCAAGTATGCTTTTTTTGAGGTCAGTTTTTTTTCGGGCCCTGTATGGTGAAGCTTCCGTTGGCAGTGAGTGCAATGGCATAATGGATCTGGTTTGTATCAACAGCCGTGTCGTCATTGTTGGGAGAGCCAATGGTAAAGGTTCCTGCAGGAGTTCCTGTTGTCATACCTGTAGGAAGATAACGGATATTGTTGGGGCCTCCAAGAATTAACAGATTGCCTTTTGGCCCTGAAAAGCTTCTCACCAAAGCCTCTCCTGCATCTCTTATCCCGTTTCTGCTGGTATCCACAAAAACGATGTATCCGGTTTCCCAGCCCTTTCCTGCGGTAGTACTGCATGTCGGTGCAACGGGGGCTACGGAACTGTCTGTTGCATTGGGATTTGCAGATCGGCAGAGGGTTATGGGAGTCCCCCGTGTGATGGCTTCATTTCTGGCATAGCTCAAGGCTGTTCCCAGGGTGAAGACGGCCGTTTTTTTCTGGTTGTTGCCCCGGACTTCCCGGAATGTGGGTGTGGCAATGGATACGATAATGGCAATGAGAGCCATGATCACAATTACTTCAATGAGGGTGAATCCCTTTGTATTGTTCATGAGGCCCCCTTTCTTTCTTGAGATATCCGCTGGATACGGTTTGGGCTGGGGCAGACTAAAAATTACCGAAGAGGGCTAAGTACCAGCGTCCCCAGCCGTGCATCTTTTCTGGACTGAATTACAACGGCCGCAGAGGCTTCTTCCCGGGTATCCAGGATAAAAATGGCACCAAAGGGAATACGGTCTTTCCGGATATCCTTTTTGTTTCCCGTAGGATTGATCTCTTTTTCTTCGATCAAATGGTATTCCTGACCGGGAAGTACCCCCTCTTTTTTTCCAAGATTGATATACAGGAGATCGCCCTGGGCGAACATGACCTGACCCAGATCGCCAGCAATGATTTTTCCTTCAAGCCCTGGGGTGTGGTCATCCATGGGAATCTGAGCGCTGCGTTGTGGAAGGGGGAAAAGTCCGTCATGGGCCTGGATGGGACGGAAGGCGTGGGTGACCTGGCCAACGGTCAGCGTGTCTTTGTACTCTGTGATTTCAATAATGCCGGAAATATGGTGCAGGTAGCCAGCGGTTTTGCGGGGAAGATCCGGATCCTGAATTTTTTCGGGTTTGCCGTATACAATGTAACGTCCGGCAATGGGAAGGGTGTATCCCGTTGCGGGCTGAAGGTATACCCTGTCGCCCGAACTGATCATATCCTTGGCTTCCGTTGCCGAAATCAGGTGGGCTGACGGTGCTTCAGGCTGGGGGGTGATGAAGCCGACCTTGTGGATGGCAGAATAGGTGAAGCTAGGCCTTGGGGGGGGCGTCTGGGCGGGGGGGGCTTTCTTTTCAGGGAGAGCCTGCGGGATGATGGGCAGCTCTGGTGTTTCTGGCCGGAGGGCAAGGCGGAGTTTCTGACCGGGATAGATCCAGTGAGGATTGTGGCTTGTGATGCTCACGCCGTTTTCTGCCCAGAGTCCCGGCCAGTACCAGGCCGTGTTGAAAAAGCGGGCGGAAATATCCCAGAGGGTATCTCCTTTTTTTACAATGTAGTAATATCCGTCCCCATCCTTCAGAATATCCGCTGGCAGGGTACTGGCAGAGAGAAAAGAGGGGCAGAGAAGAAAAAATATGAGGGTCGTGTACAGTACAGATCTTGGAATCATGGCGGATTTTCCTGTAAGTGATGAAGGGTAGGATGACGTGTGTACCATTGTTTTTTATCGGGATTCCGGTGTCTTTGTCAAGGTGGATATCCCGATGTGGGTATCCTGATTTTCCAGGGAGTGCCCGGTGCGGTTTGGGTTCCGCCGGGATCGGGGAACATGTATTCAAATGGAAAGAGAGAGAAATTCCCATGCAGCGTATTGTTCAGCTTTTTTTTGAAGCACTCATGCTGAAACGTCTTCCCCGTTCCGGCTACCAGTTTCTGGGTTCTGGAGATGAGAGTGTGGCCGAGCATTCTTTTATGATCAGTCTTATTGCCTATGTGATGGGACGCATGACGCCAGGGGTGGATTGTGAAAGGCTGATGCTCATGTGCCTGCTTCACGATCTGCCCGAAGCCCGTATGGGAGATTTGAATTATGTCCAGAAGAACTACGTCCGGGCCGATGAGGAAAAGGCGGTACGGGATCTTGTTCATGGGCTTCCCTTTGGGAAGGAAATGGCTGATCTTCTGAAGGAATTTTCCGAAGGAAAAACCCCGGAAGCAAGGCTGGCAAGGGATGCGGATCAGCTCGCCTTTCTTGTGGATCTGAAGGCCCTTGCGGATACGGGACGTCAGGGGCCTCACAAGTGGATGGATGTGGTTGAAAAACGGATTGTAACGGATACGGGCCGCAGTTTGGCGCACAGCCTGATGTCCACGGATTGGGATGCCTGGTGGCTGGAAAAGTACGTTGACGCTTCTGGAGATGAAAGTTAGGTTGGCGCTCATGACATCGTTTTTTCCGGACAGGGTTTCAGGGGGCGGATACCGTATAATGAATTAAAGCAACTTATATGCCCATGGTAAAGGTGGGGGAAGCCCCCGTTTTTTTCGGGAAAACGGGCATTTTTTTGTCGGATTTAGCGTTTTTTGTCGGTGATTGTGGTGCCGGGCTTTGGGAAAGAATGGCCGTATGCACGGAGAAGAACAGGAAACGGAAAAGGACGGGGAACCGCTGAATGCCCCCTCTGGGGAGGTGGATGGGCGCAGCATGGCCCTGATCCGTCACTCCCGGGAACTGGAGCGGCTCCTGCAAAATGCCCTGGAACAGAACAGGCTGCTTCTGGAGGAAAGGCACTTCTTGCGGAAGAAGATCGGATGGCTCCAGGAAAGACGCCGACGTGCCAGGGAAAACAATCTGGATCTTCTGGCCTTTCTCGTGAATCTTCATCTGGAAGGGCACAGGACGGCTATGGCTCAGGAGCTTTCACTGGCCATTGGCAGGGATCTTGGACTGGAAAAGGTGCAACTCTGGCGATTGTCCCAGGCGAGCCGTCTGTATCCCCTCGGACTGTTTCATGTGCCGAAGTCCCAGCATCAGAAAAGGGGCTTGTGTTTTTCAGCCACACAGGAGGATATTCCTGTGCAGGTTCCCCTGGCGGCTGCCCGTATGCTGGAAGCGCTTGACGGTATGGCCGGGCTTGCTGCCGTGTTGCGCCATCTGGGGGAGCGCTGTGACGGCAGTGGCGGGCCGGACGGTCTGAAGGGACGGCGGATTCCTGTGGAAAGCCGGATTTTATCCGTGGTACTGGCCTATCAGGAGTCCCTGCATGACTGTGGCACATCTGCGGAGGTGCTGCGGCGGATGCGGGGGGAAGCCCTCTGGGATCCTGATGTTCTGGCCGTTTTGCAGCATCATGCCCAGGATGGCGGGGATTTATCCTGCCGTATCCGCATCTGGGATCTGACTCCCGGCATGATCCTGGCGGCGCCTGTGCATGCCCGTGCCGGAGCCATGCTGCTTCCTGAAGGAACCTGTATTACGGCCCATCACCTGAAGCAGCTTGTCGCATACAGTGGAGCCGGGCCCCTTGAGGACATGGTGACCATACGGAAAGAAGGACTTCCTTTAAAAGACTGAAGCAGGGGCTGCCTGTCAGGAAAAGGAGTTTTTATTTTTTGCAAAAATTCTGTAGAGAATAGGGAGGACAGCGAGCCTGTCCATTTTATGTACCGTCAAAGCGAATTTCAGGACTTTCCCCTGCAACTGAAACAGTAAGGATAGATGCATGGATATTGCCTCCATTGTGGGCCTTCTTGCAGGTCTTGGTTTTATTCTCATGGGTATTCTTTTGGGAAGCGGCATCGGTCTTTTCATTGATTTCGCTTCCCTTGCCATTGTAGCGGGCGGTACCGTAGGTGCGACTCTGGTGGCTTTTCCCATGAAGGATTTTGCCAAGGTGGGCAAGGCCATGAAACGTATTTTTCTGTTCAAGCTGGAAAAGCCCGAAGAGCTGGTGGTAAAGCTTGTGGAAATTTCCAACAAGGCGAGAAAGGGCGGTCTCCTTTCCATAGAAGGGGATATCAAGGTGATTGAGGATCCCTATTTCTCCTCTGCCCTTCAGATGACCGTGGATGGTGTGAAAACGGCGGATATTGCCGCCATCATGCAGAAAAAAATGGGGATGGTTTCCAAGGAAAACAAAAGCGGTGCCACCATGTTTACGGTTATGGGGGCGTATGCCCCGGCTTTTGGCATGATCGGTACCCTGATTGGTCTTGTACAGATGCTGGCCAACCTGGATGACCCTTCCACCATTGGTCCGAAAATGGCTGTGGCCATGATCACAACTTTCTATGGTGCGGTAATGGCCAACCTGTTTTTCCTGCCCATGGCGGACAAGCTGAAAATACGGAGTGCTGAGGAAATTATGAATATGACCCTTGTCTATGAAGGTGTGATTTCCATCCGGGAGGGTGAGCATCCCCGTCTGATGGAGGATAAGCTGAATATCTACCTCGCCAATGCCAAGAAAAAGGATGAGGGCAAGAAATGAAGGCAGGCGCTGGAGTCTCCATAGGCCGAAGGGGAAAAGTGAGGAAATGCCATGGCAGATGAGAATGCGAATGAAAATGAAGCTGCCCCTCAGCTGGCTCCACCCGAAGAAGAGGAAGATGAGGGGGGAGGGGGAGGTGCACCGGCCTGGATGGCCACCTTTGCAGATCTGGTTACCCTGCTCATGTGTTTTTTTGTTCTGCTTTTTGCCATGAGTACCATTCAGGATGAGGTGTTTAAAGAAATTGTACAGTCTTTGCGTACGGCTCTGGGGGTACAGCAGCTGCCCGAAGCCGGTACCCGCGAGGGCCTGATCATGGAGCCCAGCCGTCCGGATCCCCGTGAAAAACAGAGGGACGCCGTGGATGAATTGGGTTCCATGGTACAAAAAGAGGTGGAAGAGATTGTGTCCGATGTGCGGGAGCTGGTGCTTTTCAACCGTCTGGGGGGGATGGTGGAGGTCAGGGAGAGCGATGTGGGGGCTGTGATTACCATTTCAGACATGGTGCTTTTCCGTTCCGGTGAAGCGGTCATGGTGCCAGAGGGGGTTGAAATTATGGCTAAGCTTGCAGATGTTCTCAAGCAGTTTCGCTATCCTATCCGGATTGTGGGGCACACGGACAATGTGCCCATTACCACCGCCTTTTTTCCGTCAAACTGGGAGCTTTCCACGGCAAGGGCTTCCCAGGTGGTGCGTTTTCTCATCGGACGTGGCCTGAACCCCATGATGCTGACGGCTCAGGGCTATGCGGAGTATCGCCCCGTGGATACCAATGACAACAATCCCGGTCGGGCCAAAAACCGGCGGGTGGAAATTATTTATGAGCGGGCCAGCATTGGCGATGCATTGGGGAAATGATGAAACGTCTGACTCTTCAGGAAACGGCAGCAAGTCTGGATTTACCGGTGCATACCCTGGAGCGCTGGATTCGTCAGGGACGTATTCCCATTGTACGTACGGCACAGTTCTGTGAATTTCGGGAAGAGGCTTTGAGCCGCTGGGCGCGGCAGCATCATATCCCCTTCCGGATTGCCGGAGATACGGCACATGGTGTGCCGCATGGCCAGAACGAGGCCTTGCAGGCTGTTTTACGGCGTGGCGTCCTTCTTCGTGAACTCAGGGCAGGGACGCCCGCCGATCTTCTGGGGCAGATGGTGCGTGCCCTTCCCGGTCTGAACCCTGATCTGGAACCCCTGCTTTTGGAAAGGCTTCTCGAAAGGGAGGCCTTGGGATCTACGGGGGTGGGAAGGGGGATTGCCCTGCCCCATCCGAGAACGCCCCTTGAAAATTTTCCGGAAAAAAGTTGTATTGTCACGGCTTTTCCCGAAAAACCCATCCCCTATGGTGCCATTGACGGACAGCCTGTTTTTGTCCTGTTCATGCTGCTTGCTCCGGATGTGAAGGCCCATCTCTCCCTGCTTTCCCGTCTTTCCTTCTGTCTGCGGGACAGGGATTTTCATGCCCTTCTCTCCAGCAGACCCGAGGATGAAATTCTTTTTGCGGCTGTGGAGGAGATGGAGAAGGCCTTTCAGGCCAGGGGGAGCGCATGAGGGGGGAAGGGATGAAATTGACCGGAAAATGGGGATTCCGGGGGTGGCTCTGGCTGCGAACCCACATGGATCCTGCCTTTTTTCTCATCCTGATCGCCATTGGTGTGGGGGTGGCCGGTGGTCTTGCTGCTGTGGCCCTGCACCACCTCATCGGCAGTTTTGCCTCCTTTGCGGCAGCCCACAGACAAAGTCCCCTGGGATTTTTTTTCCCCGCCCTTGGAGCCGGTGCAGCGGTTTTTTTCATGGAAAAGATTGTACGGGAAGGAGGGGGGCACGGGGTTCCTGAGGTGATTTATGCGGTGAGCCGCCATGGCGGGCTGATTCGTCTGCGGTCAAGTTTTTCCCGTATTCTGGCCAGCAGTATGACCATTGGCAGCGGTGGATCTGCAGGGCCTGAGGCTCCTGTGGTGATGGCGGGGTCTGCCATTGGATCCAATATCGGTCGTTTTCTGGGGCTGGATGAGAGGCAGCGGGTAGTGCTGGTGGGCTGCGGTGCAGCCAGTGCCATAGGGTCTATTTTCAATGCCCCTCTGGCGGGTATGGTTTTTACCATGGAAGTGCTTCTGGGCCAGTGGCGCAGCACCCACCTGGTTCCTATTACCATCGCGGCGGTGACGGGTACGGAAGTCAGCCGGAGGATGAACGGCAACCGGATTCCCTTTGAAAGCGCTGCGTTCACTGTGCATCTCCAGGATATTCTGGCAGCAGCGGGGCTGGCGCTGCTCACCGCACTTGTGGCCATCGTCATTATGCGCAGTCTTCGGGGGATGCATGGGTTTTCCGTCAGAGTCGCGGGCCGCATGGGAATTTCCCTGTGGATGAAAGCTGCTCTGGGCGGGCTGTTTGTGGGAGGAATCGGTTTTTTTTTCCCCGTAGCACTGGGAGAGGGCTATCAGGCTGTCCGGGAGATGATTGCAGGACAGTACAGTTCCGGAATTCTCCTTGTTTTTCTGGCTCTGCTGGCGAAGATGGCGGCAACCAGTTTTACCCTTGGCTGGGGAGGCGTAGGAGGAATTTTTGCTCCCAGCCTTGTGATGGGCGCGTTAACCGGTCTTTTCTATCATCGGATTCTGGTGCTGGCCTTTCCCGGAGTAGTCTGGGCCAGTGAGGGGGGCTTTGCCCTTCTGGGGATGGCGGGGCTTCTTGCCGGTGTCCTTCAGGCCCCTCTGACGGCTATTTTTCTGATATTTGAGATTACGGGGGGCTATGATGTCATGCTGCCCCTGATGGTGGTATCTGCCCTTTCTACCCTGCTCTGCCGTCTGGGGGAACCCGCATCCATTTATCTGCGGGATCTCATGGCCAGGGGAGAGCTGCTCCGCCCCGGAACGGATCGCCGGGTACTTCTGGATCTCAGAATCTCTGAAATCATGGAGCGGGACTGCATGTCCATACGCAGAAATCTCCTGCTGCGGGATTTTGTCCGTTTGCAGCAACAGTCCCGCAGAAATTATTTTCCCGTGGAAGATGAGGCTACGGGCCGTTTTGTCGGCATGGTGCATCTGGATGATGTGCGGCCCTATCTTCTGGATGATCTTCTTTATGATACGGTTCTGATGGAACAGCTCATGCACAAGGATGTCGCAGTGGCCCATCCGGATGATGAATTGCAGGATGTGCTGGATCTTATGGATGCCAGAGGGGTGTTCAGTATGCCCGTTGTGGCCAACCACCGGTTTGTGGGTATGATCTCCAGGGCAACCCTTCTGGATCACTACCGCAGAGAACTGCGGGTACAGACGGGAGAGCTTTGATGGGAGAGATTGTTGCCAGTCCTCGTTTTTTTCATGTGTACCAGGATACGCCCAGAGGTCGCGAGGCCTTGCAGCAGACCGCCTTTTTCTGCCGGATCATGGGCGCTGCACCTGTGGTATATATTCCCGAATCGTCCCGGTTTCTCATGTATTTTGAAAACCGTGTGGTGCAGGTGGATCTGGAGGGTGGCCACTGGGGAAAAAGGGAGCGTGAGAGGGCGCAGTCACGGGCTGCGGAAATTCTGGCTGATGCAGGTCTTGATGCACGTTTTTTAGAGGTACGGCACAGAACGACCCCTGCCCTTCCGGATATCCCCGTGGACTTTGACTACATGGCCTGTCCCGTTCCTCTGCACACGGATTCATGGGTATATTCGGATCTGGGGATGCGCAGGCTTCCGGCTGTGGCACCGTTTTTTGTGCTCATGCCCGCACCTGTGGCCAGACCCTGGAAAAGTCTTCTGCTTTGTTATGGTGGATCCGAAGGGGCATCCCGGGCTTTAAAGATTGCTCTGGGGCTTGCGGAAACCATGGGCCTTCCCCTGGATGTCTTCGGCCTTGGAAATCCGGAAGAGCTGGCCGCTTCGCTGGAGAAGACCGCAGGTTCCGGAATGTCGGCTATCCGTCACTGCCTGTGGCGACAGGAGACAGGGGAGAATCCCTGGATGGGTATCCCTCCCGATGCTCTTCTGGTGCTGGGAGCATCGGGAAAAAGCTGGATACGGGAAGCCCTTTTACCTTCTTTCAAGAAAAAAATCCGGTGCTGGCTGTCTTTTCCCATGCTTTTTGTGGGATCCGAGGGAGCGGCCACATTTCTGGAGGATTTTACATCCTTACGTGGCTGAGTTTTATGGGGCCTTGCAGCATGGTATGGGCACTGCGTTGGAACTGTTCCGTAATATCGGAAACGTAAAAACGGTGTTCCCCGTTTTTTCCAAGCAGGGCATCCACCTCAGGGTGCTGCTGGAGATAGCGGGCCACCGTACCGGCAACACAGCTCCCCGAATCAATGATGCGTACACCCTTTCCGATTTTTTTCTGGATCAGATCTTTGAGGATGGGGTAATGGGTGCAGCCCAGAATCAGGGTTCGGATTTGTCTTGTTTTGAGGGGATGCAGGTATTTTTTGACAATGCGTGTGGTTTCCGGCGTGTCCAGCCAGCCCTCTTCCACCAGGGGAACGAGCAGGGGGCAGGGGATGGAATGAACCGTCGCTTCAGGTTTTAAGGCCTTGATTCTGGCTTCATAGACACCCGATGCAATGGTGGCCCGTGTGCCAATAACCCCGATGCGTGGTGCGGTACGGACTGTAATGGCAGCATCCACAGCAGGATTGACCACTTCAAAAACGGGCAGGTCAAAGGCCTGGGTCACGGAGTCCATGGCCGTACTGGCTGCGGAATTGCACGCAATGATAATGATTTTTGCCCCTCTTTCGATGAGAAAGCGGGTGTTTTCCATGGCGTACTGCCGTACCGTCTCCGGGCTTTTGGAGCCATAGGGCATACGGGCGGTATCGCCATAATAGAGGATATCATAGCCGGGAAGCTGCTGCATGATGGCCCGTACTGTGGTCAGGCCGCCAATACCGGAATCGAAAATACCGATCATGGGTGCATGGCTTTCATTTGGCCCCGTCTTCCATATCCATGTCAGATCCGGAAGACGGGGCAGGAAAGGGTGTAAAAAAGATGCATTTTAACAGCAATCCGATGCGCCAGGAGATTTTCACACTGGGTCTCGATGTGGGAGTTCTTTCCGCCTACCTCTGCTGCTGCGGTATTGCTGCGGAAGGGCTTTTGTCCCGGAGCCGTTTATGCAATGTCTGGAATCAGGGAGAAGAGGCACTGGAAGCAGCCCTGGCCATCCTGGAAGCCCGCAACATCATTATGGCTTTTCAGCAGGACGGGGAAACGGTGTATCAGGTGCATCCCCCTTCCCTGTGGGTGACTCCGCTGTAAAACCTGGACGAGTCTGCCTGAGGGAGGCGAGGGTACGGGCACGTATGGCTTCGGGGGGAGCATCCGGTCGTATACCCGGACAGGCTTCTCCCATCAGCCGCCAGTTGCCGGGCTGGCGGAGAACGGCGGGGATAAAGGGCCATTCCCGGCACATCCGGGGTTTCACGGGATGGATGGAACAGATGTTGTTTTTTTGAAAAACACAGCGTCCTTCCTTTCCCATGGCAAGGACCAGACCCTGATCGGACTGCTGGCAGAATTCCCTTTGGGTTTCGGTTGCAGAGGCACCGATGAAGGCGGCGATGGCACGGATATCTTCTGGACTGACATAGGTGCCACCGAAACCTACGCAGCACTCTCCACACTGTTGACAATCAAAGACCGTATCTTCAAACATGGCGTCGTGACTCCAAGGCCCGTTTCAGCGTGACCTGATCAATGTATTTGAGATCGCCGCCCATGGGGATTCCCGAAGCAATGCGGGTGACCCGGACGGGAAAGCCGGAAAGCTGGCTTGCGATATAGGCTGCTGTGGCTTCTCCTTCCACTGCGGTACCGGTGGCCAGGATCACCTCCTGTACCTCTTCTGGGCGGATACGCAGTAAAAGCTCCCGGATACGGATATCTTCAGGGCCGATACCATCCATGGGTGACAAAACTCCCTGAAGGATGTGGTATACTCCCCGAAATCCACCGGAGGCCTCAACAGCCATCATATCTGCGGGGCGTTCCACCACGCAGAGCACGCCCGTATCCCGCTGTGGATCCCTGCATACCGGACAGAGATTGCCTTCGCTCAGGGCAAAACAGCGCTTGCAGAGGCGTACATTCTCTTTGAGGGCCAGAATGCTCCGGGCTAAATTTCGCACATCCTCACCGGGAGCCTTGAGAAGGTGCAGAGCCAGACGTTCGGCGGTTTTCGGCCCAATGCCGGGAAGTGTCGCAAGGCTGCGGATCACCTGAATCACCGAAGGGGGATAGTGCTGCATGGCTGTCCCTCAGAGAAGAAAAATGTCCGTTGCGCATGGCGTCGCAACGGACATGGAACAGGAAGAATTTCCCATGGGACTTTTCAGAAAAGCCCCGGTATTTTCATACCACCGGTAAGTTGACCCATGGCGGAGGACATCATTTCCTGGGATTTTTGCAGGGCATCATTCACGGCGGCCATGAGAAGATCCTGGAGCATTTCCACATCTTCAGGATCCACCACCTCTTTTTCAATGTGAATGGAAAGTACCTGCTGCTGTCCATTGACCGTTACACGTACCATGCCGCCGCCTGCGGAGGCTTCCACGGTTTTTTCAGCCATTTCCGCCTGCATTTTTGCCATTTGCTGCTGGAGCTTCTGGGCCTGCTTCATCATCTGGCCCATGTTGCCTCCCATGCCTTTCATCGTGCCTCCTTCAGAAAAGTGATGTCCACAACCTTGCCTTTAAAGATATCCAGGGCATCCTGTACCAGGGGGTGGGTTGTGGCGTCGTTTCGTAACAGTTCTTTTTCAGACTGGCTGCGGAGCGCCGCAGAATCGTTTTCTTCCGTGACATGGATCACAAGGGAAAGGGGGGTACCGAAAAGTTCCGCAGCATGGGTTTCCACAAGCTGCCTGTTTTTTTCATGTGTCAGTCTGGCTATAAAAGATCCCGACCCCTGAACTTCAAGTTCCATACTCTGATCAGAGAGCTTTTTCAAGGTTGTTTTGGTTGCCAAAAGGTCTCCGAGGGACGGGCTGACCTCACGCAGGCGACTGATGAGGCTTGGCCAAAGGGTTTCTTTTTTTCCATGGGGTAGGGTGGCGGTTCGGGGAGGGGGGACGGGAACAGACGCGGGAGGGGATGGGGCAGGCAGTACGGAGGGAGGCAATTCTGAAAGACGCGGGTCGGGTGAGGAGGCAGGGGGACGGGCAGCAGGCTCAGCGGGCTTTTTTTCAGGGGCAGGAGGGGGGGGTGTCTGGGGGATGGTGGGGAAACCCTCTGCTTTCAGGGGCGCGGAGAGGAGGGAAGGGGCTGACAGCGACGTGTTTTCTTCCCCATTCAGCATGTCCTGACGCAGGATCTCCAGTCTTTCCACAAGGCGGTCAATGGAAAGAGCGGGTTGAATACGGATACAGCGGAGCAGCAGGGTTTCCAGGGCCAGCCTGGGATGACTGGCATGGCGCATGCTGCCATCTTCGCCCATGAGAATATCCAGAAGTCGGGAGAGGTAGTGCTCTGTCAGGGGCCTGGACTGGCTGAGGAGATCCTGAACCATGGTGTCGGGAAGATCCAGAAATTCACCGCAGTCCTTTGGCTGCATTTTGGCGACCAGCAGATTGCGGATGTGGTTTGAAAGGTCTCCATGGAATTTTCTGAGATCCACACCCCCATCATGGAGATCCCGGATAAGGGTAAGCATTCTGCCCGTATCCCCCCGGAAGAGGGCATCTGCCGTTTGAAAGGCCTGGCTGCGTGCTGCGATCCCCAGAATACGGGCCACGTCTTCACGGTTTCCCTGACCACCATCCAGGCTGGAGATTACCCGATCCAGCAGGCTCAAGGCATCCCGTACGGAACCATCCGCCTCCCGGGCGATCATATCCAGCGCCTCTTCTTCAAGGAGAACGGATTCCCGCTGACAGAGACTGGCGAGATGGGCGGTCAGGACAGGCGTCGAAACTCTGCGGAGGTCATGACGCTGGCATCGGGAGAGTATGGTCAGGGGGATTTTGTGGGCTTCCGTGGTGGCAAAGAAAAAGAGTACATGGCTGGGAGGTTCTTCCAGTGTCTTGAGAAGGGCGTTGAAAGCTGCGGTGGAGAGCATGTGGACTTCATCAATGATGTAGATTCTGTAGGGGCTGTGAGCGGGCATGTAGCCCAGACCTTCCCGAAGATCCCGGATCTGATCCACGGAATTGTTGGAGGCACCATCAATTTCCATCACATCGACCCCGTTGCCTGCGGTGATTTCCATGCAGGAACGGCAGGTGTTGCAGGGGAAGGGGGAAGAACCCTGGGCACAGTTCATCGCTTTGGCAAGAATACGGGCAATGGAGGTTTTTCCTGTCCCTCTGGGACCACAGAAAAGAATGGCGTGGGCCAGACGTCCTGCAAGGATGGCGTTTTGCAGGGTCTGGGTGACATGATCCTGGGCAATGATTTCAGAAAAGGACTGGGAACGGTATTTGCGAGCCAGTACCAGATAAGACATGGGGGTCTCCTTGCCGTCGTATGGGGGAGTACGCAGCATTGATGAAGGGTTCATCATTCTGCCAGAACGTCTGTTTGCCCACTACCAGAAAAAAACAGGATTTTAAAGGGATGATTTTTGGCGGAAAATTGGAAGAAAAACGGGAGCTGCCCTACAAAATTCTGACGACGGCCCTGGCGCAGCCATGCCGTTTCAGGCGTTGCCTTTAGATCAGTAAACCCATCGCTCCCGCGCTGGAATGTGGGAGTGATGGCTGAAGGAAGGTGATAATCAGATGCAGCCTTGCCTTGCAGTTTTTCAGGGGGGCATGGAGCTGAACCCCCGGAAAAGAAAAAAGGGAATCCGAAGATTCCCTGACAATTCGTAACCTGCTTTATTTTAAAAGCTTGTAATAAGCAGGTATCTTTTTTGTATGGCGGAGAAGGGGGGATTCGAACCCCCGGTACGCTTTTGACGTACACACGCTTTCCAGGCGTGCACCTTCAGCCAGCTCGGTCACCTCTCCGCAGTGTATGGCCTGACATTGTATGTCAAGAATGCGCCAGACAGGAATGAGTAATTAGTCGTTTTTATTTCTGGTGTCAACAGAAGAATTGGAACAGGGAGGATCTTTTTTGTGATCAGGTTCCTGGCTTCAGAATCTCTCTGGCCTCGCGGCTCTGTATGCCAACCTGATCGTAAAGAAAAAGGGGGGAATGGAGGAGCAGGCCGGAGGCAGCGCCAAGGATACCTTCCACAATCACCAGACGGGCGGGATTTCCGGGCAGGGAGTGAATGCTGCGCAGTCTCTTGGGGGTGATTCGGTATGCGTTCATGGTGCAGAGCAGCTCTGTGCTGCGATCTGCCGGGAAAATACAGTGAAGTTTTCCGCCTGTTTTCAGGAGGCGTTTTGCTGTGTTCAGCCAGCCATCAAGGGTGATCAGGATTTCATGCCGGGCGATGGCCCGCTCTTCCTGGGGGTTGATACGACCGCTGTGGTGTTTGTAATAAGGGGGGTTGATGACAATGCTGTCCACAGGGCCGCAGGTCACTTGCTGATCAAGAAGCTGCATGTCCGTTTCCAGGATCCGGAGCCTGTTCTGTACGCGATTTATCAGGGCGTTTTTCCGGGCCAGCTCCGCAAGCCCCGTCTGGATTTCAACGGCAGTAATGGTAATATCAGGATTTTTAAGGAGCAAAAGCAGGGAAAGGATGCCGCATCCTGTCCCAAGATCCAGTATATGCTCACCGGAACGGGGGAGGATGTGGTGGGCCAGAAGGACGGGATCCAGGGAAAAACGATACCCTTCCTTGTGCTGAAGGACGTTCAGGGTTCCAAGGCTGTCTGTGCTGAAGAGTGTCACAGGACTCCGATGCGCAGACGGATATCCTGGACAAGGGGGGAGCCGTATGCCGTGTTGATGCGTTCTTTGATTTCTGGTTTAAGAAACTGCAAATGCTGCATCCAGACAGAACTGGCTACGGCGACAAGGAGGCAGCCATCCCTGAAGGAGATGGGTTTGGCATTTTTTGCAATTTCAGAACCGACAGCTCCTTCCCAATAGTGCCAGATTGCCTGAAAATCTCCTTTTCCATAGCGGTTGCGGAAGGGTTCCATGGCGATATCAAGGGCAGCACTGATATGGGAAAGTCTCTTGTTTTGGGGTCTTTTTTTTGTCATGGGGACTCCGCTGAAAATTCGATCCGATGGTTGCCAGGGTGGGTATTCTTTTTGCCCGGATGTATGGAAAGGCCCGTGGGGTGGAATATGGCAGTCTCCTGATAAAGGATACGATTTTCAGGTTTTTGTATTTCCCTTGACTTGAAGGGCGTTGCATTTTAATTTGCTGAATTATGTTTTTGTCTTTTTTTGAATTTCTGCCGCAAAAAAATAAAATGCACAATGGGAAAAACAGATTTTTTCAGTATGAAGCCAGATGGCTTACACAAAAATCGTGAAATCCTCCTTAATTATTCCCTTCCATTCGTTTCCGGTCTTTTCGGTTATTCTTCTGGAGTCTCGTTTGAGAGGGCATAAGAGTCAGATTTTTTTGTGCATGGGGGTGGAGAGGACGGAAAAAGAAAAAGCTGGAGGGGGTGGCAGTCGTATGGATTGTGAGGATGGGTCCCGGACAGGGATTTTTGAACCTTTTGGAAGGAAAATACGCATATGAATTGGGACTGGGATAAGCTCAGGGAACAACAGAAAAAAAATGGTCGCCGGGAAGGTGGCGGGGGAACCCCTCCCCAGGTGGATGAAATGGTGGATCAGTTGAGAAATATCCATGTGCCAGGAAGTTTGTGGCTCATTGCCCTTGTGGCGCTAGCCGTCATGATGGGATCTACCATGTTCTATACGGTAGGTGTCTCTGAGGTGGGGGTTGTGCAGCGATTCGGTAAATTTTCCAGAATCACGGATCCTGGTTTGAATTTCAAGCTTCCCGCAGGTATTGAGACCGTTACCAAGGTAAAGGTGCGGCTGGTATACAAGGAAGAATTCGGTTTTCGTGAAAATATGGATGCAAAAACCCGTTTTGCGGGCAGTGATATGGAAAATGCAGCTCTTATGCTGACTGGGGATCTCAATGTCGCTCTGGTGCCCTGGATTGTGCAGTATCAGATTCGGGATCCTTACAGCTTTATGTTCAAGGTTCAGGATCCAAGGCAGCTGCTGAGGGATCTTTCCGAGGCCAGTATGCGCCTTGTCGTGGGGGACAGGAGTATTAACGAGGTCATCAGTTCCCGCGAAGAAATTGCCATTGCAGCCCAGGAGATTCTCCAGAAGGAGCTGGATAAGGCGGAGGCGGGGATCTATGTTGTCACCATTGAAATGAAGCGAACCAACGTGCCTGAGCCTGTTCAGCCATCTTTTAATGAGGTCAACCAGGCCGTGCAGGAACGGGAGCAGATGATATATAAAGCCAAGGAAGAGTACAACAAGGCTGTCCCTGCTGCGAGGGGTGAGGCCCAGCGCGTTATTCTTGAGGCTGAGGGGTATGCCATGAACCGTGTCAACCGTGCGGAAGGGGATGCAGCACGGTTCCGGAGCATCTATACCGAGTACAAAGGGGCAAAGGATGTGACGGAGAGGCGTATGTATCTTGAGATGATGCGGGATCTTCTGCCTACACTGAAGGAAAAGTATATTATCGATGCGGATCAGGGTAATGTGTTGCCCTTCCTGAACCTTGGAAAAGAAGTCGGGGTGAAGTGATGAAAATAAAAGGTCTTTTAGGTGCCATTTTTGTGGTACTGGCGATCGTGATCTATTCTGCGGCCTTTGTTGTGGATGAGACTGAGCAGGTTGTGATTACCCAGTTCGGTAAAATTGTGGGCAAGCCCATTGTGGAGCCTGGCCTGAAGTTTAAGATTCCTCTGATTCAGACGGCAACGTTTTTTCCGAAAAATCTTCAGGCATGGGATGGGGATCCGGGGCAGATTCCGACTCTGGATAAAACCTATATTTATGTGGATGCCTTTGCCCGTTGGCGTATTGTGGATCCTGTCCGGTTTTTCCAGTCCATTGGCAGTTTTCATCTGGCTAAAGGACGACTTGATGAAATCATTGATCCTTCTATCCGCAACCTCGTGACTTCCAATTCTCTTGTGGAGTCTGTCCGCTGGACCAACCGGGAGATGGATCCCTGGGTGGAGATGGATGCCTTTGGAGAAGAGGAAACCGTAGAGGAAGAGAGGGACAGGATGGCCGTTTCCCGGGAAACCAGTCAGATCAGGGAGATCCGTTTGGGCCGGGAGCGTATGACCCAGAAAATCATGGAACAGGCTCAGCCCAGGCTGGATGTTTTTGGTATTGAGCTTGTGGATGTCAAGGTAAAACGGATCAATTATGTGGAACAGGTTCGGGAGTCGGTCTATAAAAGAATGATTGCCGAGCGTCGTCAGATTGCGGAAAAATACCGTTCTGAAGGTGTGGGAGAAGCCCGTAAAATACGGGGGGACAAAGAGCGGGAATTGCAGCGTATTGACTCCGAGGCCTATCGTACGGCCCAGAAAATCCGTGGTGATGCGGACGCGAAGGTGGTTGGGCTTTTGGGAAAAACTTATGGTGTGGATCCTGATTTTTATACCTATCAGCAGACTCTTGAAAATTATAAGGATGCACTTCAGGGGAGTCAGGTGGTTTTTTCAACGGATTCAGATTTTATGCGGTTTCTTAAACACCAAGGGGTAGGTAAAAAATAGCTATAAAAAAAGCACCCGGAAACGGGTGCTTTTTCTTTGCCGGAAAAAGGCAGGACTTATTTTTTTTTACGCTGATGGCGTGTGCGGGCCAGAAGTTTCCGGTGCTTGTGGCGCCGCATTTTTTTTCTGCGTTTTTTGATGACACTACCCAAGGTAACACCTCCAGTTTGAAAGGAAAAATACAGGGTGGTTGAACGAAATACACTTTTTACATCGGATCAGAGCATTAATCCACAGAAAATACATTCCTATGCTTTTCAGGGGTTGAGCTTTGACCTTTCATAAAAGGAAGAAACCGTATTTTATCGGTTGTATACCTTATCGATCTGCTGCTGATATCGATAAGCTGGTTTCATAGCACGTCGGCGCTCCCATTGTCCACATGATTTTCCGGGAAGAGCCGGTGTGGAAAGGAGGCGGATCTTGAATCAGGTTGGTTTCAGGGATGTCTTTTCGCAGGAACTGCTGGATATTCTGGACAGTGCTTTGCATGTGGCTGAGGAGTCTGTGGCGGATTTTTATAAAATGAGTACATCACAATGGGCGCGTCTTCGCTATGATGTGCAGACGGCAGCGACACTTCTTGCTCATGAACATGTGGCAGGGGTGTACGCCCAGGTACTGCGCTATGTCGGGATGCCATGGCGGAGCAGTACATCCGCATCGGCCTTTACCGTTTACCGTATCTGTCTTCAGGATGGCTTGATTCTGCATCGTCTGCGGGAAGATTCCCGTATGGCTCCCCTGCCTTTTCTTGTTTTTATTCTGGTGCATGAACTGGTACATGTGGTGCGTTTTTCCAGCCATCTTCAGCTTTTTGATGCCTCTCTTGATGCCAGGATGCAGGAGGAATCAAGGGTGGAAGAACTTACCCATACCATTGTACGAGGTATTTCTCTGCGAGGAATGGGGGGGGTCTGCTCTGCTTTTGCGGGTGCAGAACGGTTGATGCTGGATCCTGTTGTTTCCTGGGCGTGTAGGGACAGGAGATGGATTGGGAAAGGGGCGGGTTGAAAAAGGTTTTTTTCAGGTCTTTTCGGGATTCTTGACAAGGGAAAAGAACTGACTATCTTTAGCACGTTTTGTAAATGGATGTGCAGTTCAGAAAACTTCTTTCAGTATTTTTCAAGATCAGGAGAGGGTGGCATGCCGATTTATGAGTATGAATGCGCCAGGTGTGGAAAGATGATGGATGTATTACAGAAAATTTCGGATCCTCCCCTGGCGCATTGTCAGTTCTGCGGTGGATCCGTACGTAAGGTCATGTCTCAGACGACGTTTCACCTGAAGGGTGGAGGCTGGTATGTGACGGATTATGGTGGTAGTAAAGCACCGTCTTCTTCTTTCTCACCCCCTCCGGGTGGTGAAAATTCAGGTGATTCTCAGTCCTCGGATTGATTATAGGGTATCTGAAAGCGGCCTGAGGGCCGATTCCCGGTACATAGAAGAAAATCTGGTTGGGTCAGGTGCCCAGGATGCACTTGGTTTTTCCGGGGTTTTTTTGTGTGAAAAATGAGGCCGAAGGACTTTACAAGTGCATCGTTGTGATTATCGTATCGACCGATTCCGGAGTCATCCAATGAATCATAATTTTTGCCCATTTTTTTAAAAAGGAGAGTTGCTGCAATGAACATCAGACCTTTGTTTGACCGGATTGTTGTCAAGCGTACTGAAGAGGCTACAACGACCAAGGGTGGTATCATCATTCCGGATACGGCCAAGGAAAAACCTGCTGAGGGAACCGTTATTGCCGTTGGTGACGGCCGTATAAATGAAAAGGGTGAGCGCATTCCCATGGATATCAAGGTAGGCGATCGGATTCTTTTCAGTAAGTATGGCGGCAATGAGGTGAAAATGGGCGGCGAAGAATTCCTGATCATGTCACAGGATGATGTCTATGCCGTTGTGAACGAAGCCTGATTTCTGGGATGATGCCAGTTTTGAGGGGTGTAAAGTTAATTCAGATCTGAACGGAGAAAGATATCATGGCTAAAGAGATTATTTATAGTGAAGATGCACGTGCAAAGATGCTCAAGGGTGTAAAGGCTCTTGCGGATGCTGTGGTTGTTACCCTTGGACCCAAGGGGCGTAACGTTGTTATTGAAAAATCCTGGGGATCGCCTACGGTCACCAAGGATGGGGTTACCGTGGCCAAGGAAATTGAGCTTGCGGATAAGTTCGAAAATATGGGTGCCCAGATGGTTAAGGAAGTTTCTTCCAAAACATCTGATATGGCCGGTGATGGTACAACCACGGCAACGGTTCTGGCGCGTGCCATTTACGAAGAGGGGCAGAAGCTGGTTGTCGCCGGTAACAATCCCATGTCCATCAAGCGCGGGATTGACAAGGCTGTGGAAGTGGCTGTGAAGGAGCTCATCAAGCTGAGCAAGCCCACCAAGGATCGTCGTGAGATTGCTCAGGTGGGTACTATTTCTGCAAACAGTGATGAAACCATTGGCAATATCATTGCTGATGCCATGGAAAAAGTGGGCAAAGAGGGTGTGATTACCGTGGAAGAGGCCAAATCCATGGAAACAACCCTGGATGTGGTGGAAGGGATGCAGTTTGATCGTGGTTACCTTTCCCCTTATTTTGTCACGGATACGGAAAAAATGGTTTGTGAGTTGCAGGATGCCTATATTCTCCTCAGTGAGAAGAAGGTCAGCAACATGAAAGAACTGCTTCCCATTCTGGAGCAGGTTGCCAAGATGGGTAAGCCCCTTGTTATTATTGCAGAAGATGTGGACGGCGAAGCCCTGGCCACCCTTGTGGTCAACAAGCTTCGGGGTACCCTGAGCGTTGCTGCTGTCAAAGCTCCCGGTTTTGGAGACAGAAGAAAGGCCATGCTGGAAGATATTGCTGTGCTTACCGGTGGGCAGGTGGTTTCTGAAGATATGGGGATCAAGCTGGAAAGCATGCAGCTTACGGATCTTGGCAAGGCCAAGAGTATCTCCATTGACAAGGAGAATACCACCATCGTGGATGGTGCCGGTTCCCGCACAGCCCTTGAAGCCCGTGTGAAACAGATCCGTGCTCAGGTGGAAGAAACTTCTTCCGATTATGACCGTGAAAAACTTCAGGAACGCCTGGCCAAGCTTATCGGTGGTGTTGCTGTGATTAGCGTGGGCGCCGCTACGGAAACGGAAATGAAGGAAAAGAAAGCCCGTGTTGAAGATGCACTGAATGCGACCCGTGCCGCAGTTGAGGAAGGTATTGTTCCTGGTGGTGGCGTGGCTCTGGTTCGCTGCATGGCGGCATTGGAAAAAGGCAAGTTCAAGGCTGAAGAAAAACTGGGTGTCCGTGTGATCATGCGGGCCATGGAAGAGCCTCTGCGTCAGATTGCCAACAATGCCGGTGTTGAAGGCTCCGTTGTCATTGACAAGGTAAAGCAGGGTGAAGGGCCTTTTGGATATAACGCTGCGACGGATGTTTACGAAGATCTCATCGAGGCGGGTGTCATTGACCCCACCAAGGTGGTGCGTTTTGCCCTGCAGAATGCCGCCAGTGTGGCTTCCCTGATGCTTACCACAGAGGCCATGATTGCAGACAAGCCTGATGAAAAAGCAGCGGGTGCAGCCATGGGTGCTGGTGGCATGGGCGGTATGGGTGGTATGGGCGGTATGATGTAAGGGCTTGATCTGTTTTCTTGTCCGATAGTGTGTGAGTGAAAAAGGCCCCGGTGTACGTTTGCGTACTCCGGGGTTTTGCCTTTCCTTGACACAGGGGGGTGGGTCTTATAGGTAATGAAACCGAATATTTTGGAGGGGGGATCCGGGCTGTCCGGATCATGACATTTAATGCCGTTTCCGGGGTGAGCGCATGTCCCACGATTCTTTGGATTTTCTTGTGATTCTCGGTTCAGCAGGCCCGGTGGTGAAGCTTGTTCTGTTCATCCTGATTCTTTTTTCTCTCATATCCTGGGCCATTATTCTGATTAAATTTTTTTCTTTACGTCGGGATTATCGGGAGTCTCTGCGGTTTCAGGAATTTTTTTGGAAGAGCGCCAATCTTTCCGATGTGCATTCCAGGATGAAACACATGGGGGAGAGTCCGGCTGCCCGGCTTTTTCGGGCAGGTTATAAAGAACTCAAGGCTATGGAGACCATGGGGGAGGGAGAAACTCTGGGAACCAGGATGGTCGGACTTGATACCCTGAAGCGAACCTTGCAGCGTACCATTGCCGCGGAGGTGACACGCATGGGGCAGAGGGTTTCTTTTTTGGCAACCTGCGGGAATACGGCACCTTTTATCGGGCTTTTGGGGACGGTATGGGGTATCATGGACGCTTTTCATGGTATTGGAGTGAAGGGATCTGCCAGTTTAGCCGTGGTTGCGCCGGGTATTTCCGAAGCCCTCATAGCGACAGCCATTGGGCTTGCTGTTGCTATTCCCGCCGTTGTTGCCTATAATGCATTTTTGCATAGAATCCGTACTTTGAGTTCGGAGCTTGAAAATTTTTCTTCGGATTTTCTGAATATCGTTGAGCATGATTTGCATCGTATGCAGGGGGGCTCCTGATGGCAGGGGGGTATCGCAGCAATGAAATGATGAGTGATATCAACGTGACCCCTTTTGTGGATGTCATGCTTGTTCTTCTGATTATTTTCATGGTAACTGCCCCCATGCTGCAACAGGGGGAAGAAGTTTCACTCCCGCAAGTGGATTCTGCTCCCATGGAAGAAAAGGCTGCTCCCCTGATTATTGTGATGGATCGTGATGGGGGAATCTGGATTCAGGATGTCCGTATCGCGCCGGGTTTTCTGGAAAGCCGTATGGTTGACTGGATAAGGGGCACCACTGATCCCCAGGTGCTTTTGAAGGCCGATACCCAGGTCAGTTATGGCAAGGTTGTGGAAGTCATGAATGCAGTGCGCAGGGCGGGAGTTGTTCAGCTTGGTATGCTGACCCAGCCTCTGGAGGATAAAGGACGGTGATGGCGGTGAAGAGAGACGGCCTGGAGGATCGTTTTGGGCTGTTTGTTTTTTTTTCCCTTGTAGTTCATATTATTTTGTTCTGCTTACTGTTTTTCGTCTCATCATGGATAAAACCTCCTTTGCCTGTTTTCCTGTCTCCCATGCTGGTGGATCTTGTGGCACCTCCCTCGGAAGTTCCATCTTCTTCCTCTGTATCCCCTGAGCCTGAAATCAGGGCAGCTGTGCCGAGACGTCCCCGTCCCCAGGACGTGCCTTCTGTCCCCCGTATTGCTGAGAAACCCTTGGAGGTCGAAAGAAAAACGGTTACGGAAAAGGTTCTGCTCCCCACCCTTCGAGAGACCAAAGTTTCTCCTGCGGAAGAATCCCCTTCTTCTTCTCCGCCTGTATCGATAAAACGCCCCTTGTCTTCCCAGCGGACAAGATCTTCTGTCGAGGAACTCAATCGGGGTGTCGTGGATTCTGCTTTGGCTGAAATGGCGCGTCAGGTGGAAGCGGGACGTCCTGCAGCGGAATCCGACAGGGGGAAGGAGCCGGAGGCAGATCGTACTCCGACATCTTCAGGCAGTATGGGGGAGGGGCCGAGTGGGCATTACCAGGGGATGATATCTCAGAGAGCCTTGGATCTCTATCGTTCTCAGGCGGCTTACAGGGTGCAGCAGAATTGGGTCTATGCGGGTCAGGGTAAGGCCCGGGAGGGGGCTGTGGTGGTTTTTCATATTATGAGGGACGGACGGGTTCGGGATCTTGTTGTGCAGCAGTCTTCGGGGAACAGGCTGGTGGATGAGTCTGCCCGACGGGCCATACTGAAGTCAGAACCCTTTCCGGTTGTTCCGGATGCGATTAGGGAGGAGCGGATAGGGATGGGGCTTCGTTTTACGGATAAAGGGGTGGATTTGTGATGGCAGGCGGAGATGTGTTTTCTTTCGGTATATGGAAAAGCCTGTGGCTTTTTCTGTTCTGTCTGGCCACATCGGGCCTGGGACTTGCTTCTGAAACCGTACCTATTATTGAGATACAGGCACCTTCTTTCAGAAAGGTGCCCATTGCTATTCCGTCTTTTATTCCGCTTAAAGAAGATGCCGCTCTTCAGGATCTTAGTCTCAGTGGAGGGGAGTATCTCGCTGAGTCTGTTCGTTTTTCAGGGTATTTTAATGTTTTTTCAGCCCACGATGTACCGGACTTTCCCAGGCTTGGGGGAGTGGTTGCTTCACAGATTGATTTTTCCCTGTGGAAGCAGCAGGAAGTGGAGCTCTTGGTCACTGTGGGGCTTGTTGTGGATACGGATGGGCAGTTGGAGATGGAGTGTCGTCTGTTTGATGCCATTCAGGGTACGCTGGTGGTGGGAAAACGTTACCGTGGGCCTGCTCTCGATTATCGCAGGATGCTGCGTCTTTTTGCTGCAGAAATTCTTTTTCAGGTTACGGGGCGCCAGGGCCTGTACGAAAGTCGGCTGGCCTTTGTTTCCGACAGTACAGGGCATAAGGAAATTTATATCTGTGATTATGATGGTACGGGGGTGCGCCAGGAAACACGGGATCAGAGTATTGCCCTGTCACCCGCCTGGTCATCCGATGGTAACTGGCTGGCCTACACATCTTATGCAAAGGGCAATCCGGATCTCTACATCCGTCATTTGGAAGGAGGGCGGGGGGTCGTGGTTTCCAAGTCGGGCCTGAATATCACACCTGCCTGGATTCCGGGGGCTTTTCAGCTGGCAGCGACTCTTTCTTTTGAGGGGAATCAGAATATTTATCTGTTGACCGGTCATGGTAAAGTGATTAAAAAACTTAGCCACAGCTGGGATATTGATGTTTCTCCCTCCTTTTCCAGCGATGCCCGGCAAATGGCGTTTGTCTCAAGGCGTTCCGGATCTCCCCAGATTTATATCCTGGATATGGCTTCTGGGGAAACCCGCAGGGTCACCTTTGAGGGGAATTACAACACTTCCCCGGCCTTTTCTCCGGATGGAAAATTCCTTGCTTTTGTGGGGATGCGGAAGGAAGAAGGAATCAATATTTATCGTATGGATCTTGAAAACAATACGATTGTACAGCTGACACGGAATGCCGGGGACAATGAAGACCCATCCTGGTCTCCGGATGGCAGCCTGATTGCTTTTACATCTTCCCGTGAAGGTGCTTTCAAGCTTCATGTCATGACGGCCTACGGTACGGATCAGCGTCGCCTGCTGTCCATGCCCGGTCATCAGACAACACCAAGATGGTCGTTAAAACCTGTACATTTTTAATGAAATGAAGGAGGACGTATGGCTGCAAAAATGAGAGGGCGTTATGGGTGGGTGCTGCTAATGTTCTGCGTCATGGTGCTCGCATCCTGTGCAGGCAAGACAGGGGGAGACGATCTGACGGATACCCTTGCAGAACAACAGCGCCAGGAAGAGGCTGCACGTCTTCAGACGGAAGCAGAGGCCAAAAAAGCAGAACAGGCCCGCATTGATGCCGAGCGTCTTGCCAGAGAAAAAGCGGAAGCTGAGCGTCGGGAAATGGAGCAGAAGGCCCAGGCCAAAGCGGATTTTTTCGGGTTGCATGTTCATTTTGAGTTTGACAGCTTTGTGCTGACTTCCGAAGCGATGCGGATGTTGGACACCAAGGTTGCGTGGCTTCGTGCAAATCCCACTGTGAAGGTCACTGTGGAAGGTCACTGTGATGAAAGAGGAACGCAAGAATACAACCTGGCTCTGGGGGATCGACGGGCCAGAGCTGCCAAAAAGTATCTTGTGGACAGCGGTATTGCGGGAGATCGGGTAGCTACTATCAGCTATGGGGAGGAAAGACCCCTGGATGGTGCAAAAACCGAAGCCGCATGGGCACAGAACCGCAGGGCTCAGTTTGTAATTCGTTAACCTTATGAATAAAAGATCCGGGATAGGCAGGGGATGCGTATTCCGGATCTTTTTCAAGGATCCGTATTCATGATAAAGATGACAGGGCACGGAGCCTGTATTGTTATTGGGGTCAGCCTGTTTCTTTTCGGTTGCGCCACACGCCAGGATATCGCGGAAATCGATACCCGTATGCTGTCATTGGAACAGGGGGCTGAAGCTTTTTCTGTCATGCAGGAAGACAGCGTTCAGCAAATGGCGCTTATGGCGGACAGGCTTGCATCCCAGGAACAGGATTTGCGATCCTCTTATGCCCGTATGCGTTCAGAAATGGATGGCCTGCGGCTTGCCATTCAGCAGTTGCAGGGAAGCATGGAGGAAAGTGATTTTCGTGCCCGTGCAGGAATGGGAGATCCCCATGGACTGAAGGATGAGCTGGCTTTTTTAAAGGATGAGATTCTTAAATTATCCGGTCGTCTTCAGCATCTTGCTGACTATGTCGGTCTTGAAACTGCGGAAGTTGTTCCTGCTGAAAAGCCTCTACCCGAAAAAACGGTGGATCAGACACCTGTCCAGCCCCTTGATCTGGATGCTCTTTATGAAGAAGCCAAACAGGCTTTTGACAGTGGTGCCCTTGAAAGGGCCCGGGATGGTTTTCAGGAAATCCTGAAACGTTTTCCAAAATCTGAAAGAGCGGATAATGCCCAGTTCTGGATCGGGGAAATTTATTACCGTGAAAACTGGTATGAAAAAGCCATACTGGAATATCAGAAAGTTATTGATGGATATCCCAAGGGGAACAAGGTCGCATCCGCACTTCTGAAACAGGGGCTGGCTTTTGAGAAATTGGGGCAGAAAGCCAATGCCCGATTGATTCTTGAAGAACTGGTGAGGAAATTCCCTGGTTCCAGCGAAACCCTTATTGCCCAGAGAAAGCTTCGACAGTTATAAAATGCAATGTATTCTGGGTCTTGACCCGGGTCTGGCAAGAACAGGGGTGGGGATTGTCCGGGGTGAGGGACTGCGTGTGGCCAGCTATGCCTTTGGCTGTATTGAAACATCAAAGGAAGCTTCCCTTGCGGAACGTCTGGGAAAAATTTATCTCCAGCTCTCTTCCCTTCTGAAGGAAGAACAGCCGGATCTCATGGTTGTGGAGGATATTTTTTCCCTGCAACAATATCCCCGTTCCGGTATCCTTCTGGGAAAAGTGACGGGGGCGCTTCTGGTTGCCGGATGTCAGGCCCGGGTTGCCGTGCGGGAGGTGGCGGTACGGGAAGCCAAGAAGGTGTTGACGGGCAGTGGTACGGCTTCCAAGCAGCAGCTGGAGCGTGCGGTACGTCATGCCCTCTCCCATCCGGAACCCATTCGGCCGGATCATGCCTCGGATGCCCTTGCCCTTGCCCTTATAGGTCTTTACCGTTTTCATGGCACGGAGAAAAATCGTTTGCATATGCCAGGAGTGCTATGATTGCGTATCTTGAAGGCTTTTTGTTCAAAATTGAAGAAGACCGGATTCTGCTTCTTGTGCAGCATGTGGGATATGAGGTGCTTTTGCCGACTCTGGTGCTGGATGCTCTGGCAGGGCAGGTATTGGGAACTCCCCTGGCCCTGCACATCTATTATTATCAGACAGACCGTCAGCCTCGCCCGGTTCTTATCGGTTTCCATACGGAAGAGGAAAAGGATTTTTTTCAGCTTTTTCTTACCGTGGAAGACATTGGTCCCATGAAAGCGGCCAAAGCATTGACGTTGCCTGTGACTGAGATTGCCCGTTTGATTGAATCCGGTGACGTGGCTGGGCTTTGCGGTTTGAAGGGAATCGGAAAAAGGACGGCTCAGAAAATTGTTGCGACCCTTGCGGGTAAGGTAGCACGTTTTATGGAAATTCCTGTAATGTCTGATCCGGAAGGCCACTTGTCTTCACCCCGGCATGGGGAGGTGATTCGAATGGTGATGGATGTGCTGACCCTTCAGATGGGGCATCGTTCCGCAGAGGCGGAAAAACTGATTCATGCAGCCCTGTTGCGCAGCCCCGATATTCATACTCCCGAGGCCCTCCTTGAAGAAATTTATCGGGGCTGGAAACCCGGAGGCATCCATGAGGGATGAGTCGGTTTCCCCCCTTCTTTTTTCATCAGAATCCCGGGAGCTTGTAACCCCGGATCTGAGAACGGAAGACCAGGAAGAAGCTTTTTTTTCCCTTCGCCCCGCCTCTCTGCGTGATTACGTGGGACAGTCTGAAACCGTTGAAACCCTTCAGATTGCGATCTCTGCTGCACGAAAGAGGGGGGAACCCCTGGAACATGTGCTTCTCCATGGGCCTCCTGGCCTTGGAAAAACCACCCTTGCCCATATCATTGCCCATGAGATGGGGGGGAAACTTACCCTGACTTCTGGGCCAGCCCTTGAAAAAGCGGGAGATCTTGTAGGGATTCTGACCCATCTTTCCGAAGGGGACATTCTTTTTATCGATGAAATTCACAGACTCCCCAGAACGGTGGAAGAATTTTTATATTCGGCAATGGAAGATTTTGCCATTGATTTTGTCTTTGACAAAGGGGTGCATGCCCGCAGCCACAGATACCGGTTGAACCGTTTTGTCCTTGTGGGTGCGACCACCCGTGTAGGTCTGTTGTCGGCTCCTTTGAGGGATCGTTTTGGCCTGTTTCGGAGTCTTGATTTTTATGGTGAAGCAGATCTTGTACGTATTGCCGTGCGCTCTGCGGGTCTGCTTGGTATTGAGATGCATCCAGAAGCCGCCCGTGTTCTGGCTTTGCGAAGCCGGGGAACCCCTCGTATTGTGAATCGGCTTTTGAAACGGGTACGGGATTATGCGGAGGTGAGGGGAGATGGCTGTATTTATGAGAAAACCGTTCAGGAAGCCCTTCTTCTGGAGGGAATTGATGGTATGGGGCTGACGCCTCTGGATCGTCGTTATTTGCAGACGATTGCCCGGTTTTATGGTGGAGGGCCTGTTGGTATTGAAGCCATTGCCGCAACCCTGCAGGAAGAAAGTGATACCCTGGTGGATCTTGTAGAGCCGTATCTTTTGAAAACCGGCCTTGTGATCCGTACATCCTCAGGTCGTCGTCTGGGTTCCCTTGCCTACAGCCATCTGGGGCTTTCCGGATGTGGGAGCTAAGATCTTGTGGGTTGCCAGTAAAGAATTAGGCTTAGAAAAATTTTATATGGAAGCGTACGAATTCTGTCGGAGAAGCGAATTTTTATGGGGCGTGTACGAATCGTTTTGGGAGTGATCCTGTATCTGTGCGGGCAAGTGACTTTTGCCCAGGAAGATGCAGTTCCCGGGGTTTTTATTTATCAGGAATCGCAGCCTTTTACGGCTGTCCTTGTAGAAAAAGCAACGCAGACTTTCTGGCTTTATGGGAAGAATACCGAGGGCTCCTTGGTGGTTCGGCATCATTTCCCCTGCTCCACGGGAGAGATATCAGGGGATAAGCAGGTCTCAGGAGATAAAAAGACCCCTGAGGGGGTGTACTTTTTTTTGACGGAATTTGAGCAACGCTATCTTGCGCCGATTTACGGTACGGGCGCTTTCCCCATTGATTATCCCAATTATATGGATTTGCGTGCTGGAAAAACAGGGAACGCGATTTGGCTCCATGGTACCAACAGAGCCCTTCGTCCTCAGGACACCAATGGCTGTATCGCTCTTGAAAATCATAATCTGGATACCATTCGCGGGGAAATCCAGATATTGCGCAGCCCTATGATTGTGGTGGAAAATCTTGCTTTACAGCAGGATCCCTCTGCTGAGGAAGCGGCAGCGTTCAAAGCCCGAATCCATGCATGGAAAGACAGTCTGTGGAGGGCATCCTATCATGCCTATCTGGCCTTTTATGATCCGGATTTTCTTCCGGAGATTGTCTGGTGGCCGGAGTGGGTAAAGCTGCGGGAAAAGCTGGAAAAAGAGATGGGATCCCTTTCCCTTGTAATCGAGGATCTGGATATTTTTCGTGTCGGGAACAGGGTAACGGCGATATTTGATCTTGCTCTCAGATCCGGAGAAATCCGGCAGAACCTGGGAAGACGGCTCCTTTATTTAGAACCGGATGCCCATCAGGAGATGCGGATTGTGGGGGATCCCTGGCTGTCTCCTCCAGAGTCTCCCGTTTCGGTGGGGGATCTTCTTTTGACGGGACTCCGGGAATTGGATGAAAGAGGGAATGCCGAAGGGCAGGTTCTGCGTATGGTGGATGACTGGCTGGAGGCCTGGTCCAGCCAGAAAATGGAGGTCTATGGTACCTTTTATGCACGGGAATTTCGCTCCCAGGGGCGGGATCGCAGGGCATGGATCCGTTACAAAGAAGGGCTTAGCCGTTCCTATACGTATATCAACGTGACGCGGGAGGGAGATGTGCAGGTGCAGATGCATGGTAAAGACCGTGCAGCAGCATATTTTACGCAGAAATATAACTCCAGCGGATTTGAGACAAGGGGGCGCAAGCGGCTTGACCTGATACGTGAGGGGGGACGATGGAAAATTTACAGAGAGATCTGGGAAGGCTGAGGCGGGAGTATGCAAAGTTCCCTGTCCTGGAGCAGACTTTCAGGGAGAGATGGAGCCTGGTGCTTGTAGGCAGCCGTGGGCGTATTTTGAAGCTTTCTCTGAAGTGGGGATTCATCGTTTTTTCTTTTGCGGCTTTTTTGTTTGTGATTCTGGGAGCCGGCCTGTGGCATTTTTCCCGTTTGGGCTGGGAATATGCTGAGTCCCGGGTTATTCCCAGGGGAGAAATCGATGGTCTGCGCCGGGAAAATCACCAGTTGATGGCACGGCTTGCTGTTCTGGAGACCCAGTTGGGCGAGAGGGCTGTTTTTCATGAGCAGGAAGAAGAGGGGCTGAGGGGAGAGAGCCAGGAGCTTTCGGAAGATATCCCTCCTGTTAAGGAAAGCGAACCGGAAAATTTCAGTACAGCAGAAGAATTGGAACTGGAACAGGAAGAAGGGGAGCCGATTTCATCGGGCGAGAACCCACCCGATGTGGACGTGGTCTTGCAAAAGGTGGCCATTGATGACTATGTTGCAGGTCTTCGTGATGGGGAATACAGGGTTTCTTTTAATATCCGGAACCTTGTAAATGACACAGGAATTTCAGGGCATATTATTTCTGTTCTCATTCCGGAAAATTTATCATCACCTTATCTTGCTTCTCCTTCCCTTGCTGTGCAGGAAGGCAAACCTGTGGATCCACTCAAGGGACAATTTTTTTCCATTCGCAGATTTAAAGATGTTCGTTTGCGTTTCGGGAATATTGATATTCGGCAGTTTAAGAAAAATCGTATTTTTGTCTACAATGAAGCAGGGCTTTTGTTGTATGTCCAGGAATTTGAGGTGATTGCACCCTTGTAGGCATTGCGGGATGTGTGCGGAATATCTGGATGTACCGGAACGGGCGAAGCCACGGAATAATTTTGTTTTGTTACGGGGGGATGGGCAGAAAGCCTTTCCGGAAAAGACGGTGTCGTGAACAGAGCGGTTTTTCCCAAAATGTATCAGAGTGTGCTGTTTATGACCGGGCAATGGCCGAGTGTTGCTGCGCAAGGCAGCTGCGGGCTGGGGAACTTTTTTTTTTATTTTTTGAAATGCATATTGCTGTGGCTTGCTGTATTTTCCGGGGTCAGTCTGGCAGCGTCTTCCCATGAAACCTATTTCAACGGAACGGATCATGCGCTGGATGTCTATCGGATTTGTGGAGAGACACCTGGAAAAACCCTGATGATTATTGGAGGCATCCAGGGAGATGAATTTTCAGGGGTTCTTGCTGTAGATCATTTTGTGGACATTTCCTTAAAGCGGGGCAGTCTTATTCTTGTCCCCAGGGCCAATATGCCCTCGATCATGGCAGGACGCAGGCAGGTTAACAGGGATCTGAACCGTACTTTCGGCAGTGAGCATGACAGGGTTTCTGGAAAGTACGAGGAAGAGCTGGCATCTGTCCTGAAAGCGCTGATGAAGGAAAGTGATTTTCTTTTAAACCTGCATGAAGGCTCTGGATTTTATTCGCCTGTGTGGATTTCCCAGGATCGGAATCCTTTGCGTTATGGGCAATCCCTTATCGCGGATGCTGCCATGTTCAGAAAGAAAGATGGTACGGTTTTAGATCTGGAAGCCAAGGCACTTGATGTTGTGGAGAGGATCAATTGTGATATCCCCGACAGGCGGAATCACTTCCATTTTAACAATCACAGAACCATGGAGGAAGATTCTCTTCACAAAGAGCAGCGAAATTCCGCAACTTTTTATGCCCTTACCCAACAGGAAATTCCTGCCTTTGGTGTGGAAACCAGCAAAACCCTGCCCACACACATGAAAGTACAGCATCATATCCATGCCATTAAGGCCTTTTTTGATATTTTGGAAATCGTCCCTGAATTTCCGGCTTTAAGTCTGACGCCGCCAGTGCTGGATTATCTTGTCGTCTCCGTGGATGGCTATCCTCCTGTTGTGGTGCGTAAAAATGAGACTCTTGAGCTGCTCAGGGGAGCTCATTTGACGATTACAGATGTTGTAGCCAATTATTCCAGAGGGTTTTCCGTACAGATTGATGGTTTTGAGGGGAAGAATCATTTGGGCAGAGGGGTTACTCTTGAGACATCGGTACGGGTACGGGTGCTGAAGGATCATCAGCCCTGTGGATCCATTGCCCTGCGTGTCCGGGAAGAGCCCCAGCCCCTGCCGTTGCTGGCAAAGAAGTCTGAGGAAGAGGGACTTGCCTATCAGTTGCGCATCAATGACAGGGTCTTTTGGATTCCCGATGGTACAGAGGTGGATATACCCTGTGGTGCTGTTTTTGAAATCATGGATGTGGCATCGGGTTCTCTGGATCCCTGGGATCTTGTGGTGAATTTTAAGGGCTTTGTGGCTAACCCCGACAACAATACCGGGGAAGACAGGAGGGTACCCATGGATACGGCCAGGGATCTCTGGGTTCGCTATTCCGAAGGGCAGAGGGGGCTGGTTTATCCTGTGGAGACGTCCTTAAATGGCAGGGTTCTCGGGGGATTCAAGGTGCGTTTACGGGAAAAAGACTGTGCAAGGCCCGGAGAGTGAGTAGAATGGATGGCGTTTTTCATGGGGTTTCTGCTGTCAAGCCCTTGAAAATATGCGGTATCTTTACCAGAATCAGAAGGAGAAAAGATGTGGGTAAGGTCAAGAATCTGTCAATTATTGACAGTGATCTCAAGATAGAAGGAGTTTTACATGCCACAGGGCGTCTTGTGATCAAAGGAAGTGTTAAGGGGACGCTGACGGGATCCACCGTTGTTATTGCCGAGGAGGGGCGTGTATATTGTGATGCCACGGTGGAGGAAATGACCATCGGTGGTATTTTTGAAGGTAGTATTATGGCCAAGGATCGTGTTATCATTCTTGCCACAGGACGATGTGCGGGAACCGTGGCCTGCAAGGATCTTGTGGTGGAAAGCGGGGGATTGGTGAATGCGGAAGTGACCAGTACCCGGGAAAAGGAGCCTCAGGCTCCGGATACAGGGGAGTCGGGTGAAAAAAACGAGGATCGATCCCCCCAGGTTGGCAGAAATGCAAAGATCCGGAAAGTTCTTTGAAGAATCTTCATTCCGGTGCTGAAGGAGTGTCGGTAGACAGGACAGCAGGAATATCCGCAGTAAGGCCTTTGAAGGATGCAAAGGTGATGTCCTTAAAGAGATATCCATGGTGGCGTGCCAGGTTCTCGAACAATGCCCGGTAGCTCAGGGTGATTCTGAGAGACCAGTCTAGGCACAGAAGCGCTGCTGTTTTTCGGATACCTTCCCTTTCCCCTTCAAGTTCCACGAAAAACCCAAAGGGCATCTCATCCAGACAAATTTCCACATTGTGAAGAATAAAGGTTTCCCGGTATTTTTCATAGGGGGTCGTGTGGGTAAATCCCAGTATCCGTAGTGCCTGACATGCGGAATCAAAGTCATCGATACCCGTTTCAATTTCCCGCAGTGTTTTGAATTCGGAATCTGGAATATCCGGGGCTGTTTTAACCGTGAGGAGGTTTTTTTGATCCTGTCTCAGGCGCAGCACAATCCCTTTTTTTCTGAGATCCAGACCGGGTGTATCAAAGAGAATATTTTTTTCAAAAATCCGCCCTTTGCACAGAGGCTTTTGTGAAAGAATCCGGTTGCGGAACCCGGAAGGCTCTGGTATATAAAATTTTACTTCGGTTTCGAGGTTCTTTTTCAATGGAGTCTCCAGGAATCGGGATACGTTTTTTTGGATGAATGCTTTTTTGCCCCTTAAAAAACTAATTCTGATCAGAATTTTTATGGGCAGGATTACAGGTATTCGGTTTTTGGCAGAAAAAGTTTATCATCCGGATATGTGTCAAGGCGGCAATCAGAGCAGGTTGGTGACCTGCTTTTTTTATGTGCCTGTGTAGCCGAACGCAGGCCGGGTGTCAATCTTCGGATCGCCCCGTTTCCGAAGTAGGTTCTTTATGAATCGCATTGGTGCTATGCCGCAAAATGGATATGGAATCATGTTATTTTAATCGGGAGTGACAGCGGTGAAAAAATATACTTACAGTGCAAAAAAGGAAGACAACCAGGGAAAATGGTGGGTCATTGATGCCGATGGCATGATTCTTGGCCGCCTTGCCACCTTGGTCGCGTCGCGTATTCGCGGCAAGCACAATCCCTTGTATACCCCCCATGCGGATACCGGTGACTGGGTTGTGGTGATCAATGCTGAGAAGGTGCGTCTTACGGGCAGAAAGTGGCAGCAGAAAACCTACTATCGCCATACGGGATATACTGGTGGTATCAAGGCCATTACAGCAGAAAAACTTCGGGAGAAGCGGCCGGAAGATATGGTGCGTTTTGCCGTGCGTGGCATGCTGCCGAAAAACAGTCTGGGCCAGAAACTCCGCAACAAGTTGCATGTATATGCCGGCCCGGCCCATCCCCATGTGGCGCAGCAGCCGGAAGAACTTAAACTGCAGTAACCCGAGATATCCGGAGTATTTATATGGAACAAAATAATTTTTACGCAACGGGAAAACGTAAAACCTCCACAGCCCGCACCTGGATCCGCCCCGGATCTGGTAAAATTATGGTGAACGGTATGAATGTGGAAAATTATTTTAAAATCGATACCCACCGTCTTGTTCTGGGGCAGCCTCTGGCACTTACGGAAAGAGCGGAGCGCTATGATGTAACCGTAACCGTAAAAGGGGGCGGTATTTCCGGTCAGGCGGGTGCCGTACGTCATGGTATCACCAAAGCCTTGATGGAAGCAGAACCTGAGCTTCGGGCCGTTTTGAAAAAAGCCGGGTTTATCACCCGTGATGCCCGCGCCAAAGAGCGGAAAAAATACGGTCAGCGTGCGGCACGTGCACGTTTCCAGTTCTCCAAGCGCTAATCGTTATCAGGTGTTTTTTGTGTTACATGAAAGGGTGGGCCGCATGGCCTGCCTTTTTTTGTCTATTCCGGATCATGTGAAAAATAGTCACGATCCTGAGGTGAAACCTGAAAGGACTCCTTTTTATCCGGGTCCATATTTTCCGGTGCGGAGGACTCATGGGCATCCGGCTTGCAATTAACGGATATGGCAGAATCGGGCGCTGTGTACTCCGTGCCCTTTATGAATCGGAGAAACGATCCCATATGCGGATTGTGGCTATCAATGAGCCTGCGGATCTGGCCTCCATGATGCATCTCACACGTTATGATTCCACCCATGGCCGTTTTGCGGGAACCGTGTCCTGTGAAGGTCAGACGCTTTGGGTGCAGGGAGATCCCATTGCTGTTTTTCATCAGCGGGAGGTTCAGGGCTTGCCCTGGGCAGACCTGGAAGTGGACGTGGTGCTTGAATGCTCGGGCCGATGGGTACGTCGTCAGGATGGGGAAGCTCACAAGCTTGCAGGTGCAAAGAAGGTGCTGTTTTCCTGCCCGGGAGAGCCGGGTATGGATGCCACCGTTGTTTTCGGACTCAATGAAGGGGAGCTTTCCGGGAAAGAGACCATTGTTTCCAATGCCTCATGTACGACCAACTGTATCTGTCATGTGATTCATGCTCTGGACGAGGCCCTTGGAATTTCAGAAGGTGTGATCAGTACAACCCATTCCATGATGAATGATCAGCCTGTCATTGATGCGTATCATCACAGGGATCACAGGCGTATGCGCAGTTCCGGTTTTTCCATTATTCCCGCAGAGACGGGGCTGGCAAGGGGCATTGAACGTATTTTACCCCACCTTCAGGGGCGTTTTCATGCGGTGAGTCTTCGGGTTCCCACCATGAATGTTTCTTTGATGCAGCTCACGGCAAGGGTTGGGGAAGCCGTGGATCGGGAGACTGTGAATAGTATTCTCAGGGAAACGGCCTGCCGGAAGCCCCGGATTTTAGGCTACACAGAGGAAAGGTTGGTTTCCTGTGATTACAACCACGATAGCCGGTCTGCCATTGTGGATGGTACCCAGACAGGAATTGGGGGGCGGGATTTGCTTACGGTAATGGCCTGGTTTGACAATGAGTGGGCCTATGCCCATCGTATGCTGGATACGGCAGAAGTCCTGATGCGGGCTGGAGGCGGTTTTTGATTCAGGTTTTCCCGTGGTTTGCCGATTTTCTCTGTATGAATGGAGGAATGATGATGCGTATGGGACTTGGGTTCTGGATCGTGTTTCTGCCTTTTATCTTCATGGCCCAGGGTTTTGGCGATGAAGATTCAGATTTTCGCGGGGTAAGATGGGGGATGGGAAGAATTGCGGTTATGGCCTCGGAGAAGGAGGTGCCGGAACCGGTTTCAGGTGCCTATCTTTCTTACCGGATCTGGCTTCTGGAGGGTGAGGTCTTTTTACGTTATCGTTTTGTGGAAAACCGTCTTGTGGAAGCACGATACGTTTTTCCTGTAAAAAGCAGGGAAGATGTTAACCGTTTTCATGGTTTTCTTGAAAAGAAGTATGGAAAGGGGGCACTGTCTTCTCCTGGGGCACCATGGGATGGTTTTGTCGGGTGGGAGACGCCAAGAACCCGGATTCGCATGGAGCTGGGGGGGGAAGGGTGGGCGCGTATCCTGTATACGGGAAAAGAGATGGTCGATTGGCTGGAAGCAAGGCACCTTTTAGAAAAAGAAATGATTCAGGCAGAGATTCTGGATATGTTCTGAATTCTGGATCTGCTGAAGGGGAAAATTTTTAAATCGGATCAGGGGATTGTTCAAAAATATTTTTTGGGAACCGGTTCATAGATTCTGAAGTCACATCCATGGAGAAAAGATATGATACCGCATGGTATTCTTTCTATTGTGGGAGTTTGCTGGTTGATTTCAGGGCTGTTTCCTGCTCTGGCATCGGAGACGCGAAGCTGGCGTGTGGGAGACAGGGTCTTTCATGAAAAAGATCGGGTCTGGCAGCAGAGGGATAAGGATTCTGAAGCAAGGTGGCGCAGGGAAGGTCGGTTTTTTGGGGAGAGGAATTCCCATTGGTTACAGGTGGAGAATTCAAAGTTTATGCTCAGGGATAAAACCTGGATGCGTAAAGAGCGGTCTTTGTGATATGAAGAAAAATTTATGAAAAAGGCTGTTTGACAGGAGCTGGCCGGTGAAATTCCGGATGGATGGCAGGACAAGGGCATGATCAAGGAGGCCGGATGATTCGTGTTGTTTTTAATCAGAAGGGTGGTGTGGGAAAATCCACCATTGCCTGCAACCTTGCGGCAGTGGCCGCAAGCCAGGGAAAGCAGGTTCTGGTGGTGGATCTCGACAGTCAGTGCAATGCATCCCAGTACCTTTCCGGCTCCCATGGGGTTCCTGAAACGGGGATCACAGATTTTTTTAAAGATCACCTGTATGTCAGTTTTTTTCAATCCAAACCCCTGACCTCGGTGATTCATGCAACGCCCTTTGAAGGGCTTTTTCTTGCTGCTGCCAGCCCGGAACTGGAAGAAATGGGGGCTAAGCTGGAAAGTCGTTACAAAATGTTCAAGCTGAAGGAGGCATTGCGTAAGCTGGAAGATTTTGATGAAATTTATGTGGATACACCACCTGCATTGAATTTTTTCAGTCGTTCTGCCCTTATTGCAGGGGATAGCTGTCTTGTCCCCTTTGATTGTGATGCTTTCAGTCATCAGGCCCTGCATACCTTATCCCAGAGCATTGATGAAATCCGTTCGGATCACAATCCAGGTTTGCGTCTGGAGGGGGTTGTTGTCAATCACTTTCAGGCAAGGGCCAGTATGCCCACAAAACTTATCGCCATGGTGGAAGCGGAGGGTTTTCCTGTTATACCTACCTACATTTCTTCTTCTGTACGGATACGGGAATCCCATTTTGCCTGTGAACCCATGATTTTTTTTGATCCAAAACATAAACTGAGTGTTGAATTTGATCATCTGTACCGCTGGATTTCGGGGAAGGCTGTCTGAAAATTTTGAGGAGGTTTGGGGGATGGAAGGCGTTTTCTGGGGGATTCTGTCGGGTTTTCTGATGGGGAGTTTGGGGTATGTTCTTAACCGGTTTATCTTCTCCCCCGTTTTCCAGTACAGAAAGATCAAGCGCAGACTGGCAAAGGATCTGGCATGGGCTGAGTTCGTGTCAGAGAAAGACGGCCTGAGCCTTTCGGAGACGGCACGCATTGAAAATTTTCGACGCCATGCCAAGGCCCTGACTCATTATACGGAAACGGTCATGCCAATCTGGATGCAGCTTTCTCTGGAACGTCAGAATGAAAACCCTTTGCTGGCTGCATCTGAATTGATGACTCTGGCGAATATACGAACACCGGGTCACCTTCCCAAAAGAATTTTTGCCGTCCGGCAGCATCTGAGGATACGGAAAAAATCAGAGAAGACGGCCTGATGAACGCTGTTTTTCCCTGCGTCCCCACATAAACCCGAGGAATATTCCCCCAAAGACCAGCCCTCCGCCAAGCATCATGTTTTTTTGTTGATTTTCTGATCGCAGACGCGTGTTTTCATGCACAAGGGTTTCGTTTTCTTTTTTTTGTACCGCACAACTTTGGCGAAGGGTGAGATACCCTTCGGAGTCCCTGCTTAGTTGTTCCAGGGAACTTTTTGCCTGATTTAGTGCCTGCTCGCTTTCCGCCAGATTTTTTTCCAGAATGTTTACATTTTCTGTTGCAACAGCACAGGCCTGTCGGTTTTCTTCCGTTTGTTGTTTGAGGATTTCATTTTCTTCCATAAGAAGAGTTATCTGCTGTGCATGGGGCATCCGCTGGATGAGGTAGCGACTCAGTATCCATCCGGATACCGGCTGAGACGCTGTATCAATGGACTGGATATGCGCCCAGCCATTTTTTTGTTCAAGAATTTTTACGGGCTGTCCTGAGTTCAAAAAATAAAGGATTTTATGTTCCGTAGAGGGGCCACGTCGGATACTGAACTGAGAGACATCCGTGATGTAGAGGGATTCTGCATGGGCATGGAAGGGAAAGAGGGGGAGCAGAAAATGGCTCAGGAAATATAAGGTAAAGATATGGCGCATGGTTTTGTGTCCTTGCCAAAAAAAGAAGTTATCGTCAGTTCCCCCTTGAGGAGGTTTTTTATGGGATCTGTATTTTCAGATAGAAGATATTTTTGACAGCTCTTTCCTACTATTTGGATTTGTTATGGTGTTTTTCGGCATTGACATGCATTCTTTTTTAGTGCCTTGCCTCCAGACAGCCTGGCTGCATGGATGTTTTATTTTGAGAATGATAATATTTGCGTGTATTTTTATAGCTGGATTTGAAAGAAAAGTAAATGTTCCTGGAAAGATCAGTTGGTGTGATGGGGAGAGGTGAAACATGGATAGTGAAAATACGTTTTCTTTTTCTCCAATAGGAAGGGTTTCCTCCTGTTTTTCTGAAAAATTTGGTATTCCCAGGCAGGCTGGGCTTGCTCCTTCAGCGTTTGCTGAAATTCATTTTTATGGGAACTATGGGGTACCGGAAGCCCTGCGAGGCTTGGAAGAATTTTCCCATATATGGGTAATATTTGTTTTTCATGCCAGTGCCAGAAATGTATGGCGTCCCACAGTGCGTCCTCCCCGCCTGGGAGGAAATCGTCGCATGGGGGTTTATGCAACGCGAAGTCCCTTCCGGCCTAACCCTCTGGGTTTATCTGCCGTGCGTCTTGAGGGGCTGGAGGTTCGGGGGGGATCCACAGTATTGAAAATTTCCGGCGTAGATTTTTTGGATGGAACCCCCGTTTTGGATATCAAGCCTTATCTGCCCTATGGAGATGCCCTTTTTTCCGCATCTGGCGGCTTTGCTTCAGATTTTCCAGAGGCTCTGTTTACGGTTACTTTTTCCCATGAGGTGGAGAGTTACTGCCAGGCTGAGGTGAATGCGGGCAGAAAGGACTTGAGACCTCTTATTCGTGAACTGCTGTCCATGGACACAAGACCGGCCTATTCCAGGCGTTCGGGGCCTTTTGGAACCCGACTTGCGGGTCATGAATTACGCTGGCATTTTACGGAAAAGGGGGTTGAAGTGACAGTCCTCTTACCTCTGATGGCGAAGGCTTAAATTGGAGTTCTGACTATGACCTTGACTCACTCTTGCAGTCCCTGGTCTTGCCCTTGATCCTGCCATTCCATTGAGAGGTGAAAACAGCCATACAGTTTACCTTTACAGCATGGAGGTGGTAGCTGAAGAAAGGTGGAAATCATTGATGGGACTGTTTTTTACCTCGACCCTGATATGTGGTCTGATTTTTGCATTTTGTCTTGTATCGGATTTCCGGGAGAGGATGCCGCTTCTGGAGCAGTGCGTATAAGTTGATATGGAACTTTTTTGATCAATGGCCGGATAGAAGGGATATGCCCATGGAGATTCTCGGTATTGATGTCGGGTTCGGTTTTACAAAGGCGAGCAATGGTCGCAAGACATTCTGTTTCAAGTCTATTCTGGGTGAAACCACAGATATTCAGTTTTCAACGGGTCTTGGAAACAGGGATATTGCCGAAAACCTTCATGTGACTGTGGACGGTAAAGCCTATTTTATTGGAGATTTTGCCATTACCCAGTCATCGGTACGGCAGTTTACGCTGGATCAGGAGCGGCTTCTGGAAGATTTTGTTCCTGTACTGGCCTTGACGGCTGCGGGGCTTTTTGCGGAAGAAGGCATTACCCTCAATGTGGTTTCCGGGCTTCCCGTTGTGTATCTGAAGCATGATTATGAAAAAATGATCAAGGCCATGTCGGGAAAACACCAGCTGGTATACCATTTCCCCGATGGCAGTCGTCAGAATCGGGAGGTGAGTATTCATGGTGTTCAGATTATGCCTCAGCCTTTGGGAAGTGTTTTTGGCCTTCTTATGGATGAGCATGGTCGTGTGGTGAACCGGGAGTTTCCCGAAAAAAAAATAGGCGTCGTAGATATTGGTTTCAGAACCACAGATTTTTTGATGTTTGACCGCATGTCCTATGTGGAGCGCAGCAGTTCGACTGTAGATATGGGTATGGCAAGAAGTTTCATGGCCATTGCGGAAAAATTAAAACGGGAATCCGGTGTTCAGGTGGAACTTTACCGTTTGTATGAAGCCGTGGAAAAGGGCTGGATTCAGATCCGGGGTAAGGAATATCATATTGCCAGTTTGCGGGATCGGGTTTTTGAACGGGCGGCATCAGAGCTTTCGGGTGAAATTGCACGTCTCTGGGCGGATGAGTGGGATATGCAGGGTGTCATTTTAACGGGTGGGGGGAGCAAGGCTCTGCACGATCATCTGGCCTCCAAGCTTGACGTTCCTGTGCTTACCATGCCCGATAAGATTGAAGACCCTCGTTTTTATAATGTGGAAGGCTATCTGCGTTTTGGCAAGAGTCGCTGGCGGAAAGTTCCCGTTCCCATGCCAGCGCCATCTGCTGTGGGAAAGACTGCTGAGGAGGTGGCAAAGTCTTGACGAGAGGCTGGTGTCCCTTTGACGGAGGGACACGCTGTTTCCTGGCATCTCAGGGGAAACGCTGGGAAACCTGCTGAAATAAATCAAGGACTTCAAAAAAAATTTCCACAAGTTCAGGATCAAACTGTGTACCTGCACCATCCCGGATGATGGTCAGTACCCGTTCTTCTTCCCAGGCCTCTTTGTATACCCTCTGGTGTGAAAGGGCGTCATAGACATCTGCCAGAGCCACAATTCTACCAAAAATGGGGATTTCTTTTTCTTTGCGGGGAAGCGGTTTTCCTGAAGCATCTATCTTTCCAGGCAGGGGAAGACCAGTGAGAATATCAACATGGCCCGGGTAGCCTTTACCATCCCACCGTTCATGATGGGTGAGGGCGACTTCGGAAGCAGCTTGGTCAAAATCCGAGAGCGGATTGAGGAAGAGTCGTGCTCCCTGAAGGGTATGTTCCTGCATGATGATGAACTCTTCTTCCGTAAAACGACCTGGTTTCTTGAGGATACTGTCCGGTATGGCGACTTTTCCCACGTCGTGGAGCATGGCCGCCATACGCAGGCGATCCCGCTGGCGTTCCAGGGTCACAGGATCCATATCACGACGTCTGGCCCAGGCTTCATAGAGAATCACGGCATAGCTGCCCACGCGGTTAACATGGGCCCCGGTCTCCTTGGGATCCCGCATCTCCGCCATGTGAATCATACGCAGCAGAATGGATCGGGTCAGCTGGGCTCTTTCAAGAGCCAAGGAGGCGATGGATGCGAAATGCTGGAGAATCCGGGTATCCTTTTCCGTAAACGCCCGAACCTTTCTGTCCGTATCCATGGAATTGAGGATTTGCAGGACACCAATGGCCTGTTGGTTGATATTGGTAAGGGGCAGGGTGTACATGGAGCGGCTGCGATACTGGGAACGTACATCAAAGGAGCGGCTGAAACGGTAGGGGGCAGATTCGGGAATACGATAAACATCATCGATGCAGAGTGCTTTGTTGTGCAGGGCCACATAACCTGCAATGCTACGGTCATCTACAGGAAGGATGAAGCTGCTGTACAGCAGTTTTTCGCCTGGAGCCAGTTTGCTTTCCAGGGTATCGTTCTGGGTATAGGTAAAACGCAGGGTATCATTTTCCCGTATATAAATGGAGCCGGCATCTGCATCCACAAAATCACGGGCTTCGGTGAGGATGCGTTCCATGAGGATATCCAGATCCTGGATAGCATTGAGATCACATCCTATCTGTAGAAGCCGATCCCGCTGTTCCTGATCGTGCATGGCCTTTCCTCCTTACCTTCCTTTTGTCTTCGGATCATGCCGGTAATAACCAGGCTGTTCCCGGTACGATGCTGAAAATCCCCCCTGTTTTTCACACCCCAAGGGAATCAGAAGGTATAAAACAATGGATTATAAACGCATTCAGGTTAATGTGGGTGCAATACCGGACGCATAGAGGAAATTCAGGGTTTTTCAGCGCATACCGGTATACGGGTACCAGTCCCCCTCGCGGAGACGTTCTACACGGTATACCACAGATTCTCCACTGGATGCGTTAAAAATAATTTTTCTTCCCCATGTCCCCCCTACATCTTCCACCCCAATGGGAATCTGTGCTTCCTTGAGTAGTGTCCTTGCTACATGGATGTTTTTTTCAGCTACTTCCATAGCATCTTTCATGGAAACCGGGGCAGCACCACCAAAGAGCATCCCTTCAAGATATTTTTTTTGTGGTTGCTGATCCAGGAAGATGCGGATGAGGGTACGGGTGGCTACATTTCCGTAGAGGGTGGTTGCCTGCTCAGGTGCGGGGGCTATGGGATACAGAAAATGATTCATGCCGCCGCGCGCTTTTTTTTTGTCAAAAAGTGCAACAGCCACACAGGATCCGAGTACGGCGGAAATCTGCATGGCTTCCTCTGGAACAAAAAGAAAACCTGGCTGGAGCAGGTATTGGGGAAGGGTATGGGGGTTATGCACCATGAAAAGCCATCTGAGAAGCAAAGGGTTTCAAGGTTGTTAAAAATGAATTCTTGCCCCTGAAAAAAATATTCTTGTGGAGCCTATCCATGTTTTTGCCGGTTAAGGCGGCCCACGGCCAACTTGGCTTCCCTTTCTTTGATGGCATTGCGTTTATCATACAGTTTTTTCCCCCGTGCCAAGGCCAGGGCAACCTTGACTTTTCCCTGTTTAAAGTACAGCTTTGCGGGGATCAGAGAATAGCCTTTTTCTTTTGTTTTTCCGATGAGTTTAATGATTTCATCTTTATGTAACAGCAGTTTGCGAACCCGCAGGGGATCGTGGTTGTTATAATAGGCATGGGAGTAGGGTGTAATGTGCATCTGGTAAAGAAACATCTCTCCATTTTTGATCTGGGCGTAGGCATCTTTTAGGTTGACCTGGCCATTTCTGATGGATTTGACTTCCGTCCCCGTGAGGACGATTCCAGTTTCCATGACATCTTCAAAGATATATTCATGACGGGCTTTTCGATTGTCGCTGATCATTTTGGTGTTGTTCACACCGTCCTCCTTGACACCAATATGTACTCTGCCCGCATCTTGCAGGCTTTTTTTATCCGCTGAAGTCCGTTGTTGTCAGTTTGCCGTATTTTCGGGATAGGGTTTGTGCCACATCCTGGGTCGTGATCTTTTGAAGGAGATCCTCCGTAAACAGGCGGCATTCCCGGCTGTTCAGGTGACGGATCATATTTTTAATGGCGGGCATGGACTGGGGATTCATACTCAGCTCCCGTATCCCAAGCCCCATCAGGACAGGCAGGTTCTGGGGAATTCCTGCCATTTCGCCGCACATGGCAACAGGAATCCCCGCTTTGTCTGCCTCGCTCACGACCCGTTGAATCATGCGTAGAACCGCTGGGTTTAGAGCATTGTACAGGTGGGCCACCTGGGGATTCCCCCGGTCAATGGCCAGGAGATACTGAACAAGATCGTTGGTTCCGATACTGAAAAAATCAACTACCCTGGCAAGGGCATCGGCCATGACGACAGCGGAAGGGACTTCAATCATGATACCGACGGGAATATCCGGGTTGTGTTTCTTTTTTTCCCCAGCCAGCTCTGTGGCACAGATTTCTAAAAGCTGCCGCGCGTCCATAACTTCCTCAACACAGGAAATCATGGGAAACATGATTTGGGCATTGCCATAGGCTGCAGCTCTCAGGATGGCGCGGAGCTGAGTTTTAAAGACATCTTTTTTTTTCAGGCAGAAACGTATGGCACGCAGTCCCAGTGCTGGGTTGGCTTCTTCCGGTGTGAGGGTGTAGGCAATGGCCTTGTCCCCATTGATATCGAGGGTTCGGAAGGTGACGGGAGCTGGCGCCATGAGTTCCAGAACTTCCCTGTATTGTTCGAAGAGTTCTGTTTCACTGGGGAAATTGGTACGGCTGAGATACAGAAATTCCGTACGCAGGAGTCCGATACCATCTCCGCCATGATCCCGGACAGAAACGACTTCTTCTGCCAGTTCGATATTGCCCATGACCTGGATTTCAAGGCCGTCTGTTGTGATGGAGGGGAGATGGGAACTGCGTGAGATAGATGCCCTGTGATCTTCAAAGCGTCTTTTTTTTTCTTCATAGAGCAGCAGGGTTTCATCTTCGGGATGCAGGATTACCTTGCCGCTGATACCGTCGACAATGATAATATCGTCGTTGTGAAGTACGGATGTGGCATTTTCAAGACCCAGGACGCAGGGAATCCCCAGAGTACGGGCAATGATGCTGGTATGGGAGGCTGTACCACCATGATCTGTGACAAATCCCATTACCCATTCCAGTTGGATTTGGCTCGTTTGGGAGGGAGAAAGGTCGCTGGCAACGAGGATTACGCGCTTGCTGATACTACCTATGCTTTCTTCCTTCGCTCCCAGAAGGTTACGCATGATGCGTTCGGAAACATGAACAATATCCGCAGAACGACTCTGTAAGTAGGGATCTTCAATATTCTGGAACATGGCCCGAACTCCTGCCACCACAGTTTTCAGAGCCCATTCTGCATTGACACCTTCTGTTTCAATGGTTTCGATGGTGCGACCATAGAGCATCTTGTCCTTGAAGAGAACAAGATGGGTTTCCAGGATTTGGATATGTTCTTTTAAAGCCTCCGGTGTACTTCCAATGATTTCAAGGAGTTCGGCTTTGGCTTTGCGAACGGCATTTTTGAAACGGTTGATTTCCTGGGGGCGTTGAGGCGGAGCAATGCCATATTGGGGAACGACATCCACACCTTCCCTGTCCACCAGATAGACTTTACCGATGCAGATACCGGGTGCACCGCTGATGCCCTCCAAGACCGTTTCTTTTTTTTCTCCCGTAGGCATGGTGAGCTTATTCTCCAAATCCGTCTTCGACAAGTTTGGCAATGTTGTCGAGCAGTGGAAGATCTTGAGGATCCTCTGCATAAAGGGTGATGCGGGTTCCCTGTTCGCAGGCCAGGGTCAGCATATCAATAATGCTTGTGGCGTCAATCTGTTCAGTGGATTTTTCTCGGCAGATCCAAACCCCGGCCTTTGCAGATTGTGCAATACGCGCAATGGCAGCGGCGGGTCTGGCATGCAGGCCGAGGGCGTTGACGATGGTGAGTTTTTTCTGATGCACGTCCGTAATAAATACCGCTTTTTGGGGTTATGGGATGGAAAACGGAAAGCTTTTTGTGACAGATATCATGATCTTGTGTGCCGCGTCTGGGAAAAGATTTTGTAGCAACATTCCTGCCGATGCTTTCAGAGACGGGATGACGCGATATAACAGATCATTCAGGTTACGGGGTATCGCGTGAACTTAAATTGTAAGGACTCGGTTTCGGGGTGTTTTTTTTGTATAAAGCAGATCCTGCATATCGGCAGGATCTTTTTCCTTGCCCAGGAGAGGCTACAATTCCAATCTGTATTCCCCCAAAAGGGTTTTTAAGCTTAAAATTGTTGCCTTCCTTGGCCGGAAAATCAGAGTCTGAAGATGCAGCTGTTACTTCATGGCATCCTTGAGGGCTTTTCCTGGAATGAATTTAGGCGTTTTCCGGGCTGCAATCTCGATTTCTGCTCCGGTCTGGGGGTTTCTGCCTTTTCTGGCCTGACGTTCCATGGTTTTAAAGGTACCAAAACCCACAAGGGTTACGGGTTCGTTGTTGGCCATTGCTGTGGTAATAGCAGCAAAGACACAGTCAACCGCAGCCTGGGCGTCTTTTTTCGAGCTTACAACTTTTGCAACTTCTGCAACCAAATCACCCTTGTTCATGCAGAACCTCCTTAGAATGTTAATCGTCAGCTTGTGATCTAGGAATTGTTGTTGTTTCCGGTGCTACGGTATGGATAAAAAACGGCGGGCATCCAGAATTTTCCAGGAGGTGTTACCCTTTGTGGAAAAGAAATCATATGCGTCGCCCAAATTACGTGCTTGCCAAAGGGCTGTCAAGGAAGAAGTGTATAAAATTCCGTTTGAAAATTAAAATGTTATCATCATTTTTATGAACGGGTAAATTCTTATCCTGACTCTAAATCGATATCAATTTGATTTTGCATTGTAAAAACGAGGATGAACGGTGTTTTTCATGGGGTTAAGCTATAGCAGCAAGTTTGATTCCGTGCAACTGCGATTTTCCATATTTTATAGCTGTCTTGGCGTTTTGGAACTGTTTTGTGAAGTTGTATAAAAAAACTTGACCCTGGGTCATTCTTTCTGTATGGTCTTCTTCAGCATAAAAATTTTCAGGAAAGGTTTTGTCTTGTGAAGAACACATGTGCAGGCAGCTTTAACAGCTATTATTGGTGGTACTATTATTTTAGTATCGACCTGCCTGCGCGTGCGCTCCAGCAAAGCTGACAAGAAAAGCACACGTACCGAGGCGGGTCGCTAAAAGACTCCCACGGTACCGCCCCGATAAAAAGACGAGACAAGGGCCGTGGAGAGACTTCTTCACGGCCCTTTCTATTCGTCAAAACATCAGGAGGCAGGCAGTCATGATCGGCAAGCAGATCCGCATGGAACGCATCATCAATCGGGAAACCAAAAAAACCATCATTGTGCCCCTGGATCACGGTGTATCCGTTGGGCCCATTGACGGTATCCGCAACCTCACCGCCACCATCCAGAAGGTGGCCGAAGGTGGGGCCAATGCCATTGTGGAACACAAGGGCCTTGTGGAGGACGGTCTGCGGGGCAGCGGCCCGGACATCGGTCTTATCATCCATCTTTCCGCATCCACAAGCCTTTCTCCCAAGCCCAATGCCAAAACCATTGTGTGCTCCGTGGAGGAGGCCATCCGCCTTGGGGCGGACGCAGTGAGCATTCATGTGAATCTTGGCAACGGAGACGAAAAGCAGATGCTCAATGATTTTGGCCGCATCAGCTACGAGGCGCGGAGCTGGGGCATGCCCCTTCTGGCCATGATGTATCCCAGGGGGGAGAAGATCACCAATGAATACGACAAGGAAGTGATCAAGCATGCGGCCCGTGTCGGAGCCGAGATGGGGGCGGATATTGTGAAAGTCTCCTACACCGGTTCCACGGAAAGTTTCCGGGAGGTGGTGGAGGGCTGTTTCCGGCCTGTGGTTATCGCAGGCGGGCCTAAAATGGATTCAGACCGGGATGTTCTGGAAATGGTAAAAGGTGCAACGGACGCAGGCGGGGCAGGGGTTTCCATGGGCCGCAATGTGTTCCAGCACAGAAATCCCACCGCTCTGGTACGGGCATTTTCCGCCATTATCAACGGCGGGGCTTCCGTGGATGATGCCATGGAGATCATGCGTCTGGCGGAACAGGGGTGAGATCGGAGAGCCACCGTTTTTTCAATGCAGACGGTGGCTTTCGGTTTTCATGGCAGCGGGATGTGGGCGGAAAGCCCCTTATTATAAAGGAAGGGATGAGGTGGATATGCGGGAAATCTGGGTAAAGGTAGCGCCCTGGAACAAGGAGCTGGTGCTCACCGCTCTGGAGGGCGGCGCTCAGGGGCTTTGGGTGGAAGACGGCAGGGGCGAGGCGGTGAAGGCGCTGGCAAGGATTCCGGTACTGGCTTCGGACGGGGATTTTATTCCAGGAGAGACGGCGGAGATTTTCAGGATTTCGGACGGAAAGCAGGAGGAAGAGGTGGCGGGCCTGGCCGCAAGCCGCCTTGTGGTGCTGGAATGTACGGACTGGACCATCATCCCTCTGGAAAATCTTATTGCCAGAAAAGTGGATGTCATGCCTGTGGTGAAAAGCCTGGACGCGGCCCGCACGGCCTTTGGCATTCTGGAGGTGGGGGTTCGGCGTGTGATGCTGGACATCCAGGAGCCTCTGGCCCTTCAGGCGGCCCTGGAAGGTCTTCAGGTTGAAAGCGGCAGAGAAGCGCTGGAAGAGGCTGTGGTCACCGAGGTTCGGTCTTTGGGTATGGGCGACCGGGTCTGCGTGGATACCTGCACCTCCATGGTGCCCGGCCAGGGTATGCTGGTAGGGGACAGCTCCTCGGCGCTTTTTCTTGTGCATGCGGAAACGGAGTCCAATCCCTATGTGGCACCCAGACCCTTCCGGGTGAATGCCGGGGCGGTGCATGCCTATACCCGCGTGGACGGAGGGCGAACCCGGTATCTGGCCGAGCTGAACGCCGGAGACACGGTGATGCTGGTGGACAGCGAGGGCAACACCAGCCCGGCTGTGGTGGGCCGGGTGAAGATTGAAAAAAGGCCTCTTCTCCTGATTCGCGCCGAGGTGGCGGGCAAGGGCGTGCATACCATTGTGCAGAATGCGGAAACCATCCGCCTGACAGCACCCGGAGGCAGACCCGTATCCGTTGTGGCCCTGAATCCCGGAGACCGGGTTCTGGTCTGTCTCGAAGAAGGGGGCCGTCATTTTGGCCATGCCGTGGAAGAAACCATAACGGAAAAATAGGCGGGAGGCCGGATGACAGCGGACATGGAAGCGGTTCGACGGGCCCTGGAAGTACTCCGTACCCGCATTGACACGATTGACGACAGCATTCTGGATCTGCTCAACGAACGCCTGGATCTGGGCCGGGAGATCGGAGCCGTCAAGGAGGCGGCGGGTCTTCAGGTTCTTGATCGATCCAGGGAAAAAAGCATTTTTGACCGCCTGGTGAGCCGCAGCGTGGGCCGGGCCGTGTCGGATACCCTCATCTATCACCTCTACGGCACCATCATGGCGGCCACGCGGGAGGTGCAGCGTTCCCGCACCATCGCTTATCTGGGGCCGGAAGCCACCAATACCCACATCGCAGCCCTTCAGCACTTTGAGTATGCAGGGCAGTTTGTTCCGAGAACCACCATTGCCGAGGTGTTTGAGGAGGTGGAAAAGGGGAGCTGTGACTTTGGGGTGGTGCCTGTGGAAAATTCCCTGGAAGGGGCGGTGAACCATACCCTGGATCTGCTTTTTCTTTCTCCTTTAAAAATCTGTGCGGAAACCTGCCTTGCCATTTCCCATGATCTGCTCTCACGGGAAACGGATCTCAAGGCTGTGTCCGTGGTGTATTCCCATCCCCAGGCCCTGGCCCAGAGCCGGGGCTGGCTGGCCCAGCACCTTCCCCATGCGCGGCTTGTGGAAATGGCCAGTACGGCGGCGGCGGCGAGAAAGGCGGCCATGGAGCCGGGTGCGGCGGCTGTGGCGGGCAATCAGGCCGCAGCGATTTACAACCTTCAGGTGCTGGCCTCCCACATTGAGGACAGCGGCCGTAACACCACCCGTTTCCTTGTGATCGGCAGGGAGGAAACCCAGCCCACGGGTATGGACAAGACCACCCTCATGTTCGTGACGGCCCATGTGCCGGGTGCCCTGTTCAGCAGCCTCAAGCCCATTGCGGATCTGGGGATCAACCTCGTGAAGCTGGAGTCCCGTCCCACCCGTCAGGAAAACTGGAGCTATTTTTTCATTGCGGATCTGGAGGGTCACCGGGAGGATGCGGAAGTGCAGGAGGCCGTGGCCCGTATGCGGCCCAACTGCCTGTTTCTGAAAATTGTGGGCTCCTATGCCCGCTGCCCTTCTTAAAGGAGAAACCATGGACAGCGGAACCCGGCTTTTCGGGGTGCTGGGGCATCCTGTGGGACACAGCCGCAGCCCTGTGATGCACAACGCGGCCTTTTCTGCCCTTCATATCAATGCCGCCTACCTTGCCTTTGATGTGAAGAGTCCGGAAGGCGTTCCTGAAGCCATGCGCACCCTGGGCATCCGGGGCATGAGCGTGACTTTGCCCCACAAGGAGGCCTTTCTTTCCCTTGTGGATGTACTGGATCCCATGGCTGAAGCCATGGGCGCGGTCAACACCCTCTGTCTTGGGGAGGATGGCCGGATTTCCGGCATGAACACGGACTGGTGCGGCGCACGGGATTCCCTTCTGTCGGTGACTTCCCTTGAGGGAAAGCGGGTGGCCGTCATTGGTGCGGGAGGGGCGGGAAGGGCCGTGGCTTACGGCATCCGCGATGCGGGCGGGTACCCTCTGGTGGTGAACCGGAGCCGGGAGCGGGGGGAAGCCCTGGCACGGGAACTGGAAGCCCCTTTCTGCCCTCTGTCGGATTTTTCCGGAGAGGATGTGGCGGTGCTGGTGAACACCACCTCCGTGGGGATGCACCCTTTTCCCGATGCCATACCCGTGAATGCAGGGGTACTGCGTCCGGGTATGGTGGTGATGGACATTGTGTATGCGCCCCGGAAAACCCGGCTTCTGGCCGCTGCGGAAGCCTGTGGCTGCAGGGTGGTGGATGGTCTTGAAATGTTCATCCGTCAGGGGGCCTTACAGTTTGAGACCTGGACAGGACAGTCCGCCCCCCTGGATGTGATGCGCAGGGCGGTGGAGGCCAGTCTGTGAGACACTCTGGTCTGCCATGAAACCCATGTGGCTGAATTTTTAAAAGTAAGGAGGAAAGATGTCCGAAACTCCGTTTGCGGTGCGGCCCCATCGTCCGGAAGGTGTGCGCGTCCGGGTTCCGGGATCCAAAAGTTACACCCACAGGCTTCTCATAGCCGCCGCACTGGCGGACGGGCCTTCGGAAGTGTCGGGCTGTCTGCGCAGTGAGGACACCCTGCTCACGGCCCAGGCTCTCAGACAGATGGGCATTCCCATCACAGACCATGGTGACGGCCGCATGACTGTGGAAGGAAAAGGAGGCAGGCTTCAGGGTTCGGACAGTCCCGTCTTTCTTGGGAACTCAGGGACTTCCATGCGGCTTCTTTCCGCTGTGGCGGGGCTTGGAGAAAAGGCCAGCACCCTGGATGGCAATGCGCGGATGCGCCAGCGTCCTCTGGGGGATCTTCTGGATGCCCTGGCTCAGGTGGACATCCCCGCACGCAGTGTTGAGGATACGGGCTGCCCACCCGTGGTCATCGGCGGCGGCAGTCGCAGGGGGGGGGCGCTTTCCATTGCCTGCCATCTGAGCAGCCAGTATCTTTCCGGCCTGCTGCTCATGGCACCCTGTCTGGAAAAGGGGCTGGACATCACGGTGACCCGTGGGCCGGTCTCAAGACCCTATATCCTCATGACCCTGGAGATCCTCGAAAAGCTGGGCATTGCCTTCAGCCGGGAAGGAGACACCCATTATATTGTTCCCGGAGGCCAGACCTACAGGGCCGGAAATTATCTTGTGGAACCGGATGCCTCCAATGCCAGTTATTTTTTTGCCGCTGCCGCCATTACGGGAGGTTCCGTAAGCGTGGAAGGACTTTCTCTGGGGTCGGCCCAGGGAGATCTGGGGCTTCTTGGTATTCTGGAGCGCATGGGCTGTACGGTGGCCAGTGACATCCGGGGGATCACGGTGAAAGGCGGAGAATTGCAGGCCATTGACGTGGATATGGGAGACATGCCGGACATGGTGCCCACCCTTGGGGTGGTGGCGGCCTTTGCCCAGGGGACAAGCCGTATCCGCAATGTGGCCCATCTGCGGGAAAAGGAGTGTGACCGCCTGAGTGCCGTGGCAACGGAGCTTACCCGCATGGGCGGGGTGGTGCGCATTGTGGGCGATGATCTGGAAATCACGGGGGGGCAGCCCTTGCACGGGGCGAGAATCCATACCTACGATGATCACCGCATGGCTATGTGCTTTGCCGTTGCGGGCCTGAAGGTGCCGGGTGTGGAGATTACGGATCCCGGCTGTGTGGCCAAATCCTTCCCGAATTTTTTTGAGGTGTTTTCAGGGGTCATGGGATGAGATTGCGTATTTTTCTTGTGGGATACCGATGTGTCGGGAAAAGTACGGTGGCCCGTCATCTGGCCCGTATGCTCGCGTGTTCCTGGGTGGATCTGGATGCCCGCATTGAGAAGAACGCGGGGCGGCCCATCGGAACCCTGGTGGCTGAGGAAGGCTGGGAAGCATTCCGGGATCGGGAAAGCCTCGCTCTGGAACAGGTGATTGCGGAAGGCTTTGGTGTCATTGCCACGGGCGGCGGTATTGTGACCCGGCCGGAGAATATCCGGAAAATGCGGGAGGCGGGCCGGGTGGTACGCCTCAATGCCCTTGCGGAAACAGTGGTGAGGCGCATGGAGGAGGATCTGGCAAGGGGGGCCGTGCGGCCCTCCCTTACGGGAACATCGGCCCTGGATGAAGTGCGGGATGTGATGGCGGCCCGGGAGGCCCTGTATGCAGCGGCGGCCCATGACACGGTGGAGACGGATTTTCTGACACCGGAAGCCCTGGCCCTGAAGATCCTCTCCCTGCAATGAAGCCCCTGAAAAAAAGGGCAGGGTGAAAAAAACGGTTTCCTGCTCAGGGCAGAGAAGCCCCATTCTATGAAAAAGGAGGTTTGGGATGCCTGGAAGCACCATGGGTCATATGTTTCGTGTCACCACCTGGGGGGAATCCCACGGCCCGGCCGTAGGGTGCGTGATTGACGGCTGTCCGCCGGGTCTGGCACTGGATGAAGCCCTTGTGCAGCGGGAGCTGGACAGGAGAAAGCCCGGACAGGCAAAAACCAGCACCACCCGCAGGGAGGCGGATCTCTGTGAGATCCTTTCCGGGGTGTTCGAGGGCAAAACCACAGGCACCCCCATTTCCATTCTGGTGTGGAACAAGGATGCCCGGTCCCAGTCCTATGAGGATATCAAAGACCTTTTCCGGCCCGGTCACGGCGATCTCAGCTATCAGGCCCGCTATGGCATCCGGGACTGGCGGGGCGGAGGGCGGGCTTCGGCCCGCGAGACCATCGGAAGGGTGGCGGCCGGGGCTGTGGCCGGTCTTCTTCTGGAAAAGGAAGGGATTTCCGCCAGGGCCTTCACCCTGGCTCTGGGAGGGATTGAGGCGAGAGTGATGGACATGGACGCTCTGGACAGCAACCCCTATCGCTGCCCCGATGCAGAGGCGGCTTTGGCCATGGAGGCCCGTGTGGCGGAGGTGCGGGCTGCGGGGGATTCCATCGGCGGCCTTGTGGAGCTCTGGATCGACGGGCTTCCTGCAGGTCTGGGGGATCCTGTGTTCGACAAGCTGGATGCAGACCTTGCCGCAGCCATGATGGGAATTGGCGCGGTCAAGGGGGTGGAGATCGGGGCCGGTTTTGCCGTGGCCGCCATGCGGGGCAGCAGGGCCAATGACGCCATGACACCTGAGGGGTTTCTTTCCAATCACAGCGGCGGCATTCTTGCGGGCATCAGCAGTGGGGCGCGGGTGGTGCTGCGTCTTGCGGTGAAACCCATCCCCTCCATTACCATTCCCCAGGAGACCGTGGACATCCATGGGAATCCGAGAAGCATTGTGACCCGTGGACGGCATGATGTGGCGGCCATTCCCCGCATTCTGCCCGTGGCCGAGGCCATGGCAAAGCTTGTGGTGGCGGATCATCTTCTGCGCTGGAGGGCCATCCGATGATTCCGGAGATTTTTCAGGGTAAAAGAATCGGCATTATCGGTGGCAACGGAGGCATGGGGCGCTGGTTTTCGGGTTTTTTCCGGGAGCGGGGGCTTTTTGTGACGGTGTCGGATCTGGGTACGGAGATGACCAACGAAGCCCTGGTGCACAGCTCGGACATTGTGATCCTGTCAACGCCCATGGCCACAGCGGTGCGTCTTGCCCGGGAGCTGGGGCCTCTTTTTTCAGAAGAGCAGCTTTTTGTGGATTTTTCCTCCCTTAAAGAGGAGGTGATCACCGCCATGCTGGAGGCCTCTTCTGCAGAGGTGCTGGGCATTCACCCCATGTTCGGACAATATACGGTGGCCATGCAGGGGCAGAATGTGATTCTGACCCCAGGGCGGGGAGAGGTCTGGACAGCGCCTTTCCGTACTCTCTTTGAAGAGGCCGGCGCACGGGTTTCCGTCATGCCTCCTGCTGACCATGACCGGCACATGGCCTTTGTACAGAGTGTCACCCATCTTGTTACCATTGCCACGGCGGCTTATATGAAAAGGGAGGGGCTGGATACGGATACGGCCAAAAGCGTGGCGACCCTGATTTTCCGTCTGAATCTCGACTGCGTGGGCCGTCTGTTTGCACTGGATCTGGGGCTTTACGAGGATCTCATTGCGAGAAACCCCTATGCGCGGGAGGTCAGTGGTCTTTTTTCGGAGGTTCTGGCGGATACGACGGAAAAAATGCTGGCGGTTGAGGGCTGTTCACGAAGGCAGTGGATGGAGGAGCTGCGGGATTTTCTGGGGCCTTTCTGTGGCGAGGCCCTGCGGGAAAGTAATCGTATTTTGGGCGTTTTTTCTGAAACATCCTGATGTTTTGTTTGATGGATCCCATTTCAATGGCCCGGGGCTTTGTGGCGACGAAAGAGGGCAAGATCTTTTTCGGCGGGAGTGGTAGGGGCCACTGCGTTTTTTGTATGCTTTCCCTGTCGGATGGTTCCACTGGAGAGCTTTTTGTGAGCTGTTTTTGGGTATGTTCTGAAAAAACAGTTTTTAAAATTCTTATGTTTCAAGCAAGTTAAGAAAAAAGAAAAAAGATGGAAAAAAAGGTGTTGACACCCTTGGGTCAAATGGGTAGTTTGCGCCTCGTTGCTTACGGCGGCGGATCGAAAAAATCGATCTTTGAAAATCAGGCAGTGAAAGAATAAGAACATACCCCTGAGTAATCCTCTTAGGAGGAAGTACAGAGATTCAACGGAGAGTTTGATCCTGGCTCAGAATGAACGCTGGCGGCGTGCTTAACACATGCAAGTCGAACGAGAAAGTTCCCTTCGGGGGATAAGTAAAGTGGCGCACGGGTGAGTAACGCGTGGATA